>NZ_VCKY01000108.1 GCF_005889735.1 Nonomuraea turkmeniaca
GGCTGCGGGCGTACCGGATGGGGTTGACGTCGTGGACAGGGGAGGTGGTGCGCTTCCCGCCCGCGGGCGGGCACGACCTGGCCGGCTGGACGGAGTTCGACGGGCCGGACACCATGGGGCCGCGCGAGGTGGCGGTCTTCATCAGGCGGTGGCTCGAGCGGCTGCCCGGCCTGCTGCCCGGGCGCCTCGCCGCCTGCACCGTCGCCGCGGAACCCGGCGCTCCGGCGTCCGCCTGGGATCCGTGCGCGGAGGTGGTCTCAGGTGCGGGACCCGATGGGCGCGGGCCCGGCACGTTCGCGGTCAACCTGCGCTCCGGCCGCTCCTTCCGCCTCCACCAGCGCCTGGTCGCCCCGGCGACCCGGCTCGCCGCCGACCCGCACGCTCTCGACGGCCTCGCCTCGCCCGCCCGCGAACGCCTCACCGCCCAACTGGCCCAGGCCGGCGTCCTCAGAGACGGCGGGTGAACGCGGAACTCCGCCTCCCCTGGTCCGCCAGGCGGTAAATCGGTTGCCGCGGCAGGCGGCGGGCTGCTGTACTCGGCCGAAGCGACAACCCAGCGCTCAAGGAGGCCCCAGATGCGGGAAGCGTTCATGTCCCCCCAGCACCCTGACTCCTTCTCCGCAAAGGGCATGACGCTTCTTGAGACGACCGTCCGACCAGGGGATTCCCCCGCGTAGCAGCTCCGTCCTGCGCCTGCTCCGGCCGGGACCCCGCCCCGCCGCCGCGCTCGCCGCGGCCATCGCCGCCGCCACGGCGCTCCCGCTGGCGGCGCCCCAGATCACCCGCCGCTTCGTCGACGACGCGATCGGCGGCGCGAGCATCCGCCACCTGACCCTGATCGCTCTCGGCTACCTCGTGCTGGCCGTCGCCGGACAGGCCGCCAGGATGGTGACCGCCTGGCTGGCCAGCCGGCTGGCCTGGGACGGCACCAACCGCATACGCGAGCGGCTGGCCGGCCACGCGCTCGGCCTGGACATGACCTTCCACGGCAGGCACACGCCCGGCGAGCTGATCGAACGCGTGGACGGCGACGTCGTGGCCGTCGCCGACTTCGTGGTCGCGTTCCTGCTGGACGTCGTGGCCGGCGTGCTGCTCCTTTCCGGGGTGGTCGTCGTCGTGTTCGGCGTCGACTGGCGCATCGGCTGCGTGCTGCTGGCGTACTGCCTCCTGATCGGGTACGGCATGGCCCGCGCCCAGCGGGCGGCCGTCCCGTCCGCGGCCCGCTCGCGGGCGGCGAGCGCGACCCTGTTCGGCGCGCTCGAAGAGCGGCTCGCCGGCGCCGAGGACATCAGGGCCAACGGCGCGGGAGAGCACATGGTACGCCGCTTCCACCAGGTCAGCGCCGCCCTGTTCCGCGCCGAGAACAGGGACGCCCGCGTCGGGACCGTGCTCCTGGCCGGCACGTCGGTGGCCTTCGCCGCCGGAACGGCGATCATGCTGGGCCTCGCCGCCTGGGCCATGAGCTCCGGCACGCTCACGGTCGGCACCGCCGTGCTGCTCTTCCAGTACACGCTGATGGTACGGACGCCGTTCGAGCGCCTGATCGACCAGATCAGGGAGTACCAGGCGGCGCTGGCCGGCCTCGCCCGCATCGGCGGCCTGCTGGCCGAACGCCGCACGCTCGCCGAGCCCGCCCGACCGCGTCCCCTGCCCCCGGCGGGCCCGCTCGGCCTGCGGCTCGACGGCGTCAGCTTCGCCTACCCGGGCGACGACGAGCAGGTGTTGTCGGGCATCACCCTCGATCTCGCCCCCGGCGAGACGCTGGGTCTGGTCGGCCGCACCGGCAGCGGCAAGACCACCCTCGCCCGCCTCGTCCTGCGCCTCTACGACCCGGTCGAGGGCGTCGTCCGCGTCGGCGGAGTCGATCTGCGCGCCGCGGACCCGGCGTCCCTGCGCCGCCGGATCGGCGTGGTCACGCAGGACGTACAGATCTTCGCGGCCAGCGTGCGGGACAACCTGACGCTGTTCCGGCCGTCGCCGGGCGACGAGCGGCTCCGCGACATCCTCGACGGCGTCGGCCTGGGCGACTGGCTGGCCGCCCTGCCCGACGGGCTCGACACCGAGGTACGCGACGTCTCGGCGGGTGAGGCACAACTCATCGCGTTCGCACGGGCGTTCCTGGCCGACCCGGGGCTCGTCGTGCTGGACGAGGCGTCGAGCCGGCTCGACCCGGCCACTGAACGCCGCATCGAGCACAGCATCGACCGGCTGCTCGGCGGCCGGACGGGCGTGATCATCGCCCACCGGCTGTCGTCGCTGGCCCGCGTGGACAAGATCGCCGTACTCGACCAAGGCAAGATCATCGAGTACGGCCGCCGCGCGGACCTCGCCGCCGACCCCCACAGCCGGTACGGCCGGCTGCTCGACCTGGCGGGGGTGAGCCGGTGATGAAGCCGGTGATGCTGGTGGCCACCAGGCTGGCCACGTTCGACCTGCGCCGCTACCTCGTCGGCGCGCTGCTGTGGATGCCGGTCCACGTCATCCCGCTCGCCGGCGGGCTGGTGCTGCGGCAGCTGTTCGACCAGCTCAGCGGGCACCGACCGGTGGGTCTCGAGCTGTCGTTGTGGCTCTGCGCGGCGTTCGTGTGCGTCGAGGTCGTCCGTGGCGTGATGATCGTCGTCGCGTGGACGTACGGCGTCTACTGGTGGTGCGCCGCGGCGACCCTGCTGCGGGCCAACGTGCTGCGCTCGATCCTCACCGCGCGCGGCCCCGCCGCCTCCCGCCTGCCGCACTCCTCCGGCGAATCGCTCGCCCGCCTGCGCGACGACGTGGGCGACACGGTCGACTTCACCGACGAGAGCGTCACCCTGGCCGGCACCACGCTCTTCGCCACCGCCGCGTTGGTGATCATGGCGTCCATCGACCCCATGATCACGCTGGTGCTGGTCGTGCCGATGCTCGCCGTCGGCGTGCTGAGCAGGACGCTGCGGGGGCCGATCGCCCGGCTGCACCGGCGGTCCAGGGAGCTGGGCGCGGCCGTGACGGCGTACATAGGAGACCTCTTCGGCGCCGTGCTCGCGATCAAGACCGCCGGAGCCGAGGAGGCCGCTCTTGAGCGCCTCCGGGAACACAACCGGCGCCGCCGCGACGCCGCCGTCAAGGACCGTCTTGCGACCGACCTCCTCGACGCCACCACCGGCACGACCATCGAGCTCAGCATCGGCCTGGTGCTGCTGCTGGCCGCCCCCGCCATGCGTGGCGGCGAGTTCACGGTCGGCGACCTGGCGCTGTTCACCAGCTACATCGGCTGGCTGACGGCGCTGCCGCGGGCGGTCGGCGCGACCCTGTACGGCCTGCCCCAGGCGGCCGTCTCCGTGGACCGGCTCACCCGCCTCATGGCGCGCCACGAGGACGCCGGCGACCTGTCCAGGAACAACGGCGTCTGGCTCCACGCCGGCCCGCCCCACCCACCGGCGGCGACGGCGCGGCCGGACGGCGGTGGCCCGTTGGAGGTCCTCGAGGCCCGGGGCCTCACGGTCCGGCACGACGATCACGGCAGACGCGGCGTCTTCGACGTCGACCTGCGCCTCGAACGCGGCGCCTTCACGGTCGTCACCGGCGCGGTCGGCGCGGGCAAGACGACCTTGATCCGCGCCCTGCTCGGCCTCCTGCCCCTGCACTCCGGGACGATCTCCTGGAACGGCGTCCCGGTCGACGACCCGGGCACGTTCCTGGTCCCGGGACGGGCCGCATACGCGGGCCAGGTCCCGCGCCTGTTCTCCGAGACTCTGCGCGAGAACCTGCTCCTCGGCCGGGCCGCCACCGACGACGAGATCGGCCGGGCGCTGGAGCTGGCGGCGTTCGAAGCGGACCTGGCCGAGATGCCGGACGGCCTGGACACGATCGTCGGCCCGCGCGGGGTGCGCCTGTCCGGCGGCCAGGTGCAGCGGGCCACCGCCGCCCGGGCGCTGGTGCGTACTCCGGACCTGCTGGTCGTGGACGATCTGTCGTCGGCGCTGGACGTCGAGACCGAACGCCTGCTGTGGGAGCGGATCGCGAGCCGCGGGCCGGAGACGGTCCTGGTGGTGTCGCACCGGCAGGCCGCACTCGAACGCGCCGACCAGGTCGTCGTCCTCGACCGCGGCCGCGTCGCCGGGCGGGGCCCGCTCGGCGAGCTGCTGGAGAGCTGCCCCGAGATGCGCCGCCTGTGGAGCGCCGAGCGCATCACGGAAGCCGAGGAAGGAGCGGGCGATTGAGTCCCTTACCCGTCCGTCTTGCCGAGGGCCGCCAGGACCTGGTCGAGCTTGGTGTCGAGCGACTGGAGCGTGGCGTCAACCGACTCGAACCTGGCGTCAACCGACTGGAGCTTGGCGTCAACCGACTGGAGCTTGGAGTCAACCGACTGGAGCTTGGCGTCAACCGACTCGAACCTGGCGTCAACCGATTCGAACCGCTTCTCCATCAGCTCGGTCAGCCGCCGCTCGAGGTCGTTCAGATCCTCCTTCGTCGCGAGGGTGGCGCGACCGGCCATGATCTCCCCGAACACAGGCTCAGTGTATGCCAGGACCTCCTCGCGGATCATTGCCGGAAGCTGCTCCTCGGCCGCCTTGATGTCCGCCATGCCGGCGTCGACGGTGAAGGCCCATGCCTCCAGGCGCTGGACGCGGTCGGCGATGTGGGCTCGCTGCTGTGGTGGTGCGGTCACGCCGTCATGTTAGACCGCTCACGGCGTAGGGAGGGGCCGAAGTCGCACGATCTGTGGATAGGCCGGAGGCAGCTCTGGCGGCAAACGAGACCCCACCGACATTACGGACCAGTCCTCACGTGATGGGCCGCGGACGCTTCGGTCAACCGTGGCGCGGGGCGACCGGTGACTGAGTCGGGCACCATGGACATGTGACTCCAAGCACGACGAAGTCCCCACTCGCGGACCAGGTGGAGGCGGCCAAGCCCGGCGATCCGCGTCAGGCGGCCGACATCGCCTTGCTGGCCGAGCTACTCGGACAGGGAGGCGTGGCGGTGTTGAGCGGGGCAGGCATCTCGACCGAGTCGGGCATCCCCGACTACCGAGGCCCGACAGGCCAGGCCCGTCGCGCCGAGCCGATGACGTACCAGCGTTTCGTCGGCAGCGCGGAGGCCCGCCGCCGCTACTGGGCGCGCAGCCACGTCGGCTGGCAGCAGATCGGCCAGGCCCGCCCCAACGCCGGCCACCGCGCCGTGGCCGCGCTGGAGCGCCACGGCCTGCTGTCCGGCATCATCACCCAGAACGTGGACAGCCTCCACCAGGCCGCGGGAGCCCGACGCGTGATAGAGCTGCACGGCGGCCTCGACCGCGTCGTCTGCCTGTCATGTCGGGAGCGCACCGCGCGTTCGGACCTGGACCGCCGCCTACGCGAGGCCAACCCGCACTGGCACGCCACCGGCCACCAGATCAACCCCGACGGCGATGCCGTGCTGACCGACGAACAGGTCGAGGGCTTCCAAGTGGTGGACTGCACCGGCTGCGGCGGCCTCCTCAAACCAGACGTGATCTTCTTCGGCGAGAACGTACCCCGGGCCCGCGTGGACGAATGCTTCGGGATGGTGGCACGGGCCCGCGCACTGCTCGTGCTCGGATCCTCACTGGCGATCAAGTCAGGCCTGCGATTCGTCACCAAGGCCGCGGCGCTCGGCCTCCCCATCGCCATCGTCAACCAGGGCCCGACCGGCGGCGACGCCGACGCCATGCTCACCTTGGACGCCCCGCTCGGCGCCACCCTGACCGACCTGGCCAACCAACTCGGGGCACAATAAATCGCATGTCTCCTCGATCATGCCTGTGCGGCCTGCCCGCCTCCTACCAGGACTGCTGCGGCAAGCTCCACCGCGGCGAGGCAGTCGCCACCACCGCCGAGCAACTCATGCGCTCCCGATTCACCGCGTTCGGCGTGGGAGACGCGGCCTACCTGCTGCGCACCTGGCACCCGGCCTCCCGCTCCGCCCGGCTGGATCTGGACAAGCGGGTCCGCTGGACTCGCCTGGAGATCCTGGAAACCACCGGCGGCAGCGTCGTGCACACCGAGGGCACGGTCCGGTTCCGCGCCCACTACGTCGACCGCGGCCGGCCGGGGGAGATGGAGGAGCACAGCCGCTTCGTCCGCCTCGACGGCCGCTGGGTCTACGCGGGCGCCATGTAGCCGCGCGCACGCGCAGCGCCTCTCCGCGCAGCCCCTCAACACTGCAGCCCCTAAACAGTGCAGCGCATGATCTCTCACACCGTGATGACGACCTTGCCCCGGGCGTGTCCCTCTTCGAGGTGGCGGATGGCGTCGGGGACCGCGCTGAGCGGATATGTCCGGCCTATGACCGGGGTCACCTTGCCGGCTTCGATGAACTCGCGCAGGACGTCGAGGTCGTCGCCGCTGATGCGCGCCAGCATGGGCGTCATCCTCTGGCTGATGACGCGGGAGTACGCGAGCATCTTGACCAGGTCGATGACAGGGCTGATCCACAGGCCCTTGACCGGGCCTCCGACGCCCACCAGCACGCCCTTCGGCGCGAGCACGCGCCTGATCGCGGACAGCGGGTGGTTGCCGGCCATGTCGATCATCAGGTCGTAGCGCCGCCCGGCGCGGGTGAAGTCCTCCTGGGTGTAGTCGACGACGTGGTCGGCGCCGATCGAGCGGACCAGCTCCACGTTGCCGGTGCCGCACACGCCGGTCACCTCGGCGCCGTACGCCTTGGCGAGCTGGACCGTGAACGTGCCCACACCTCCCGCGGCGCCGTTGACGAGGACCTTCTGCCCGGCCTGGACGTGTCCCTTGTCGCGGAGCGCCTGCACGGCGGTGAGCGCCGCCACCGGCACGCCCGCCGCCTGTTCGAAGGTCAGGTTGGCCGGCTTCTTCCGCAACATTCGGTCCTGGCGGAAACTGGCGTACTCGGCGAACGCCGCGCTGCGCTCGACGGGCGCGATGCCCCGGCCGCCGAACACCTCGTCTCCCGGCTGGAACCGGGTGACGTTCCTGCCCACCGCTTCGACGCGGCCCGCCATGTCGCCGCCCAGTCCTTTGGACTTGGGCCGGGACGGGCCGGCCTGCGCGCGCAGGAGGTACGGCGTGCCTCTCATGAAGTGCACGTCGAGCGGGTTCACGGAAGCCGCCAGCACCTTGACCAGGACGTCGTCGTCGCCGACGGGAGGCGGGTCGACGTCCTCGAGCGCGAGGACGTCGGGAGAGCCATATCGGTAGTAGCGGATTGCCTTCATGGTGACCGCTCCTTAAGCATGGTCGCAGCGTAGGCAGCTGCGCAGAGCGGGGCATATCACGTGAATTCGTGATTGGGCCGCCAATCGGGACTAATGTCGATGTCAGCCATGGCCAGACCCCCGCGCCTCTCGGGCAACCTACCGGCCGAAGCGACCAGCTTCATCGGCCGCCGCCGCGAGCTGGCGGACGTCAGGAGCAAGCTCACCGAGGCTCGGCTGGTCTGTCTCGTCGGGCCGGGCGGCGTCGGCAAGACCCGCCTGGCGATCCGGATGGCGGCCGGTCTCGGCCGCGCCTTCCCCGGCGGCGCATGGCTGGTGGAGCTGGCCGATGTACGGGATCCCGCACGGGTCGGCGACGCCGTCACGGCGGCCCTGGACCTGCGGGACCAGGCGGCGGCCGGCCCGCCGGCCCACCTGCTGTCCTACCTGCGGGACAAGAAGCTGCTTCTGGTGGTCGACAACTGCGAGCACCTGCTGGACGCGACCGCCCGGCTCGTGACGGAGATCCTCAGGGCCGCGCCCGGCGTACGGGTGCTGGCCACCAGCCGGGAGCCGCTGTCGGCCCCGGGCGAGCACGTGGTCCCGGTCCCGCCGCTCGAACTCCCGCACGCGGACGTGCCTCTCGCGCGGGTCCGGCAGAACGAGGCGGTCATGTTGTTCGCGGAACGGGCCGCGGCCGGATCAGGCGCCTTTGAGCTGACCGCCGCGAACCAGGCGGCCGTGGTCGACCTGTGCCGCCGCCTCGACGGCCTGCCGCTGGCGATCGAGCTGGCCGCCGTCAGAACCCGCGTCCTCACCGCCGAGCAGATCCTCGATCGCCTGACCGACCGGTTCAGCCTGCTCACCGGGGGAGGCCGGGCCGCGCTGCCGCGCCACCAGACGCTGCGTACCACCATCGACTGGAGCCACGACCTGCTTGCGGCGGACGAGCAGACGCTGCTGAGGCGGTTGTGCGTGTTCGCCGGCAGGTTCACCCTCGAGGACATCGAGGCGGTCTGCGCCTCCGGCGACGTGCTGGACCTGCTGGCCTCGCTCGTCGGCAAATCCCTGGTGCTGAAGGAGGACGTCAAGGGCACGGCGTGCTACCACCTTCACGAGACGATCCGCGAATACGCCAGACTCAGGCTGCGCGAGGCCGGCGAGGAGGACTTCGTCGAACGGCGCTGCGCCGGGTACTACGAATCGACGTGCCGGCGATCCGCGGCCGAAGTCCGGCACCGGACCGGGCGATGACCGCGGCGAAGGAGGCAGGACAGCTCAGCCTGCTGTCGCAGTCGCTCTCCCTGGCCTCGATCGCCGCACACACGGCCGGCGACCGAACCGAGGCCGGCCGCCTGTCCGACGAGGCCCACACCCTCGCCACGGCCGTCGACGACCTGCCGGCGACTCTCATGGTGCTCCAGTCGCGCGCGCTCAACGGGCTGTCCGAGGGCGACCTCGACATCGTCAGATCCGTGTCGGCACAAGGCGTGCGGCTCAGCCGGGAGGCGGGCGACCTCTACAGCCTCGGCATGATGTCACTGAACCTCGGCGCCGCCACCCTGATCGCCGGCGACCTCGACGGCGCGAAGCCGCTGCTCGCGGAGGCCTTGCGCATCGCGCACCGGATCGACGACCGGGTGGCGCAGTATTGCCTGCTCGACGCCTTGGCGTACCAGGCCGCGCGCGCCGGCCGGCCGCGGCTCGCCGCGCGGCTGCTCGGGGCCGCGGAAACCGTGCGTACGGGCGCCGGCGCGAGCATCCTGCCCTATCTCGCCCCGCTCGTGACGCAGGCCGGGGAATCGGCTACCGCGGCACTCGGAGCAGCGGGGTTCGAGGCCGAGCTCGAGGCGGGAAATCGGTTGGGCATCGACGCCGCGATCAGGCTGGCTCTGGGCGAGCCGGACCCCGTCGCCGCACCCGGCGCGAGGGCGACGCCGCTCGGAAAACGGGAGGCGGAGGTCGCCCGGCTGGTCGCCGACGGCCTGAGCAACAGACAGATCGGCGCGCGCCTGTTCATTTCCGAGCACACCGTCGACAGCCACATCCGCAACATTCTGGACAAGCTCGGATTCAACTCACGCACGCAGATCGCCGCCTGGATGGCGGCGTCCGATCACTAGCGCGGCTTACGTGCGACCGCCCCCACGAACGTGTGGTACGTGATGCCGGGCTCGGCCCGGTCCTCGGCCTCCGGCCGCCACTCGGGCAGTGGCACCAGCCCCGGCTCGACCAGCTCCAGCCCGTCGAAGTACGCGAGGATCTCCTCGCGAGTACGCCACCGCCCCGTCCCCAGCGTCTCGTTGAAGATCTTCTCGACCGCGTACGCCTGCCTGGACACCTCGGGGTGGGCCTCGCCCGGGTTGTGGAAGTGCGACACGGCCAGATAGCTGCCCGGGGGCAGGCGTTCCACGAGGCGCGCGGTGACCCCGCCCGGGTCCTCGTGGTCGGCCAGGTGATGCAGGATCGCGAACATCAGCAACGCCACCGGCTTGGTGAAGTCGATGAGCCGCGTCACATCGGGATGGCCGAGGATCGCCTCCGGGTCCTTGAGGTCGGCCTCGACCACCGTGGTGGTGTCGTCCACGGCCAGCAGCGCTCGGCCGTGCACCAGCACGATCGGGTCGTGGTCCACATAGACGACGTGCGCGCCGGGAGCGACCGTATGGGCGATCTCGTGCACGTTCCCCTGTGTCGGCAGGCCCGATCCGATGTCCAGGAACTGCCGGATTCCGGCCTCGCCCGCCAGATACCGCACCACGCGGGCGAGGAACTCCCGGTTGGCCCGCGCCGCCTCCGGCGCGTCCGGCGCCACTTTGAATGCCAGGCGCGCCATTTGCCGGTCGGCCTCGAAGTTGTCCTTGCCACCAAGCATGAAGTCGTACACGCGGGCCACACTGGGCTTGTTGGTGTCGATTCCCAGCGGCGCGCGCTCCTGCTCGCGGTCGGACACGGTCGGCTCCTTGGCGTTAATTGGGCTTTGCATGATCGTACGATGTCGGATCCCGAAATATCCCTACTTTCAGGGAATGCGTCACACGGGTCCCATCGGATCAGGCCGATTCTCTGACCACTAATTCCGTCGGCAGTATCACCGGATCGACGTGCTTCGCCCCGTCGAGCAGAGCGAACAGCAGCCGGATGGTCTCCTGTGCCATCTCGGCCAGCGGCTGCCTGATCGTGGTCAGCGGCGGATGCGTCGAGAGCGCCACCGACGAGTCGTCGAACCCGCCCACCGCCACGTCGTCGGGCACACGACGACCGGCCGCACGCAGCGCGGCCAGCGCCCCGGCGGCCATCAGGTCTGAGGCCACGAACACCGCGTCGACGTCCGGCGAACGTTCGAGGAGCTCCGTCATCGCCCGCTCGCCGCTGTCCTGCGTCCAGTCGCCGTGCGCGATCAGCTTCGTGGTCGCCTTGCGGCCGAGCACCTCGGCGAAGCCCTCGAGCCGCTGGATGCCTCCAGGAGTGTCCATCGGCCCGGTGATCATGGCGATGCGCTTGCGGCCCTGGCCGACGAAGTACTCCGTCATCTGCCGGGCGCCGAGCCGCTCGTCGGCGGCCGCGTACGGGATGACGTTCTCGTGGCCGATGACGGCGCCGCAGGAGACGGCGGGCGGGGCTCCGGAGCTGAGCGCCTCAACCAGCGGGTCGCTGGCGTGAGTCGAGACCAGCAGGACGCCGTCGGCGTGGCCGCCCCGGACGTAGCGGACCACCCGCTCGCGGTCGCCCTCGTCGCCGGCCATCATCATGACCAGCGACAGGTCCCGCTCGGCCAGCATCCTGATCGCGACCCGGATGAGCGTGCTGTAGTTGGGGTCCTCGAACAGCTTCTCGTGCGGCTCGGACAGCACCATCGCCACCGACCCGGTCCGCTGCGTGACCAGGCTGCGGGCGGCCCGGTTGACGACGTAGCCGGTCTCCGAGATGGCCCGCTCGACCGCCACGCGTGCCGCCGGGCTGACGTACTTGTCGCCGTTGAGAAGACGGGACACCGTGCCGCGGGACACGCCCGCGGCGGCGGCGACGTCGTGGATCGTAGGGCGCTTCATGAGATGTCTGGGGCTGAAACCCCGGGCGTCAGCCCGAGGAGGACGCCCTTCCCTCCTTCTGCGTGGTGTAGGCGTAGCCGTCCGCTCGCTGGAGGAGGCGGAAGTGACGATGGTGGACGCCTTGAACAGTTCCGTGGATGGTCGTGACGTTGAAGTAGCCATTGGTGCGGGCGGCGACGCGCCCGATATGGGTCCCTTGTTTCTTGCCAGTGGGCACGACGGCTCGGGCGAAATCTCCGGTCTGGAAGCCGAAATACAGTTTCCGGCGGGGCATTCGGAGGCGGGGGAAACCATACTTGTCGAGTCGAGTGCGAGCGTGCGTTCCGCGGCCGGCGCATCCGGCGACCAGCACTGCGGACACGGTCTCGCTGATCGAATCGAGCTTGCCCACGGCCAGGGCGTCCAGCGTGTGGGTCTTCGGCAGGTGATTTCGGGTGCGGTTCCACTTCGTTCGTCCACCCGAGGCCACATGCGTGGGCAGGCGGCTGTCGAGTGCTCGCCACAGCGCCCAGCGGGTGGACTGCGCGGCTGCCGCGTCCCGAAGCGGTGCCTTGGCCTGTGCGATGATCTTCGCCAGCAGTTCCGGCTTGCGGGTGAGGAAATCTTCGATTGGGCGGTTGCCCTTGGCCTGGTTGCAGGACACGCAGGCCAGGGTGAGGTTGGAGACGCGGTCGGATCCTCCCCTGCTGCGGGGGTGGATGTGGTCGATGTTCAACGGCATTCCGCTGCTACCGCAGTAAGCGCAGGCCCGTCCCCACTTGGCCAGCAGGTACTCGCGGACCTCGGTTCCGTGGAGGGTGCCGAGCTGATACTCGACGCCTTCCAGGGGCTTCCCAGCGGCGATGGCGTGGGTGTCGAACGCAGCCCGTTCTATATGGACCGCCCGTACCGGTGCCCAACGAACCAGCCGGTCGATCCACGAGACGGTAGTGATCACCCGATGTCGCAGCGATGGCGGGAGCCAGCCTGGCGGCCGGGTGCGGTTGGAGAACCGAGGGGCGCGGTAGCGGAGATTTTGGGTACGGCGGCGTCGCCGGTAGGCGGCCCGCTGCTGCAGCATTTTCCGGATCGTGGCGCCGCGGTGGTCGAGCTGGATCGCGAACCTGGCGCGGCGCTCGCCGGCCTGCGCTGTGAACACCGAGACGCCGGTGTGCTGGGAGCCGGGGTCAACGCCCATCTCTACTCCGTCGACCTCTGAGGAGTCAATGGAACGGTCCTTGAGACGGATGACGAACGGCGTATGCCGGTGGACAACAGCACGTCCCTTCTTGAGCAACTGACGTGCCCTGGCAGGGGTGCAGGGCTGCAGCGGACGTCCATGCTTATCGAGCACGAACACATACGGGTGGGACTCACGTCCCGCCTCCCGAACCGGGTGGTCCGGGGTGGCGCCCCCGGCAGCAGGTGAACTGCCAGAGGTCTCACCTCGCACATGTCCCGCGCCCGGTGCCTTACGGCCTTCGAGCCCCGTTTCGTCCCTGATCCCGGGGTTGTCTGCTGACTCGAATTCGAGAGCGCGCTGCTGGTGAGGCACAGCGCGGTCGGTCTGCTGTCGTACGCGGAACGTAGCCAACGTCGGTCACCCCCTCAATGGTTGTTGGCTGGTGCTGGTAACACTTGTGCTTTCGCCCCCTTGGGGACGTAAGCCCCGCTTTCGGGCGGGGATCCGGTTACTTGACGGCTCCGGAGGACAGGTCGGTCCTCCAGTATCGCTGCATCGTGAGGAAGAGCGCGATCAAGGGGACCAGCGACAGGAAGGCCCCGGTCAGGATCAGGTTGTACAGCGACGGCTGGTTCGCCCCCGACTGCAGCAACGTGAACAACCCGACCGTGAGCGGGAACTTGCCGTCGTCGCCCAGCATGATGAACGGCAGCAGGAAGTTGTTCCAGATCGCCACGAACTGGAACAGGAAGATCGTCACCATGCCGGGCACCATCAGCGGCATCGCCACTCGCGACATCAGCCGCCACTCACCGGCCCCGTCGATGCGCCCCGCCTCCAGCAGCGAGTCGGGGATGGCCGCCGCGGCGTAGATGCGGGCCAGGTAGATGCTGTACGGGTGCAGGATCTGCGGCAGCAGGACGGCCCAGTAGCTGTCGGCCAGACCGATCTTGGAGAACAGCAGGTACTGCGGGATCGCCAGCACCACAGCCGGCACCAGGATGCCGCCGATGAGCAGGTTGAAGATCAGGTTCCTGCCGGGGAAGCGGTACTTGGCGAGCGCGTACCCCGACACCGCCGAGACCGCGGTGGACAGCAGCGCACCGCCGCCCGCGTAGATCAGCGTGTTGCCCGCCCACAACCAGAACACCCCGTCGCGGTAGGCGAACAGGTCCGCCACGTTGTCGAAGAAGCCGGTCCCGAAGGCCAGCGTCGAGGTGCTGAACAGCTCGGCCGGTGACTTGGTGGCCGCGATCAGCACCCAGAGCACCGGGAACAGGCAGTAGATCGCGCCGATCAGCAGCAGGGCCGTCGGCGCCAGGCCGGCGAGCGCCCCACCGCCGCGCGGCCTGCGATGCGAGACAGTGGTCATCAGCCCTCCCCGAAGGCGCGGTTGCGGACCACGCGCAGGAACCCGAACGACAGGACGAGCGAGATCGCCGCGATGACGATCGACGTGGCGGCGGCCGAGTACAGGTCGCCGGTGACGAACGCGTCGCGGTAGACCTTCATGAGCGGGCTCCACGTGGAGCTGATCGTGTTGGTCAGCGGCCGCAGGGTCGTCGGCTCGGTGAACACCTGGATCGTGGCGATGATCGAGAACACTGTGGTCAGGATGATCGCCGGGGTCAGGATCGGGATCTTGACCCGGAGCGCGATCTGGAACTCGGAGGCGCCGTCGAGCCGCGCGGCCTCGTACAGGTCGCGCGGGATGGCCCTGAGCGTGGTGTAGAGCACGAGCATGTTGAAGCCGACCCCGCCCCACACCGCCACGTTCGCCATGGAGTACGTGACGGTGGTGGCGCCCAGGAAGTCGATGTCCAGGATCTCCCTGATCGGGCTGAGCGAGGGCAGGTAGAGGAACCCCCAGAGCAGGGTGGCCGCCACCCCCGGCACGGCGTACGGCAGGAAGATCGCGATTCGGGAGATCTGCGCCAGCCGCACCCGCGCCGAGTCGAGCAACAACGCGAACAGCAGTGCCAGTCCGAGCATCACGACCAGCACGAGCGTGCCGTAGCCGAGCACCCGCAGCCACCCGTTCCACAACTCGGCGTCGGCCAGGGCGGCGGCGAAGTTGTCGAACCCGACGAACACCTCGCGCCGCGAGCCTTTCCCGAGGCCGAGCCCCGACACCTTCGTCCTGAGCATCGCCAGGTAGACGGTGTAGCCGATGGGCACGGCCAGGAAGAGTGTGAACAGGACGATGGCGGGCGTCAGGAACAGATAGGGCGCTGAACGCTTCATGAGGCGATCTGGAAGCCGGACTTACGCATGTCGGCGACCGTGGTGTCCTGCATGGTCTGAATGGCGTCGGTGAACGGCGACTTGTTCTGCAGCGCCTTGTCGAAGGCGTCCTTGAAGGCGTTGTAGGTCACGCCGACGTTCGGTCCGAAGGTGAACCCGCGCGCCCCGGCGCCCACGCCGGCGGCCTGCTGCCAGAAGTCGGGCTGGTTGGAGAAGTACTCCGGCGCCTCGCCCAGCGCCGACTGGGCCTTGGTCGCGGCAGGATAGATCGCCGCCTCCTTGACCAGCAGGTCCAGAGCGGCCGGGTCGGTGTTGAGCCAGGTGGCGAACTGCGCGGCGGCCGCCTTGTTCGGGGTCTTGGCGGACACGGCGACGGACGAGCCGCCCCAGAAGCCGCTGAAGTTCTCGCCGGCGTTCCACTGCGGCAGCGGCGCGATGGCCCACTTGCCCTTGGCCTTGGGCGCGTTGGTCGACAGCACGCCCGGCGCCCACACCGCCGACGGCCAGCTCAGCAGCTTGCCGTCGTTGAGCGCCTTGTTCCACTCGGGGGTGAAGAACGGCATGTCGTCAATGGCGCCCTCCTTGACCAGGCCGTCCCAGTAGCCGGCGACCTTCTTGGTGGGCTCGTCGGCGATGTTGACCTTCCACTGCTCGCCGCTGATCGACCACCACTGCGCGCCGGCCTGCTGGGCGAGGCCGGTGAACGCTCCCGGGTCCTTGCTGGAGAACGTGCCGAGGTAGGCCTTGGAGTCCTTCTTGCGCACGGTGCGGGCCGCGTCGGCGTACTCCTGCCACGTCTTCGGCACCGCGATGCCGTACTTGTCGAACAGGTCCTTGCGGTAGAAGAGCATCATGGGGCCGCTGTCCTGCGGGATGCCGTACACGCCTTCGGTGCCGAGCGTGACGAGGTTCCACAGGCCGTCGGAGAACTCGGCCTTGATCGAGGCGGTCTCGGCCTTGAGGTCGGCCACCGCGTCGGCGGCGATGAACGAGGGAAGGTGCTGGTACTCGGCCTGCACCAGGTCTGGCGGGTTGCCGGCCTTGCTCGCGGTGAGGTACTTGGCGGCCGCGTCGTCGCCGCCGGCCTGCTTGCTGACCGTCACCTGGATGTCGGGGTGGGCCTTGTTCCAGACGTCGACGATCTTGTCCATGTTGGGGGCCCAGGTCCAGTAGACGAGCTTGACGGGTCCCTGGGCGGCGGCCGTGGGGCTCTGCGCCGCCTCGGTGCTTTGAGGAGTGGGCTCGCCCGACCCGCAGCTCGCGAGGGTGGCCGTGAGGGCGACGGCCAGGGCTGCTCCAAAGCGGTTGGCGCGCATTGCGTACCTCCGTAGGGGGGTTCTGTGAACGCTCACAGAGTGGAACAGCCCAGAAATGACCGTCAAGGGGTCGTTACGGTCTCGTTAACCTTGGGAGTGAGCAGGAAAATTCTGGGTCACTGTTCCCTCAAGGGCGGGCCCGGCGTTACTGTGCACGTTCACAGAGCTTCTCGAGGGGGATGGATGTATCCGGAGCGTCCTGCTGGTATCGCGTATGGCGGGGACTACAACCCAGAGCAGTGGCCGCGCGAGGTCCTCGAGGAGGACGTGGCCCTGATGCGCGAGGCCGGGGTGAACCTGGTCAGCCTGGGCTTGTTCTCGTGGGCGCTGATGGAGCCGGCCGAGGGGCGCTACGAGTTCGGCTGGCTGGACGAGATCATCGATCGGCTGCACGCCGCCGGCGTCGCGGTCGACCTGGCCACGCCGACGGCCGCCCCGCCTGCCTGGTTGATCGCCCAGCACCCCGACGTGCTGCCGGTGACCAGGGAGGGCACGCGGATCGGGTTCGGCGGGCGGCAGAGCGCCTGCTCCAGCGCCCCGGCCTTCCGCGAGGCGACGGCACGCCTGGTGCGCGCGCTCGGCGAGCACTACCGCGACCATCCCGCCGTGGTCATGTGGCATGTGCACAACGAGTACGGCGCCCCCCTCGGCGAGTGCTACTGCGAGCACAGCGTGGCGGCCTGGCGCGAGTGGCTCCGGGCGAAATATCGCGACATTTCAGCTTTGAACGACGCCTGGGGCAACACCTTCTGGGGGCAGACCTACACCGACTGGTCCCAGATCGACGCCCCCCGCTTCAACCACACGGCCGTCAACCCGGCCCAGCGCCTCGACTACGCCCGCTTCAGCGACGGCCAGCACCGCGAGCACTACGCGCTCCAGCGCGACATCCTCCGCGAGCTCACCCCGGGCATCCCGGTGACCACGAACTTCGCCGGCACCGTCAACTGCAAGTCCGCCGACCTGTGGCAGTGGGCCCGCGAGCTCGACGTGATCGCCAACGACCACTACCTCAAGGCGGAGCAGGCCGACAACCACATCGACCTGGCCATGTCCGCCGACCTGGCGCGCTCGGTGGCGGGCGGCGCGCCCTGGATGCTGATGGAACACTCGGCCGGCGCGGTCAACTGGCAGCCCCGCAACATCGCCAAGCGGCCGGGCGAGATGCGCCGCAACAGCCTGGCGCACGTGGCCCGTGGCTCCGACAGTGTGCTGTTCTTCCAGTTCAGGGCCTCGCGGTTCGGGGCGGAGAAATTCCACTCCGGGCTGGTGCCGCATGCCGGGACCGACTCCGAGCAGTGGCGTGAGGTGGTGCGGCTCGGCGCCGACCTGGCCAAGCTCGCCGATCTGCGGGGGAGCCGGGTGCGGGCCGACGTGGCGATCGTCTGGGACTGGGAGTCGTACTGGGCGCTGGAGTTGGACTGGCGGCCGTCGGTGGACCTGACGTTCAGGGAGCCGGTGAACGCCTTCTACGAGGCGTTGTGGCGCGAGCATGTCACGGTGGACTTCGTCCACCCTTCCGCCGATATTTCGGGATATCGGGTGGTGGTCGCGCCCAGCTCATACCTGCTCACCGAGGCCTCCGCCAAGAACCTCCACCGGTACGTCGAGGCCGGCGGCAACCTCCTCGTGTCGTACTTCTCCGGCATCGTCGACGAGCACGACACCATCCATCCGGGCGCCCACCCCGGCGCGCTCCGCGAGCTGCTCGGCCTGTCGATCGAGGAGTTCCACCCGCTGCGCGAGCTCGAGACGGTATCGATCACCGGGTCGCCGGCCGGTGGCGACACCGCCCGCATCTGGTCCGAGCGGGTCCGTCCGGCCGGAGCCGTGCCCGTACGGGACTTCGCCTCCGGCCCTGACGCGGGCCACCCCGCCTTCACCCGTCACGACCTGGGCGCCGGCACCGCATGGTACCTGGCCACCGCCCCCGTCACCGGCCTGCGCGACCTGCTCGCCCAGGTGCTCGACCACGCCGGCGTGACCCGCCCGCACGGCCTGCCCGACACCCTGGAGCTGGTGCGCAGGGGCCACCACGTCTTCCTGATCAACCACGGCGACGAGCCGGTGACGGTCGAGGGGGTGACCGGCACGAGCGTGTTCGACGGCGTACGCCACGACGGGCCGGTCACCGTCGCACCCGGCGCGGTCACCGTCGTCGTGGAATCCCCCCAACCCCAGGGAGAGTCCCGATGAAACGCATCCTGACCGCGCTCCTGTTAGCCGCCGCCCTGGTCGTCGCCGCGCAACCGGCGCATGCCGGCGCCCGGCTGCAGATCAGGGGCGCCGACGTCTCCAGCCTCGCCAAGTCCGAGGCCTACGGCGGCGTCTACCGCGACGCCCACGGCCGCCGCTCCGACTCGCTGCGCATCCTGTCCCAGGCCGGGCTCAACTACATCCGGCTCAAGGTCTGGGTGAACCCCGCCGACGGCTACAACACCAAGACCCAGGTGCTCGCCATCGCCAAGCGCGCGAAGGCGCAGGGCATGAAGCTGCTGGTGGACTTCCACTACTCCGACACCTGGGCCGACCCGGGCAAGCAGTTCAAGCCGGCCGCATGGGAGGCGCTCCCGTTCGACCAGCTCAAGCAGGCCCTCTACGACCACACGTACGACGTGCTCGACGCGCTGCGCCGCCAGGGCACCACGGCCGACATGGTCCAGGTCGGCAACGAGATCAACGGCGGCCTGCTGTGGCCGGACGGCTCCAACTCGAACTGGGCCAACACCGCCGCCCTGCTGAACGCCGGCTACGACGCGGTCAAGGCCGTCTCCCGCTCGACGAAGGTCGTGCTGCACGTGGCCAACGGCGGTGACAACGGCCTGTACCGGTGGTGGTTCGACAACGCCAACGCGAATGGCATCCGGCACGACGTGATCGGGCTGTCGTACTACGCGTACTGGCACGGCACGCTGGAGGCGTTCCAGGCCAACATCAACGACGTCGCCACCCGGTACGGCAAGCCGGTCGTCGTGGTCGAGACCGCCTACCCGTTCACCACGGCCGACGACGACGGCTGGGAGAACATCATCCTGTCGCCGGAGCCGTACCCCGGCTACCAGGCCACCCCGCAGGGCCAGGCCGCGATGCTGGCGAAGATCGCCGACATCGTCCGCCAGGTGCCGGGCGGCCTGGGCCTCGGCCTGTTCACCTGGGAGGCCACCTGGACCGGCGTCAAGGGCAACGGCTGGGACCCGGCCGACCCGTCGTCCGGCAACGGCTGGGAGAACCAGGCCCTGTTCGACTACGCCGACCGGGCGCTGCCGGCCATGCGGGTCCTCGGCCACAGCTGACCCCCGGTCCTTGTCCCGTCCCGCCGCTCACGGCGGGACGGGAAGCATTAACGCAATGATGGCGTCATGCTGTTCCCGACTCCCGCGCTCACCGACGCCGACCGGAGAGTTCTCGAAGAGATCGAGGTGGCTCGCGAGAACCTCCGCCACCAAGTGCAGTCCACGCCGAGCAAGCGCACCGAAGGGCTGCGCAAGTTTCTCACCGCCGACGCCGTCGCAGCCTCCAACTCGATCGAGGGCTTCAAGGTGTCCACGATCGATGTGGAAGATCTACTCGAGGGCGAGCGAGACGTGGACGTCTCCGATGAAACCGCGAGGAAACCCTCGCCTACCAGCGGATGATGACATACATCCAGACTCTCCATGATGTGGAGGACTTCTGCTACAGCATGGGATTCCTCAACGCTCTGCATTGGATGCTCCAGGGGCACCGGCACACGCCGCGCAAGCCTGCGGGACAGTGGCGCCGAGGGCCGGTCTACGTCACCGACGCGCGGGACCCCAGCATCGCGGCCTTCACAGCTCCAGACGCGGAGACCGTCCCCGCGCTGATGCGGGAATTGTGCGACTGGCTCAGTGCCGGTGACGGCTCGCACTCGCTGATCAGGGCTGCCATGGCCCACCTCCACCTGGTCTCCATTCACCCATGGGCGGACGGCAACGGGCGTATGTCGCGTTCCCTCCAAACTCTGGTGATCGCCAGGGACGGCGTGCTCTCACCCGAGTTCTCCTCCATCGAGGCGTGGCTCGGGCGGCCGGGCAACACCTGGGAGTACTACGCCGTGCTCGCCCGGCGCGGTTCCACTTACCGGCCCGACCAAGACGTCTCCGACTGGATCCGCTTCAACCTCACCGCCTGTCATCAGCAGGCGCAGACGGTGAAGAACCGTCTTGACCGCTCCACCCGTGTATGGATGCTGCTCGGTGAAGTCGCGGAGCGGCGGGGCATGGACGAGCGCATCGTCACCGCTCTGCATGATGTGGCCATGTCCGGCCGCGTCCGCCGCAGTCGCTACGAACGAGCCGAGGGGCTCAGCCTCCAGCAAGCTCAGCGAGATTTGCGCGACCTTGTCACAGCCGAAGTCCTCACCCCGATCGGTCGTACCCGTGCCCGGTTTTACACGGCTGGACCCAACTTCCCCCATGCCGCCCTGGACGCCGCCCGCACCCCCCTGTCGCTGACCGACCCCTACAACCGCTGATTGAGTCGTGCCGCAGGTGGAGAGCAGGCGGACCGCCCGGCTGCCCGGGTACCTGTGCTCGGACGATGATCTGGCCGTAGATGATCAGATCGTCGGCCGCCTTCTTCTGCCCCGGTCGCGTTGCCATCACGTGATCATGCGTCGCACAAGACGTTGATTACTGCTTTCCGGCGTGACTAACTGGTAACGCCCGCTTCACCGCGGTCTGGCGCGAGAAGACCTGGGGAGGCCTGAATGAGCCGGCGGGTAGTGCCTCTCCTGGTGTCCTGCGCCGTCGCGCGGATCCAGGCGCCGATGGAGGTCGAGTGGGCCCTGCGGATCACCCGGTGACGTTGACATGATGGGCGCATGATGCCCGACGAACTGCTCACCACCACCCGCAGCGTCCGCAAACGCCTCGACCTGACCCGCCCCGTCCCCATGGACGTCGTCCGCGAGTGCCTCGAGATCGCCCTGCAGGCGCCCACCGGCGGCAACCGGCAGAGCTGGCAATGGATCGTCGTCACCGACCCGGACCTGCGCAAGACCATCGGCGATTACTACGGCCGCTCCCTGCGGGCCTACATGCAGTCGGGGGCCTCGGCCGGGTCGTTGTTCCAGGGCGACCCGGTCCGGGCCGCGACGCAGCAGCGCGTGTCGGAGAGCTCCGCCTACCTGGGCGAGCACATGGGGGACGTGCCGGTGCTGCTGATCGGCTGCATCGCGCTGCCCGGCGGCAGGCTGCCCGAGGGCAACCAGGCGGGTCTGTGGGGTTCGCTGCTGCCGGCCGCGTGGAGCTACATGCTGGCCGCTCGCGCCCGGGGGCTCGGCACGGCCTGGACGACCCTGCATCTCGCGTACGAGAGTGAGATCGCCGAGTTGCTCGGCATCCCGGCCGACGTGCGCCAGGGCGTGCTCGTGCCCACCGCCTACTACACGGGGGACACGTTCAGGCCCGCGCCGCGCCGGCCGCTCGACGACGTGCTGCACCTCGACCGCTGGTGAATGGAGGGCCCGTGAGATCTCTGCCGTTGCTGCCGACCTCGCTCGTCGGCAGCTACGCCCAGCCCGAATGGCTGATCGACCGCGCCAGGCTGGCGGGCCGCTTCCCGCCGCGCGTGCGTGCCAGGGAGTTGTGGCGCATCCCGCCCGAGCACCTCGCCCAGGCCCAGGACGACGCCACCGAGCTGGCCATCAGGGCCCAGGAGCGTGCGGGGCTGGACATCGTCACCGACGGGGAGATCCGCCGCGAGAGCTACTCCAACCACTTCGCCACCGCCCTGGAGGGCATCGATCTGGACAACCCGGGTACGGCGCTGGACCGCAGCGGCCACCCGAACCCCGTCCCGCGCATCGTCGGCACCATCCGCCGCCCGCGTCCGGTCGAGGTGGACGACCTGAGCTTCCTGCGCGCCCACACCGCCCACCCGGTCAAGATGACGGTGCCGGGGCCGTTCACCATGAGCCAGCAGGCGCAGAACGACCACTACCCGGACGCCGAGGCGGCCGCGATGGACTACGCGGCGGCGGTCAACGCCGAGATCCGCGACCTGTTCGCGGCCGGGGCCGACATCGTGCAGATCGACGAGCCGTACATGCAGGCCAGGCCGGAGGCGGCGCGGGCCTACGGGCTGGCCGCGCTGAACGCCGCCCTGGACGGCGTGGTGGGCACGACGGCGGTGCACATCTGCTTCGGCTACGCGGCGATCATCCACGAGCGGCCGGAGGCGTACTCGTTCCTGCCGGAGCTGGCCGGCTGCCCGGTCCAGCAGGTGTCGATCGAGACCGCGCAGTCCGGCCTGGACCTGGGCGTGCTGTCCGACCTGAAGGACAAGACGGTCATCCTCGGGGTGATCGACCTGTCGACGCCCGACGTGGAGCCGGTGGAGCTGGTGGCGGATCGGGTGCGCAGGGCGTTCGACCGGGTGCCGCCCGAGCGGATCGTCATCGCGACCGACTGCGGGATGAAGTATCTGCCGAGGCGGGCGGCCGAGGGCAAGATGCGCGCCATGTCCGGCGCCGCGCGGCTCCTCCGCGGCGAGCTGGGCGGCTAAGATCACCGGCGTAGCCCCCTGACCCTCCGAAGGAGCCGCAGTGCCCGAGAGCGAGCACGAAACCGCGCCCCCAGGGATCGACAGCACCAAGCCGAGTGTCTCGCGCGTCTACGACTACATGCTCGGCGGCAAGGACAACTACGCGATCGACCGCCAGGTGGCCGCGATGGCGTTGAAGATCGCGCCGGACGCGCCCCAGGCCGCCAAGGCGAACCGGGAGTTCCTCCGCCGCACCGTCCGCTACCTGGCCGGCGAGGCCGGGATCCGGCAGTTCCTGGACATCGGCTCCGGGCTGCCGACGCAGGGAAACGTGCACGAGATCGCCCAGTCCGTCGCCCCCGGCACGCGGGTGGTCTACGTCGACCACGACCCGATCGTGCTCGTCCACGGCCAGGCGCTGCTGGCGGCGGACGCCACCACCACGGTCGTCGAGGCCGACGCCCGCGAGCCGGAGAAGATCCTCGGCGACCCGCAGACGCGAGCCCTGATCGACTTCGGCGAGCCTGTCGGGCTGCTGCTGTTCAGCCTCCTGCACCACCTGGCCGACGACGAGGACCCGGGCGGCATCCTGCGCCGGTTCGTGGCCCCGCTCGCCCCGGGCAGCCACGTGGTCATCTCCCACTTCCACAATCCCGGCGAGGCCCACCCCGAGGTGTCGGAGCAGGCCTACGCCGCGGAGAAGGTCTTCAACGACAACCTCGGCACCGGCCGGTGGCGCACCCGTGACGAGCTGCTGGCCTACTTCGACGGCCTCGAGCTCGTGGAGCCCGGCCTGGTGCCGCTCCCGGAATGGCGCCCCGAGGAGGGGGACACGGCCACTCCGGGCATCACTTACCACACCTTCGTGGGCGGGGTGGCCCGCAAGCCCTAGCCGGGCAGCTTGCCCGCGGCCACCACGTCCCGGTACCAGTGGGCGCTGTCCTTCCAGGTGCGCTCCATCGTGTCGCGGTCCACGCGCACGATGCCGAACCGCTTGGCGTAGCCGTGCGCCCACTCGAAGTTGTCCATCAGCGACCACACGAAGTACCCGCGCACGTCCGCCCCGGCCTTGATCGCCTCCGCCACGGCGGTCAGGTGCCGGTGCAGGTAGTCGACGCGGTCCGCGTCGTGCACGCGGCCGTCGGCGGCCACCGGGTCGGGGAAGGCGGCGCCGTTCTCGGTGATCATCAGCGGCAGGGACGGGTAGTCGCGGTGCAGGCGCAGCAGCAGCTCGGTCAGGCCGGTCTCGTCGATGTTCCAGCCCATCTCCGTGTACGGCCCGGGCTGCTGGACGAACTCGACGTCCTCGCACGCGATCCACGGGGACGCGGCGCCGTCCTGATGCCCGTCGGCCGTCTCCCGGGCGCTGGCCCCGTCCCACTGGCGCACCAGCGTGGGGTTGTAGTAGTTGACGCCGAGCACGTCCAGCGGCTGGCAGGCGGCGGCCTCGTCGCCGTCGCGCACGAACGACCAGTCGGTCACCGCGGCGGTGTCCTCGATGAGGTCGCGCGGGTAGGCGCCCTCCAGCATCGGGCCGAGGAAGGCCCGGTTGGCCAGCCCGTCCGCCTTGCGCACCGCGTCGGCGTCGGCGGCGGACACGCCGCGCACGTGGTGCAGGTTGAGCGTGACCGACATCTGCGCCGACGGCGCGGCCACCGAGCGCAGCGCCTGCACGGCGAGGCCGTGGCCGAGGTTGAGGTGGTGCACGGCGGCCAGCGCCGCGGCGGGCTCGGTCCTGGCCGGGGCGTGCACGCCGGAGGCGTAGCCGAGGTAGGCCGAGCACCATGGCTCGTTGAGCGTGATCCAGGTGTGCACGCGGTCGCCGTAGGCCTCGCCCATGAGGCGGGCGTACTCGGCGAAACGCAGTGCGGTGTCGCGGTGCGGCCAGCCGCCCGCGTCCTCCAGCTCCTGCGGCAGGTCCCAGTGGTAGAGGGTGGCCACGGGGGAGATGTCCCGCGCGAGCAGCCCGTCGATCAGCCGGTGGTAGAAGCCGGCGCCCGCCTGGTTGAGCGGCCCGCGCCCGCCCGGCTGCACGCGCGGCCAGGAGAGGGAGAACCGGTACGCGCCGACGCCCAGCTCGGCGAGGATGTCCAGGTCCTCCTCCAGCCGGTGGTAGTGGTCGCAGGCCACGTCACCGGTGTCGCCGTTGGCCACCAGGCCAGGCGTGTGGGAGAAGGTGTCCCAGATGGACGGGCCGCGCCCGTCCTCGTTCCAGGCGCCCTCCACCTGGTAGGAGGCGGTGGCGGTGCCCCACAGGAAGTTCTCCGGGAAAGTGGTCATGCTGCTCCTTCAAGAATGATCTCGATATCGTCGGTTCCAGGCTCGGCGGCCACCCGCACGCCGCCGGGCGTCATCTCCAGCCTGGGGTGCCGGGCCTCGCGCACCCCGGCGAGCAGCAGCCTCCAGCGCGCGGGCGCGCCCTGGAGGCGGCGGGCGCGGATCCGGTCGCCGGTGCGGGACACCTCGAACACCGCGCTCACGCCGCCGTCCACGCGAGCTCCGTCGGGCACGGTCACGGTGCGGGCGGAGCCGTCGGCGAGCTGGTACGCCTGCAACGTGACGCCGTCGGCGTAGTCGTAGTCGGGACGGTCCTCGCGGGCCCCCATGGGCAGCACCGCGCCGGGCCGCACCAGGAGCGGCAGGCTGTCGAACCCGTGCCGCTCACGCCGCCACCCGGGTCCGGTGACGGTCTCGCCGTCCAGCAGCCGGGTCCACACACCCTCAGGTACGTAGTACGAAATGTCGCCCTCGGTCGACAACACCGGCGCCACCAGCAGGTCCGGCCCGAGCATGTACTGGGCGTCCAGGTGGTCGCAGCCGCGGTCGCCGGGGAACTCCAGCTGCATGGCCCGCATCACCGGCAGGCCGTCCGTCGTGGCCTGCACCGCGGCCCCGTACAGGTAGGGCATCAGCCGGGACTTGAGCCGCGTGAACGACCGCAGCACGTCCACCGACTCCTCGTCGAACACCCACGGCACCCGGTACGAGCCGCTCCCGTGCAGCCGGCTGTGCGACGACAGCAGCCCGAACGCCACCCACCGCTTGAACACGGCCGGATCGGGCCGCCCCTCGAAACCGCCGATGTCGTGGCTCCAGAACCCGAACCCGGCCATCCCCAGCGACAGCCCGCCACGCAGCGACTCGGCCATGGCCTCGTACGTCGACTCGCAGTCGCCGCCCCAGTGCACCGGCAGCCGCTGCCCGCCGACCGTGGCCGAGCGCGCGAACAGCACGGCCGCGCCCCGCTCGGCCAGTACGTCGTGCACGGTCTGGTTGTAGAGCAGGCTGTAGTAGTTGTGCATGCGCTCGGGATCGGAGCCGTCGGCGTAGATGACGTCGGTCGGGATGCGCTCGCCGAAGTCGGTCTTGAACGCGTCCACCCCCATGTCGAGCAGGCCGCGCAACTTGCCCGTGTACCACTCGCGGGCGGCCGGCGAGGTGAAGTCCACCAGCGCCCGCCCGGCCTGCCAGTGGTCATCCTGCCACACCGTCCCGTCCGGCCGGCGCAGCAGGTGACCGAGCGCCATGCCCTCGTCGAACAGGCTCGACGCCTGCCCGATGTACGGGTTGATCCACAGGCACACCTTCAGCCCGCGGTCCTTCAGCCGGCGCAGCATGCCCTCCGGGTCGGGGAACACCTCCGGGTCCCACTCGAAGTCGCACCACCGGTACTGCCGCATCCAGAAGCAGTCGAAGTGGAACACGCTCAGCGGCAGGTCCCGCTCGGCCATCCCGTCCACGAACGACGCCACCGTGGCCTCGTCGTAGTCGGTGGTGAACGACGTCGACAACCACAACCCGAACGACCAGGCGGGCGGCAGCGCGGGCCGGCCGGTCAGCGCCGTGTAGCGGCGCAGGATGTCGGCCGGCGTGGGCCCGTGGATGATCAGGTACTCCAGGTCGTGGCTCTCGACGCTGAACTGCACCCGCGACACCGTCTCCGAGCCCACCTCGAACGACACCCGCCCGGGGTGGTTGACGAACACCCCGTAGCCGCGGTTGGTGAGGTAGAAGGGGATGTTCTTGTAGGCCAGCTCGCTGGTGGTGCCGCCGTCGTCGTTCCAGATGTCGACGGCCTGCCCGTTGCGCACCAGGGGCCCGAAGCGCTCGCCCAGCCCGTACACCAGCTCCCCGGCGCTGAGCCGCAGTTGCTCCACCATGAAGTGCCGGTCGTCGGGGTCGTGCACGATCCCGAGGCTCTTGCCGTCGCTGCGGGTGAGTTCGCGCCCGTCGGCGCTGAACGTCATCTCCCATGGTGAGTCCCTGCCCAGTCGCACGGTGAGCGCGCCGCTGGTCAGGCTCGCCGTCTCGGCGTTCACGGAGATCTTGACGTCCGGCGCGTCGTCGTGCACCTCGAAGACGGGGGAGTCCGGGACGGACCCGGCGAAGTGCACCGTGCGGACGCGGATCACGTCCGGCATCGGCGACGACAGGTCCACCCGCAGGACCGGTCCGTCGATGGTGTTGCCGCGGCGGGTGATCGGCCGGGTCGGCGCGAGCACCCGAAGCGAGGCGGCGTCCGCGGTCACGTCGTGTGCCGCGACGGCGTACGCGCCGTGGACGCCTGCCCGCATGCGCCAGTAACCGTCCTTGAACTTCATCCTGATCCGTTCTCGAGGTGGGCTTGATCAACCGTGCGGGCGCAGCACGGCGACCGCGCGAGGCGCCAGCGTGACCAGGCCCTCGGCGGCGGCTCCGGTCAGCAGGTCCTCCGCCGCGTCCGGGATGGGCACACTTGCCGGCTCAGGGCCGTGGTTGAGCAGGAACAACACCTCACCGCGGCGTACTGCCTCGACGCCGGGCGGTAAGTCGGGCAACGCTCCGCGCACGCCGGCGTCGGCCAGCGCCCGGGCGGTGATCTCGCCGAGCGCGGCGGGCTCGGGCATGGTGGCGACGTACCAGGCGACGCCGTCGCCGGCGCGGTGCCGCAACACCGCGGGGCCGCCGCCGCTGAACTCGGCCACCGTCTCGGCGCCTTCGGCGGTCATCAGCTCGGTCCAGGTGTGCGCCGTGAACTCGCCGCCGCCGGCCCACCGGCAGCGCACCTCTCCGGCGACGGGCTGCCACTCCTCGCCGGAGGCCCCGAGCACCGCGCGCAGCGGCGCGGGGAATCTCCCGGTACGGATGTGCGCGTTCGGATCGACGACGCCGGAGAACGGCCCGACCACCAGCACACCGCCGCCGCGCGCGTATGCGGTCAGCGCCGCCGCGTCCCGGTCGCTCACCAGGAACAGGTTCGGCACCACGACCAGCGCGTACGCGCTCAGGTCGGCGTCCGGCGGCACGAGGTCCACGCTCACGCCGCGCTCCCAGAGCGGCACGTAGTAGGCGAGCAGCTGGTCGGCGGCGTTCAGCCGGTCGCTGGGCCGGCCGCGCTCCTCCAGCGCCCACCAGCTCGTCCAGTCGAACACCATCGCCACCCGCGCCGGCACCGGCTGCCCCGCCACGGAGGCGAGCTTGCGCAGCTCCTGGCCGTGCGCGCGCACCTCGGCGTGCAGCCGCGTGTCCGGCCCCGCGTGCGGCACCATCGCGGCGTGGAACCGCTCCGCGCCGAACCGGGAGGCCCGCCACTGGAAGTAACACAGCCCGTCCGCGCCGCGGGCGAGCGCCTGCAGCGACTCCAGCCTGAGCTGGCCGGGCGGCTTGGGCAGGTTGTGCGGGCGCCAGTTGACGGCACTGGTCGACTGCTCCATCAGCAACCACGGCCGGCCCTGGCCGAGGCCGCGCATCAGGTCGTGGGCGAGGGCCGTGCGCGCGGGGGAGAGCGGGTCGCCCGGCTCCGGGTACCAGTCGTTGGAGACGATGTCCTCCTCGGCGGCCCACGCCCAGGAGTCCACGGGCTTGAACAGGCCCATGAAGTTCGTGGTGATCGGCACGTCCGGGGTGCGCTCGCGCAGGACGTCGCGTTCGGCACGGAAGCAGGCGAGCAGCGCGTCGGAGCAGAAGCGCTGCCAGTCGAGCTGCTGGGTCGGGTTGATGATGTAGGGGGCGCGGCGGGGGGTGATGACCTCGGTCCAGTCGCTGTAGCGCTGACTCCAGAACGTGGTGCCCCATGCCTCGTTCAGCGTGTCCAGGTCGCCGTATCTGCCGTGGAGCCAGGCGCGGAACGCCGCCGCGGAGTCGTCGCAATGGCAGAACTGGCCGTACTCGTTGCCGATGTGCCACAGGGCCAGGGCGGGGTGGCCGGCGTACCGGTCGGCCAGGTCGGTCACGATCGCCAGCGCCCGCTCCCGGTAGAGCGGCGACGACGGGCAGAACTGGTTGCGCGAGCCGTACCAGAGCCGGTGCCCGGACTCGTCGACGGGGAGCGTCGCCGGCCAGCGGTGCCCCAGCCACGGCGGCGGCGAGGCGGTCGGCGTGGCCAGGTCCACCGCGATCCCGGCCCCGGCCATCAGGTCCATCACCCGGTCCAGCCAGCCGAAGTCGCGCGCGCCCGGCTCCGGCTCGAGCCGCGCCCAGCTGAACACGCCGACCGTGACCAGGTTGATCCCGGCGGCATTCATGAGCTCGGCGTCCTCGGCCCACACCTCCTCCGGCCACTGCTCGGGGTTGTAGTCCCCGCCGAACAGCAGCCCGCGGTCGCCGGTGAGCGTGTGCATCCCGAGCCGCGCCGTCATGACAGGCTCCGGGGCGCGGCGGAGCTGTCGCCGACCACCAGGTTGCAGGGCACCAGCCGCTGCCGCGGCGGGCCGTCGCCCCGCAGCCGTTCGATGAGCATGCGGGCGCCGAGCCTGCCCAGCTCGGTGCTGGGCGGCTCCAGCGTCGTGAGCCTGGGATGGAACATCTCGGCGACGGCGGCCGACGACAACACCAGCAGCAGCGTCAGGTCCTCGGGGATGTGCCAGCCGCGTGCCGCCACCGCCGCGATCACCCCGACCGCGGCGTGGTCGTCCATCACCGCCAGGGCCGTCACGTCCGGATGCGCGTCCAGCAGCCGCTCGAAGGCCGCCCGGCCTTCCTTGGCCGAGCCCGGGCGGAACCCGTCCACGTAGCCGATGCCCGCCGCGCGGGCCGCCGCGGCGAACTCCTCGCCGGCCCGGATCGCCGGGCCGTAGCCGTCGGCGTACAGGTCGGTCGAGAGGTTGAAGAAGGCCAGCTTGCGATGTCCCAGCCCGGCCACGTGCGCCACCGCGTCGCGGGCCGTCGCCGCGAAGTCGATGTCGGCGTAGTCGATCGAGCCGGGCTCGCGGGTGCGCCCGATCATGCTGAACGGCACCCCGGACGCCGACAGGAACTCCGTGCGCTCGTCGTCGAGGCGCACCTCCATCAGCAGCACGCCGTCCACCAGGCCCAGGCCGGTCAGGTGGCGCACCTCGTCGATCGGGTCGGCGCTCTCCGGCGAGAGCAGGAGGTGGTAGCCCAGCTCGCTGGCCGCCTCGGCGGCTCCGGTCGCGAACTGCATCTCGGTGAGCCCGAAACCGCTGCGCGGGGCCGGGAACAGCAGCGCGAGGATCCGGGTGCGCTTGCTCTGCAGTCCACGCGCCAGCAGGTTCGGGCGGTAGCCGAGCTCGGCGGCGGCCTGCTCGATGCGCCGCTTGGTGGCCACGGCCACCGGGCGGGTGCCGTTGAGCGCGGCGGAGACCGTGCTGACCGCGACCTGGGCCCGCTCGGCCACGTCACGTAGCGAGGCCATGCCCCTCCCGCGATACAGTTGTCGAAACGTTTCGCACACCGTAGGGTCGGTTTTGCGGATATGTCAATTGCGTAAAATCGGAAGACCGGAAACACCGCCACGATCGGGCGCGTGCTGAGAGTCTCCGTGCCAGGACCACCAGAGCCGCCTGTGAGCTCGGCGGCGGCATGTACACGTCCTACCACCGGCGGCCGATCGTCGCCGCCGCGGACGTGGCCGCGTTGCCGCTGGTGAAGCTGGGCAGCGGGTCGGGTGTGGCAGGGCTACTACATGTACCACGGCGGCTCGCAGAAGATCGGTGAGCTGAGCACCCTGCAGGAGTCGCACGCCACCGGCTACCCGAACGACTGCCCCGTGATCAACTACGACTTCCAGGCGCCGCTGGGGGAGTCCGGGCAGTTCCGGGAGTCCTGCTTCCGGCTGCGTCTCCCCACGGGCCCGTTCCAGGAAGGGGCCCTTGGAGCGGCGCGAGGCGACGTTCGTCCCCGTGCCGCGCACCCTGCTCACATCTGGGCTCATGACACGGGCCGCCGGCGCACCCGGTGTGGTGGTACGCCGGCGGCGGCGCCGAGTGGTGATCGCTCAGCAGGTGGAGTTGGTCTGCGTGAGCAGCGCCAGCCTCCAGGGCAGCGCGTTGTACTCGCCGGTCGCGTTCGGATCCATGCCCTGGTAGAGGTAGCGCATCTGGCAGGGGCTGATCGTCAGCGTCTGGTCGATCCCGTCGCGGATCATCTCGCCGTGGCTGATGTCCCTGGTCCAGGCCGTGCCGTCGAAGGTGACGTTGTTCGCGCGGGCGAACGGGTTGCTCTCGGTGTCGGCCAGCGGCGTCCACGTGCCGCCGATGCCGGTGGAGGTCCAGGAGCGGAAGTACCGTCTGCCGTCGGAACCGATGGCCTCGATCAGCATTAGGTACTGGTTCGTGCCCTTGACCTTGTAGATGTTGCTGGCCTCCCACAGCCGGTACTTGTTGGAGTCCTGCAGGACGATCTGCGTGTTGGTGAAGCCGTTGGGGAAGTTCGCCACCGTCGTCTCCGAGCGGTACAGGTGGCCGTTGTCGTCGGAGGAGAACAGGTAGCACTTGGCGGAGTCGCAGATGACCCACATGTCGACCCAGTAGCCGCTCCCGATGTTCTGCCGGATGATGTCCGGCATGCTCGAGTAGAAGTGTTGCGGCGCGCTCCAGGACCGGGGGTTGGAGATGTCGGTCGTGGTCGAGTACGACGCGTTGCCGGTCTGGTAGACCAGGTACCACTTGTTCTGCGGCGCGAAGTAGAACACCTGCGGAGCGGCCCGGTAGCCCGTGCCGATCCCGCTCTGGTCCAAGTAGTGGTGTTGCGCGGCGCCGGCCTGGGCCCAGTCGGTGAAGTTCGTGTAGACCAGGTTGTAGCCGGCCGCGCTGGCGGTGCTGGCGAAGACGTGCCAGCGGCCGTTGTGGTAGACGACCGACGGGTCCTTGACCGCCGCGATGTTGCTGTGGGCGGCGTCGGGCTTGGGGGCGATCAGCGCGCCGCTGGAGTGCCAGCGGAAGCTGCTCGGCAGCGTGCCGGTGCCACCCGTGGGCGTGACTGTGGGGGTCGCGGTCGGCGTGCTGCCGCCGGTGCAGGGCGTGCCGTTGAGTGCGAAGTCCGCGGGCACCGGGTTGGCGGAGCCGTTCCACGTGCCGTTGAAGCCGAATGACGTGCCCGCCCCGGTGGCGAGCGAGCCGTTGTAGGAGGCGTTGGAGACGGCGACCTGCGCGCCGGACTGCGAGACGACGCCGTTCCACAGCTGCGTGATCGTCTGTCCAGCGGTGAACGACCAGGTCAGACGCCAGCTGGTGAGCGGATCACCCAGGTTGGTAACGCTAACATTCGCGCCGAAACCATTCGACCATTGGTTGGTCACCGTGTACTCCACGCGGCAGCCGGGCGCGGCCTGCGCGGTGGGGGCGGTGAGTAAGGCGAGGGCGACCATCGCGGCGGCGGCCGCCGCGACGATCCAGGACCGGGGGCGGTTGCGGTGCACTGCTGTCCTCCGTGTCGTAGCCGGTGGTGGACGAGCGTCTCAAGACTGTTTCAGTCCATCAATCAGAAACTTTCGTCGCGCGCCACCCCTTCACTAGCTGCCTGGGACATCGCAAGAGGACGGCGTCAGGGGAGGTGAAACGTTCAGCCTCAGGTAAGATCCCGTGCCGTCCACACGGAAACGTTCGGCAATCGGCAGAAACATTTCGAGGAGCGGGGTCGGGGATGAGCGGAGGGCGGGAGCCGGCGGCCGGCGACGGCAACGTGTCCGGCGGGCACTGGGTGGACACCTGGACCGCGATGCCGCAGCTGACCGAGCCGGGCAACCTGCCGCCCGCGCCGTACACGACAGGCGACCTGGTTCTGGCCGACAGCACGCTGCGGCAGACCGTGCGGGTGTCGGCGGGCGGGGAACGGGTGCGGTTGCGCCTGTCCAACACGTTCGGTGGCGCTCCGCTGCCCGTCACCCGGGTCAGCGTGGCGTACCCGGCAGGCGGCAGGGCGGGCGTGAGCACGATCCAGCCCGGCAGCGCCCGGCCGGTGACGTTCCACGGCCGTCCGTCCACGGTCGTCCCGGTCGGCGCGCAAGTGGTGTCCGACCCGCTGGACCAGCCGCTCCCGCCCGGCTCCGTGCTGACCGTGACCCTCTACCTCGCCGAGGGGCAGGCCTCCGCCGCGATCACCTCGCACCCGGGCTCCCGCACCACCTCCTACCTGGCGAAGGGCAACCAGGCCGACGCCGAGGAGCTCGCTGGAGCGACCCCCGTCGAGCACTGGTACTTCCTGAGCGCCGTCGAAGTCTGGTCGCCGGCTGCGACGGCGGCCCTGGTCCTGCTGGGCGACTCGCTGACCGACGGCAGAGGCTCCACGACCAACCACGACAACCGCTGGCCCGACCAGCTGTTCGACCGTCTGCCCGGGGGCGGGGTGGCCATCGCCAACCAGGCGGCCGGCGGCAACCGGGTGCTGAGCGACGGCCTCGGCCCCGGCGCTCTGGCCCGGCTGGACCGCGACGTGCTCGCCCGCAGCGGCGCCCGATGGCTGGTCGTCTTCGAGGGCGTCAACGACATCGGTACCGCCGAGGCCACGCAGGACGCCCAGAAGAAGATCGCCGACGACCTCGTCGCCGCGTACGACCAGATCATCGTCCGCGCCCACGCGCGGGGCCTCATCGTGTACGGGGCGACGCTCACCCCCTTCGGCGGCAACGACTACGACGACGCCCAGGGGCACCGTGAGGCCTCCCGGCAGACGGTCAACGACTGGATCCGCACCGGCGGCCGGTTCGACGCCGTGATCGACTTCGACCGGGCGGTCCACGACCCCGCCGACCCGCGGCGGCTCCTGGCGGCGTACGACGTGGGCGACGGCCTGCACCTGAGCCCGGCCGGCTACCAGGCACTCGCGGCGGCCGTGCCCGCCCGCCTGTTCACAAGGTGAGCTGACGCAGGCGCTCGCTGCGCCACTCGACCGTCATCACGGTCGCGTCGTCCTGCAGCCGGCCACTCTGATGCCGCAGGATGGCCTGGATCAACCGGCGCAGCGTCTCCGGCGCCGACACGCCGTCCGCCTCCTGGCGGATGACGAAGTCGACGAAGCGGTCGAGCCCGAAGGTCTCGCCGTCCGGGCTCTTCGCCTCGATGATGCCATCGGTGTAGAACAGCAGCCGGTCGCCGCGCTGCAGCTGGTAACGGAGCAGCCCCACGGAGAAGCCCAGGCCGAAACCCATCGGCGGGTCCGGGATGGGCACACTCTCGAGCGTGGCCACCAGCTGGCCGCCGCGGATCACCAGCGGCGGATGGTGGCCGCGGTTGACCCAGTTCAGCAGCCCGGTCTCCAGGTCCAGGCAGCCCAGGATGCCCGTGGCGAACCGGCCGGTGAACTGCTCCTTGATCGCCGCGTCGACGGCCTCGCCGATCTCGGGCAGCTCCATCCCCTGGCGGCGGTTGTGGCGGCACGATCCCATGGCGACACTGGCGGTGAGCCCGGCCGACGTGTCGTGCCCCATCGCATCGAACAACGCCAGGTGCAGACGGGAGCCGTCGATCGCGTAGTCGTAGGCGTCGCCGCCCATCTCGTAGGCCGGCTCGAGCGCGGCGCTGACCACGACGTCCTCGTTGGCGTACGTGCCAGGCGGCAGCAGGTTCCACATCACCTCCGCCGACAGGGTCATCGGCCGGGCGCGGACCACCCGGGCATACGAGTCGCTGTGCGGCCGCTTGCTGACCACCATCACCGCCACCAGGGACGCCAGCTGCTTGACCCGCCATTCGACCAGCTCGTCGACCTTGGACACGGTCGTGCCCAGCACTCCGATCCGCTCGGTCCCGTCCAGCAACGGCACCCACAACCGCCGCCGATCATCAGCCGACCTGGCCTGGACGATCTCCACGGCGCGGAACGCGCGGCCCGCCATCGTGGCGTCGATCTTGATGGGTTCGAGCGGCTCGCCGGCCTCGTTCTGTTGTCCCGGCAGTGGCACCAGGGACAACTGCTGCAGGTCGGTCACGTAGATCACGGTGTCGGAACAGCCGATCAGCCGCGCGTGCGCGGACACCAGGGCTGGCAGGTCCTCCATCGCGGCCAGGTGCGTGGACTCCAGCAAACCACCCAGCGTACGCTCGCCGTCACTTTGCACC
>NZ_VCKY01000109.1 GCF_005889735.1 Nonomuraea turkmeniaca
GCTCCCGCCCCACGGCCCGGCCCGCGCCCACCACCTCCAAGCCGGCCGCGACCAGCAGCGGCGACTCAGGCGGCGTGACGTCCGTGGCCTTCACCTACGAGGGCTACAAGCTGGGGGACTGCTGGCGCAGCGACACCAACATCTGGGCCAAGGTCTCGGCCACCGGCACCTACAGCTACCGATGGCTCGTCAACGGCCAGAACCAGGGCAGGCAGCAGGGCACGCCGTCGTCGAAGCCGCTGCTCCCGTCCATCGTGTGGAAGGGGCAGGGCACCTACCGCGTGGTCTTCGAAGTGGTCACGCCCAGGAGCATGCGCAAGAGCACCACGGTGACCATCTGCGACCCGTGGAAGGGCTTCTAGGCCGGCGCGATCTAAGAGCCGCCCGCGGCGGTACGCAGCGCGCGGTAGAGCAGGCGGGCGTCGCCCAGATGGTGACGCAGGAGCTTCTCCAGGCCGCCGATCGGCACGAGGTTCTGTGGCGCGCGCGGATCCTTGTAGTCCACTCCGGCCAGCGGCGGCAGGGCCAGCGTAATCGCGTCGGCGAGCCGTACGGCCTGGGCCGGCTCCAGCTCGGCGCTGGCCTCGCAGCGTGCCACCCCCGCCCAGGGGGCCGGGGACTGGACGGGGAGCCGTACGTACCAGGCGTGCCGCCGCCAGCTCGTGCCCATGAGGAAGACCGGCGTGCGCTGTCCGGGCGTGAGCGCGGCGACCACGGCGGACTGCGGCGACGGCAGGTACGCGGTGTGGTGCGTCTTGATGTAGCCCACCGTGTGCGGCAGATGCGTACGCCCCCGCAACGGCCCGTCGACCAGCAGCAGGTCGTCACTCGTGGACCGGTGCCGCACCGCCAGGTCCACCTCCAGCTGCGTGACCTGCCGCTGCAACGCCAGGGACATCTCCTCGAAGCTGGCGTCGGCGGCCTTGCCGGGGGTGTAGGTGGCGTGCGAGGTCTTGACCTCGGGCGTGTGCGGGGAGGCGGAGATCAGCGCCCGGTTGACCTCGATCTCGGCGAGGTCGGCGCCGTCCGGTCCGCATCGCACGATCCCGGCCGCGTACGAGGCGGCGATGCCGGGGACGGGCATGGGCGCGTCGGGATCGTTGACCCAGACGCGCGCGTCTATCCTGCGGACGCCGTCGGCGACCAGCAACGTTTCGGGAGCGGTGGCGTCGGGTCCGGGCGTGACGGGTTTCCAGTCGGCGGCCGGCCGCTCGATGTCCAGCACCAGCTCGGCACTGGTCGCGCCCAGCTCGGAGAGGGCCTCGACGGCGAGGGCGGCGGCATAGCCCGGGTCCCACGGGTCGACCGTGAAGCCCGTCATCCCACCTCCGCCTTCCGCACGTGCGAGCCCTTGGCGTCGCGCCTGACCTCGAAGCGTACCGGCACTCGCTCGGCCAGCGCGGGAACGTGGGTGACGACGCCGATCATGCGTTCCTGGCCGGCGGCGAGGCGTTCGAGCGTCGTGGCGACGGTGTCGAGCGTGGCCGGGTCGAGGGTGCCGAAGCCCTCGTCGAGGAAGATCGAGTCAAGGCCGCGGGCGACGGCGCCGGACAGGGCCAGGGCCAGCGCCAGCGCGGCCTGGAAGGTCTCGCCGCCGGACAGCGTGCGGGCGCTGCGCCGCATCCCGGCATCGCCGTAGTCGATGACCTCGATGTCGCCGGTCTTGTCGCTGAGGGCCAGCTCGTACTGGCCGTCGGACAACTCGCGCAGCGTCTCCGAGGCCGAGGCGACCAGCACGGCGAGGGCCTCGGCGCACAACCAGCGCTCGAAGGCGTTGGCGCGCAGGCGGAGCGCCAGCTCGTGGGCGACCTTGGCCTCGTGCTCCTTCATGGTGACCTGGTTCTCCAGGTCGGCGGCGCGCTTGCGCTCCTCCTTGAGCCGGTCGAGCGCGCTCTCCGCGCGGGCCACGGTCCCGGCGACGGCGGCGCCGAGCTGGTCGGGCGAGGCGTCACGCGGGGCCACGACGCCGTGCTCGGCCAGGCGCTCGGCCAGCCTGCGGCGGTCGGCGGCGAGCCGCTCGCCGGCCTGGGCGAGCTCCTCGTCGCACGCGGCCAGCGCGGCGCGGGCGGCCTGCGCGGCCCGGTCCCGCCAGCCGAGCAGCTCGGTCCAGGCCCGGTGCAGATCCTCGCGGATCAGGGGCGGCGGCGGGTCGTCCTGAGCGCCGGAGACGAGCAGCCGGTCGCGGGCGGACTCCAGCGTGCGCCAGGCGGTCTCGGCCTGGAGTTCGACCTGCTCGGCGGCGGTCCGTGCGCGGTCCAGTCTGCCGCGGGCGGCGCGCACGGCGGTGCGGGCCTGGGTGGCGAGCTCGTCGGCCTTGGCGATGGCGGCCAGCCGCGCTTCGAGCTCGGCCCGGTCGCCGGGGGCGGGCAGTGCGGCCAGCTCGGACTCCAGCCGGGCCGCCTGCGTGGCCAGCATCGACGCCGACGCCTCTGCCTTGGCGTGGGCTGCTCTGGCGTGCTGGGCGCGCTCGCGGGCGGTCGCGAGGGCGCGGTCGGCGGTACGCATGTCGGTGGGCTGTTCGTGGCGGGGCAGCTCGGAGATCGGGTGGTGGCAGACCGGGCACGGCTCGCCGACGGTCAGGCGCTGGACGAGGTGGGCGGCGGCGTGGGCATCACGCAGGCGTTCGCGGCGCGCCTCCACGTGGGAGAGCGCTCGTTCGGCATCGGCCACCTCGGCGGCCAGGCCCTCCAGCGGCGCGGTGGCCGAGGCGGCAGCGCCGCGAGCACGCCTGGCCTCGGCGTGCAACCGTTCGCGAGCGTCCAGCGCGGCCAGCGCCGCCCCCGGCGCGCCGCGGTCACCCAGGGCGGCCAGTGCCTCGTACGCCTCGTGGTCGTCGGCCTCCAGGGCGGAGACCTCGGCGGTCAGCGTCTCGACGGACTCGGCGGCGGCGCGGCGTTGCGAGGCCAGGGTCGGGACCGCGTCGGGCATGCGGAGCGCGGACAACACCGACTGGCGTTCGGCGACGGCGGCCCGCTCCTGCTCGGCGCGGCGGATGTCGGCCTCGCGGGCACGCAGCAGGTCCAGGTCGGCGCCGATGGTCTCGGCCAGCCGCCGCAGCGCCGCCAGCCGCTCGGCCAGCTCCCGCTCGGCCTCCTCGGTCGCGCCGGACAACTTGGCGAGCTGGTCGCGGGCGAAGGAGGCGGCCTGCTTGGCGGTCTCCTCCTCGCGGGCGGCACGCTGCCTGATCCGCTCGTACACGTCTGCGTCGAGCAGCTGCACCAGCAGGTCCTGCCGTTCGCGGGGCGCCGCGTGCAGGAACTCGGCGAAGCGGCCCTGCGGCAACACCACGCACTGGGTGAAGAACCGGTACTCCAGGCCGGTCACCTGCTGGGCCTCGATGGTGACGTTCTCGCCCTCGGCGAGGGGTTTGACCACCGCGTCGAACGCCGGCGGTGCCGCGGGGTCCAGCTCGTCGAGCCTGGCCTCCTTGGTACGCACCGCGCCCTTGGCGTCGCGCACCATCGCCCGGACCACGCCGTAGCGCCGCCCGTTGCTCTCGAACACCATCGCCACCTTGCCGGCGCTGACGGACGGCGCCAGGGCGTGGGCGACGGCGCCCTCCCTGCCCCAGCGCGGCACCGTGCCGTACAGGGCGAAGCAGATCGCGTCGATGATCGTGCTCTTGCCCGCCCCGGTGGGGCCGACGAGCGCGAAGTACTCGGTGTCGGTGAAGTCCACGGTCACCGGCTCGCGGAAGCTGCCGAAGTGGTCCAGGTGCAGCAACAGGGGGCGCATCAGCCGGTCACCTCGTCGTAGAGCCGGTCGAACAGGGTGGCCACCTGGTCGTCGTGGCGTCCGGTGGCGGCGAGGTAGTCGCGGAACAACTCGCGCGGGCTCCGGTCGGCCGAGCTCGCCCGCCGCGTGGCCGGCACCGGCCGGAACTTCTCGTCCAGCATGACGTCGACGGCGCCGGACAGCAGCTCGCGCACGTCGTCGGCGAGGCCCACGCGGGGTTTCTCCTCGACGATCACTTTGAGCCAGTCGTCGCCGGGCTCGATGGCCTCCAGCTGCTCCAGCGTGCCGCGTACGGTGCGGAGCCGGCGGGCCGAGCTGAACGTCAGCTCCCGCACCACGGCCGGCCGCCCCGGGGAGACCTCGACCAGCAGCGCGCCCGGGGTGTTTCCCTCCTCGCCGAAGTCGACGGCGAGCGGCGAGCCGCTGTACCAGATCGGGCAGGGCCCGGGGATCTGCTGGCGGCGGTGCAGGTGACCGAGGGCGGCGTACTGGGTGGCGGTCGGGAAGGCGGTCGGCTCGAAGTAGTAGGAGAAGATCGACTGCGCCTCCCGTTCGCCGCCGCCGAACGCGCCGCCGGGCAGGGTGCCGTGGGTGGTGACGAGGTTGACGGTGTCGCCGTGGAAGCCGGCGGTGAGCGCGCCGATCAGCTCGCCGATGCGGGCGGCGTAGTCGCGGTTGTGGTCGGCGGTGGTGCCGGTGAGGACCTCGGCGGCGCGTACGACGTACCGGTGCGAAAGGAACGGCAACACGGCCAGCCGCACCGGCTCACCGGACCGTGCGGTGAAGGCCAGCGTGCCGCCGGCGTCGGGACGGCGGAACGCGCCGAGCATGTGCAGCCCCAGCTTGCCCAGCACCGGCCGGTAGACCTCCAGCAGCTGCGGGTTGTCGTGGTTGCCGGCCAGCACGATCACGTCCCTGCCGTCGCCGCGCAGCGCCATGAGCGCGTTGAGGACCAGCGACTGGGCCTCGGGCGTGGGGGCGGAGGTGTCGAACAGGTCGCCCGCCACGATGACGGCGTCCACGTCATGGGTACGGGCGGCCGCGACCAGCTCGCGCAGCACGGCCCGGTGCTCGTCGAGGCGGGGGCGGCCTTTGAGCACCTTGCCGACGTGCCAGTCCGCGGTGTGGAGGATCTTCAAGAAATCACCTGTGGTCAGAAGGGCGGGATGTCGTCTTCGATGCCGGGCAGGCCCTTGAACGGATCACCGCTCGACGCCGTCACCTGCGCCGCCGCCTCCGACGGCCGGGTCGCCCACGCGGGGAAGGGGAAGGCCACGGCCAGCGGAACCGGGATCTCCGGCTGGGCCACGAACATGGTGCCCGGCTTGGCGATCGTGGCGCGCTCCCGCACGGCCGGCGGCAGCCAGCCGTACTCGGACCTGGCGGCCTCGGCCGGGTCGAGGCGGCCCGCGACGCGGACGGCGCTGTTGGAGACGATGCGGCGCTCCACCTCCGACGCGGTCTGCTGGGCGCCGATGAGGATGACGCCGAGCGAACGGCCCCGCTCGGCCACGTCCAGCAGGATCTCCTTGATCGGCGAGTCACCCTCGCGCGGGGCGTACTTGTTGAGCTCGTCCAGCACCACGAACAGCAGCGGCCGCGCCGTGCCCGAGGACTCCTTGCGATGGAACTCGCCGCGCAGCACCACGCCGACCACGAACCGCTGCGCCCGCTCCGGCAGGTTGTGCAGGTCCACGATGGAGACCTGCGCGTCGGAGGTGCTGACCGAGTGGGCACGGTAGAACGGCAGGTCGCCGCGGACGATCGGGGACAGCGGGCGGACGGCGCTGCGCAGCCTGCGCAGGAAGGCGTTGACGGTGCCGAGCGGGGTCTGCGCGCCGGTCCACTGCAGCCGGCTGCCCTCGTCCTGCAGCTGGTCGGAGAGCATCTCGACGAGGTCGGCGAACGTCCGGCAGGTCGTGCCCTGCACCATGACGGCGCCGCCGTCGCCGACCGGCTCTGCCCACGCCTTCAGCCGGGCGGCGACCTGGCCCACGAGCAGCGAGTAACCGGCCCGCTCGTCGTCGGCGTCGGCGAAGACGAACCGCAGCAGCTCCTCCTCGCAGAACTCGACCAGCGTCCAGTAGAAGGCGCTCACCCCCTGGGTACGGGCGGCGACGTGGGGAACGCCGTTGGGGTCGTTCGGCCGGGGCGGCGCGAAGACGTGCACGCTGCCGAACGGCTGCGCGGGCAGCCCGAGCCTGGCGTAGACGCTCCTCGCCTTCTCGTCGAGGCGGAGGTTGTCGTGATCGAGGAAGAGCAGGTCCTCGCCCTTGACGGAGAAGATCAGCGCCTTGGTGTTGGCCGACTCCGCGTCCAGCACCCCCGAGTTGAAGATCGAGTAGAGGAGGAAGGTGGCGAAGGAGGTCTTGGTGGCCACGCCGGACACACCCGAGATCGACACGTGGGCGCCGCGGGTGCCGTCGAGAAAGTCGAAGTTCACGTAGAGCGGCTGGCCGTCGCGGCCCGTCCCCAGGGGGATGCGCCGGTCCATGACGTCGAAGTAGAGCGCCTGGTCGCGGTCGCCGGCGCCGGCCAGGTAGACCTTGGAGCCGGGCAGCGGCGGCACGAACACCTCCGGCTCGATCCTGGTCACCCGCACCTCGGCCACCTCGACCACGGCGGCGGGCAGCGCACCCTCGGCGATCAGGAACACGTCCGAGTCGTACGCCGCGCCCTCGTGCCTGGCCTCCACGGCCGTCACCACGCCCGCGACCAGCACCGTGCCGTGTCCCGGCACCTCACGCCTGGTCACCACCACGTCGTCCAGCTGCAGGACCTTGCCCGGCTCCAGCCCGACCCAGAACGACAGCGGCGAGGCCGCCTGCGTGCCGAGAACCCGCCCGACCGCCTCGTGTTTGAGGGTCGCGCCCGCTTCGGCACTCGTTGGCATCGCAGGCTCGCTCTCTCCTGCCGAGCTCCTGCGCTCCGGCGTCACTTGTGCCGCAGGCGTCGTCGCCGCCGCCCCGTTGACCGTCACTAATCCCTCCGCCCCCAGCAATGCGCTTCTATGCGAGCGTAATGGGGCCTGAGGCATGCGTCCGGCTCATTCCCCCCGAACGCGCAGGACGCGCAGCTCGTGCGCCCCGTCCTGGCGCGTCATCTCGTAGGAGAGCCACCAATGCCCGTCGAGGATCAGGGCGTTCCTACCTTTCATACAAAAAATGGTCCAAGGCGACGGCGGCCCCACCCACCACGCCGGCGGCGTCGCCGAGCGTCGGCCGCTCCACCCGTACCGCGTCGCGGAGCACGGGAAACGCCTTGGCACGCAGCGCGGCGCGGACCCGGTCGAACACCGTCTCCGGCGCCGGGAAGAAGATGCCGCCGAGCAGGATCAGCTCGGGGTTGAACAGGTTGACCGCGCTGGCCAGCCCGGTGGTCAGGTGATCCACGAGGTCGTCCAGGAGCCCGTCCGGGATCTCCGCGAGCGGGTTGGCGGAGCGGCGGCCGAGTCGCTCGATCAGGTACGGCTCCGACACCACGGTCTCCAGGCAGCCGGTCGCGCCGCACACGCACGTGCGGCCCTTCTCCAGCACGCGCAGGTGGCCCAGCTCGGTGACCCCGTACGCGCCCGGCCGGAACGGGTCGCCACCGATCACCAGGCCGGCGCCGACTCCGGTGCGGACGTACACGTACAGGAGGGGGTCCGCGCCGGCCGTCTCGCCGTAGCGGCTCTCGGCCAGCGCCATGGAGCGTACGTTGTGGTCGACGACCGCCGGCACCTCCAGCGCGGCCTCCAGCAGGTCGGCGAAGGCCACGTCGCGCCAGCCCAGATGGACGGCCAGCACGGTGCGGCGATGTGCGGGGTCCACCGGTCCGGGAGCGGCGACCCCGATGCCCAGCAGCCGGTCCGCCGGCACGTCTGCCGTGAGCTCGGACGCGGCCTCGGCGATCCGCGCCACGACCCGCTCCGGGGCCTCGGCCTCGAAGCCGAACGACGTGCTCCGGACCACCTGGGCCCTGAGATCGCACAGTCCCAGCCGCACCGTGCCCGCGCCGACCTGGACGCCGATCACGAGACGGGCGTCCGTGCGGATCCTGATGCCGGTCGACGGGCGGCCGACCCGCTGGCCGGCGCCCTCCACGGCGTCCTCCGTGACCAGGCCCTCGTCGAGCAGCTGGCCCACCACCTTGGTCATCGTGGTGGCCGACAGTCCGAGCCGGCGCGCCAGGTCGGCGCGCGGCTGCGGGCCGTCGTCACGCAGGCTGCGCAGCACGAGGCGGCGGTGGTGCCGCCGTAAATCCTGAACAGGCGAGTATCTCTGATCCATGAGCCGCCCCTTAATTAACTATCGTTGAGAAATTAATCGGCGCAGGGCAGTCCGGTCAAACCCCCGAAATACCTATATGTTGCCCACGAGCTGCTCGAAGGTGGTCCCGGGGTGGCCGGTGAGGACCGGGATGGCGTCGCTGACACCTTCCAGCTCGCCGGCGGCGATCGCCAGATAGGTGGAGACCCACGCCTCGACCTGCCAGCCGGGCGCGTCGTAGCTCCGGCGCGACTCGTACGCCTCCTCGACCGTCTCGGGATGGTAGGTGATGGTCCGGCCGGTCGTCCGGCTCAGCGTGGCGGCGACCTCATCCAGCGTCAGCGCCTGCGGTCCGGTGAGGTCGTAGGTCGCCCCTTCGTGGGCGCTCGGGTCGAGCAGCACCGCGGTCGCCGCGTCGGCGATGTCGTCCTGGGCCACGGCCGCCACCCTGCCCTGACCTGCCGGGCCGCGGATCACGCCGTCGTCACCGGCCATGCTGGGCAGGAAGTCGGCGTACAGGCTGTCGCGCAGGAACGTGAAGGGCAGGCCGCTGTCGCGGATGTGCTGCTCCGTTGCCCAGTGGTCGCGGGCCAGCGTGAACGTGGCCGACGGCGACGCGCCATAGAAGGAAATGTAGACCAGGTGCGTGGCGCCGGCGTCGCGGGCCGCGTCGACGAAGGCCCGATGCCGGTCCAGCCGGTCGGCGCTCTCCGACGCCGAGACGAAGAGCACGGTCGTCGCCTTGTCGAGGGCGCGCCTCATCGCCTCGGGGTCGCCGTAGTCCGCACTGACCGCGGTAGCGCGGTCGAGCGAGGGCACGCGGCCGGCGTTCCGGGAGACGAGCCGCTGCTCGACCCCGGCGGCCGCGAGCCGGGCGGCGATCCGGCCGCCGAGCCTGCCGGTGGCGCCCGTGGTCACGGTGAAGGCCATGCCGCCCAGCCTACGGGCCTGTCACCGGCGCGTCCGATCCTGCTGCCCTGCCGACGGGTTGTCCATATGTGGACATTCGTGTCAACCTTTCTCCACCCTCGTCTCCTCCAGGGCCTCACCTGTCACAAGGAGAGCCACTGTGCGCGCCCACCTGATCGTCCCGATCCTCGCCCTGCAGCTCTTACCTGCCCCCGGGGCGAGCGTGGTGGAGTACGAATGCACCACGACGGACACAGGCCAGAAGCAGCAGGTCAAGGTCGACATCGAGCTGACGGTCCCGGCCCGTGCCGCGGTGGACGAGAACCTGACGATCGGCTGGCGCGGCACCTACGTGGCGGGATCCGAGCTCCGCGCACCCTCTACCGGCCTGGAGGGCGGCCTCAAGCTCTACGCCTACGCCGGCATCAGCGGGATCTCGCGGCTGACCTCCGCCACCGGCGTGGGCCAGCTCGGCACGATCACCCCGGGCCAGCCCATCCCGCTCCCCACGGCGACGGTCAACCTGACGACGACACCGCAGGACGAGGGCAACGGCACGGTGCACGCGGCGGCCATCAACTTCGGTACCAGTCCTCAGGATCCCGTGATCGAGTGCGAGGTCAAGAACAAATCCGCTCTCACGGAGCATCCCCTCGCCATCGGGGAAGCCGCCGGAACGACCACCCCCTCGACCTCCCCCACCACCACTCCCACCACGGACGACAACGAGACCGACGACCCCGGTACCACGGCCCCTGAGGCGACCACCACCGTCACGACCACCACGACCGTGACTCCGGAGGGAGGAGTCGATACGGGAGCCGGGGGCGAGGCCGGGCCGGACGGGCAGGCGTTGATGCTGGCCGGATCCCTGGTGATCCTCTCTTCAGCCACCGGCCTCCTCCTGCGCCGCCGCCGGCGCAGGAACACCCCGCAGCGCACTCGTTAGGGTCTCCATGCACACCGCCTCGCGCGGCCGCCGTCTCCGACGACCTCGTCGCCGCGGTCACCGCCATGGTCGGCGCCCGCCGCTCCAGGGGCCCCGTCGGTCTCCGTCCTCCCCGGCGCCCTCCTAGGCAGCCTCGCCGACACGCTGGGCCGCACGGTCATCGCCCCGGCCCAGGTCCCCGCCAGCCTGGTCACGGCTCTGATCGGCACGCCGTACTTCATCTACCTCCTGTGGCGCGCCCGATTCCACGTCCGGTAGCGGGCCGGGCTGGCATAAATCCGGCAAACTGGGCGGATGACGCTCACCCACTATCGACCGGCCACGCCGTTCGAGGAGCGGCTGTGGGCCGCCCACCAGGACGGGCATGACGCCTTGTGCCTTAGCCTGCTCCGCGACGCGGACCTGGCACTGCCGATCACCGCCGCCGCGGCGGCCGGGACCGAGGCGCCGACCTGGGCGACGGCCGCCGACGCCGAGCGGACCTGGCTGCTGGCGTTCACCTCCGTCGCGGCGATGCGGCTGGCCACCGGCGGCGGCGCCGAGTATTGCCGCGTCGTCACGCTGGTCGAACTGGCGGCCGGCTGGCCGGACCTGAGGTGGGGCCTGGCGATCAATCCGGGACTCGCGGCCGCCTTCATGCTGGAGTCCGGGACGGTGGCCAGGCTGGCGGTGCCCACGCTGGCCCACGACCTCATGCTCGATCCCGCCTCGGGGGTGCCGGCGGTCCAGAAGCTGCTCTCCCCCGCCGATGTCCACGACCTTCTGGCCGAGGGCGAGCCGCGGGTCTCCGGCTACTGCCATCACGCCCTCGACGTCTCGCACATCGCGACGCCCGCCGTACTCGCCGCGGCGCTGGGGCAACCTGACATGCTGACCGCGAACGGCTCGCTGAACCTCCTGCGCTGGCGCCCCGCCGGCCTCGGCCTCTACCGCACCCCCTATGGCGGGACCGACGAGGAGGGCAGGGCCGCCGTGGCCGGCTGGGTGGTCGAGGAGCCGCCCTTCGTGGGGATGGGCCTGGTGCCGAGCGTCGACCACGTCATCCGCGAGTACAAGGTGTACGGCGTGGGCCTGCCGCACGGCGCGGAGATCTGGGAGCTCACTTCCGGGGGAACCGAGCACCGCCGCGCCATATACCACGGCGACCTGCGGCGATGGCTGCTGGTCGGGACACGGGCGCGATGAGCTGGCACTTCTACCGGGCCCGCTGGCGGGGCGCGGACTACCTGGCCAGTCCCGAACCGCACTCCCTGGAGCTGTGGGTACGGCTGCGCAGCCCCGTACCGGTGGACGGTTTCGACGAGGTCGAGCCCGGCTGCCACATCCGCACGGTGCCCGCAGCGGAGTGCGCGGCCCTTCACTTCGTGACAACGGTGTGCCATTGGCGGGGGGAGAGGTTCCACGTGCATGGCGAGCAGGACGGGCGGCTGTTGCTCGAGTACCTGGGCGGATCCGCGCGCGCCGCGCGCGAGCTGAGCATGGAGCGGATCGAGCGGGGCGTGTACCGCCTCTGGGTGCCCCGTACGGAGGTCACCGACCTGCGCGAACACGCCGTGCCACTGAATGTCCATGAAACAACACTTTCGATGAAGCTCTTGCCTTCTGATGTTGATGTGACCGAAACTCACAATTAACACAGCATTGTCCTGGGGGACGTGCGTGAAAGGCATGGCTTCAGGGGGTGTCATGGAATCGTCCGGCCGGCCGGAAGTGGCGGCGATGAGGGCCTATGCCGACGAGCTGGGTGACATGTTCCGGCGGATCAACGACGCGGGCCTGGAGCTGCATGCCGAAGCCAGAGCGGTCCAGATCACCGAGAAATCCCGTGACGGCTTGGTGACGGTGACCGTCGGCGCCCGGGGCGAGCTCGTCGGGCTCGACCTCGACCCGCGCATCTACCGGCGGACCGACGCGCGGTGGCTGGCCGACACGATCACCGACACGGTTCGCCGGGCGGCGGCCAGAGCTCGGGAGCGCATCGCGGAGATCCTCGAGCCGGTGATCCCCCGCGAGGAACTCATGGCTCACCTCGACGGCGATCTCGAAACCGCCATGACGCGGCTCGTCGACCGGATGGAGGGCAAGAAGTGAGGCTCTGGGACGGCACGGAGATCGCCAAGTCCATCGTGGACCAGGGGATCTCCCAGTGGTCGACGATGGCGGAGGCCCTCGAGCAGGAGTCGTCGCGCCTGATCACTCAGGTTGAGGATGCCCTCGCCGCGGCCCCATGGGGCGGCGGCGCCGAGGGCAGGGCGTTCCTGACCGCCCACTTCCGCGGTGACGGCCCCAACCGGATGCTCACTCAGTGCGCCGATCTCACCAAGGAGATCACCGACGCGGGGACCAGGGTGCGCCAAAGCGTCGACAACACTCTGCAGACGGATGCCGATATCAAGCAGAACCTCGCGGCCGGACTGACGATCCTGATCTGAGACCAGGGACGTGACGATCAACAGTGGTATCGGGGTCCATGGGTCCGGCAGCCAGGACCCGGCCGGCCAGGCGACCGCACTGCCCGCGGTCCGCATCGACAGGGACGTCCTCCCGGCGTGGGAGGATGTGGCGCTGCCCGACTGGGTCGTCTACTGGCTGATCCCCATGCTGTCGGCCGGGCAGAAATGGCCGGAGGCCAGCGAGAGCGGGCTGTCGAAGCTGGCCCAGGCCTACGATGACCTGGCCGAGGGGGCCATCGGCTCCACGCCCGACGCCGGCTTCGCCGCGCGCGTCATCGTGACCGGCTGGGCCGCACCCCCCACCGCGGACTTCGTCTCCAGAGTCCAGTTCCTGTACGGCCACGAAGGCGGAATGGCCGGGGTGTCCGGGAACGCGCGGGCCTACTCCCAGCAGGCAAGCAACTTCGCCGTCGAGACCCAGTACTCCAAGCTCTCCATCAACGTGTGCTTCAAGGTGGCCCTCGTCGCCATCGCCATCGCCTTCATCGCCGCCTTCTTCACCGCCGGGTCCGCCACCGCGATCGTCGGTCCGTACGCGGCCGCGGCTCGCGCCGCCATCAGCCGGATCCTCGTCAGGCTCGCGACGCTGGGCGGCAGGCAACTGAGCGTCCAGCAACTGGCCAGGGTGACCACGCTCAGCGGCGCCACCGGGCAGGGCCTCCTCGCCAGGCTTCTGAGCACGTCGATGGGCCGGGAGCTGGTCGAGGAGATCGGCGAGGAGTTCTTCATCGACGCGATCGCCCAGTACCAGCAGATGCAGATGGGCACGCGGCAGACGTGGGACTGGCTGAAGTCCCAGGCCGCCATCATCGGCGCCGGCGCCGGAACGGTCGTGGGCACGAAGCTGGCCGGACCCGTGTCCCAGGTCACCACGCGCGTGCCGGGTTTCGCGGGCCGCGCGCTGACCACTGGCCTGACCAACACGATCGCCTCCCCGTTCGGCAGCTTCATCGCCAACGGCGCGGTCTACGGGCAGTGGCAGAACCCGTTCACGGCCGATGCCCTCATGGGCGGATTCCTCGGCGGCGCCGGGCGCACCGGAACGATCAGCCCGTTCAGTCCCGACGTCTACACCGCGCTGACCAACCCGCTGACCTCCCTCGCCTCCGCTTACGACGCCGCCGCGCGCGCCGACGCCCGCATGGCGGGCAACCCGCCTCCGGACCCGGTGGGCGCGAACCCATCAGGCGGTGGCCCCAGCGGGGGCGGCGGCCAGCCCAGCATGTCCGGTTCCGCGCGCGAGCCTGATGCCGTGGCCCCCACGCCGGCGAGGACGGGCGGTACAACCGCATCTCCTGACCCGGGGGGCGGGAGGCCGGGCACCGCGTCGTCCACGCCCGGCCGGGACGACGACGGCAGGCGCGCGGCCCCTGCGCCGGACCCGGAAACGGCCTCCCCCCGGCGCGGCTCGACACTGCAGCCCACCGGCGAGGTGACGCCGCAGCCCGAGGGGGACGCCGCCCGGACGCCAGGCGACCCTCCGCGGGACGTCTCCGCGGCGGAGCAGGATCGCCCCGCCCACAGCGCCGCGACGCCGACACAGCCGGACGGCCCCGCCTCAGAGCCAGAAAGTCCCACCGCACAGCACGACGAACAGCCCACGCCGTCGGACGAACAGCCTGCGCGACCGGACGAACGGCCTGCGCAGGCCGATGAGCAGCCGACGCAGCTCGCCGACCAGACGACGGTCGCCGCCTCCGCCCCCGTCGCCGAGCCCATGACCGCCACGGTCCGTGCCCGTACGGCGCTGATCGGCGCGCTCAGCGCCGACTTCCCCGGCGCGGTGATCGGCCCGACGGGCGACTTGCTCATCTCCACCCCCGACGGCGTGCGCGCGATCTCCGCCGCCACCATGAGCCGCATCCGCGCCGCCCTGGACACCCGCGCCGAGGAGGTCCAGGACCTCGCGAACCTGCAGGCCGAGGCGGCCGCCATGCTGACGGTCGCCTCGGCCGGAGAGACGACCACGCAAGCGGACCCCGCACCCGACGACGGCCGCGCCGCCGAGCCGGCGTACACGAGCAAGCCGGGGACGGTCACGTCACGGCCGGTCCCCGGCACCAGATACGTGCCTGACGGCAGGCAGGGCCCCGACCTGGATCTCGACGAGGTGCGGAACGCCGTCGGCGAGCTGCTCGCGGACCACTTCCTCGGCCAGGACGTGACCGGCTTCTCCTGGTCGCCGGACGGCCGGACGCTGGCCGTCCACACCAAGACGCACGGCACCCAATTCTTCCGCCCCGTCATCGGCGGCCTGTCTCCGGACCTGATGGGCCAGACCAAGGTCAAGGCCGGCACGGACGAGAACCACCCACACCTGGTCCACTTCGGCGCGCGCATCGCGCCCGGCCAGGTGTCCAGGGTCTGGCTGCACGAGATCACCGACACCCTGCAGGAGGTGCAGTCCGCCGGCCACGGCAAGCGGAGGAAATTCCTGCCGGGCCGGCGCCGGACTGCCACGCAGGACGCGTGCGTGGCCGCCCGGTTCAACGAGCTGGCGTTCCTGACCCACAAGTGGCGGCAGGCGCCGACGCTCCAGGAGAAGCGGCTCCTCGCCGTCGACATCGACGGCGTGGCCCGGGAGCTGAGCGGACGCGGTCACACGCCGCCGTTGCCGCCCTGGGCGCCCACTCAGGCCACCAGGCCGCAGCGGACACCGGCCTTACCCGGCGATCATTCGTCCGCGCAGGACGTACAGTCCGTCATCGACGCACTCGTCCAGGCTGAGCAGGCGATCCAGCAGCAGATCGACGCGAAGCGGAGCAGCAGGGATGCGGCCCGCGAGCAGGCCAAGCAGGCTACGCGGCGGAAGCGGAAGGCGCTCAGGCAGCACGACCAGGGCCGGTTCAAGCGGGCCGGCGACGCGCGCCAGGAGCACCAGGCGCACCGCGCCACGCAGAAGCGGCACACCAGGATCGCCAACGCGTACGCAACCGCGCTGGCGCGGGCGATGAAGGCGAGGCTGGCCTACGAGCAGGTGCTCGCGGCGATGAACCAGGCGGGAGGACCCACTCAGCCTGGGGAGGTGAACATGACCACCGTCAGCAAGTCGCTGACGGCCAAGGCCACCCGGCTCCACCAGAGCTATCTGAACGCGCTGGCCGCGGCGCTGCCGCAGGAGGACAGCCTCTCCACGGCCATGCCTACGGGCCGGCTCCCTCATCTGACCACCCTCACCACCACCGTCAACGAGATCCTGGGCCGCAACGGCGCCGGTCACAAGTTCACCCCGGACGAGCTCGAGCGCGCCCTGCGGGCCGACTTCCACAAGGCCGTCTCCCCGGACGGCGTCGTGCTGCGCGTGGGCCGCGGCAGAACCGCGGCGGAGATACGGGTCAGGCTCTCCCTCACCGACCTGGCCGAGGTGCTCGACCCCGCCGTCAGGGCGTCGGAGATGATGGTCGGTCTGTTCTTCCAGTCGGCGCGGACGGTCTCGGCCACCGAGTCCAGCAGCGGCGTATTGCCGCTCGGCCTCAACACCACGGTGCTGGCACAGCTCCTGCCCGATAACGATTGGAGGGCGCTGGCCACGATGGTGGGTGTCGGCCTCGGGGCCGCGGCCGGGCGCAACTCGTCGGCGTCGGGCGGCGCGGGGATGTTCGCGCAGGGAGGCTCGGTCGCGGACAACAGGAGCGAGTCGCTGCTGTTCGACGCCGCCGCGACCTGGACCGTGGAGGTCCGGACGGGGAAAGACGTGGGCTGGCGGGAGACCACGGTGGTGGACTCCGGCGCACCCGGTGACGCCGCCTCGCAGCGGCTGTGGATCTCGCACTCCTACACCGACCAGCCGCCGCGCAAGCTGGCCCGGATCGACGACGCCAAGCGGGACCCCAAGCTCCCCAACCACGTCATCTCCGGCATGACGGGCCTGGAGGACGCGCTCGGCGAGCTCGCCGCCGCGCTCGGCGGAGAGTACACCGAGGTCGGGGCCGTGGCCCACGACGAGCTGCGCATGTTCGTGACGGACGAGCTGCCCCACCGCCTGCGCGACGCGGTCAACACCGGGCTGGATCGTGTCTTCACCAAGGACGGCGAACCGCATGCGAGGGTACGGGCCGAGACCAGGGTCGTGCTCGTGGAGACTGAGCCGCTGGGCGGGCCGAGCGCCGAGGAGTGGGAGGAGGAGGTGCTCGTCGACTTCGTCGCCGTGCCTGGCGGGGCCTCGTCCGGCGGGTCGCTGGAGGGGAAAGTCTCGGCCGGCTTCACCCCGACCGTCGACGGCCCGGGCTCCTACGAGCCGAGCTTCGGGCCCAAGGTCAAGGGATCCAGATCGGCGTCGCGGTCATACCCGGCCACCGCCAACAGGCAGGCGATCCACCCGAGCGTGCACAGGAAGACCAGTCCGAAGCAGAGCTACCGGCTCGCGCTGGAGACCACGTTCATCGTGGAGACGTTCGGCAAGCCGCCCGTCAAGCTGACGCCGATGCGCGGCACGGCGGTGCTCAGCATGCGGGAGTCGGCCGCGTACCGCTTCGGCCTGCCCGTCGACAGCTCGGCGCTGATGTATCAGGACGGCCGGCCCCTGACCGACGCGGACGGGAATCAGGTGCTGCGCGGCGACCCACTGCCCACTCCGCCACCGGGCCGCAAGGCCGAGCTTCCCGACTGGCTCGGCGACGGCCCGGGCAAGATGCGCGGCGCGGGGCCCGCCCTCGTCCAGGACATCAGCGGGCTGGAGGAGGTCAGGCAGAAGGCGCTGGACAAGCTCGCCGACCGCGGCATCGTGCCGAAGATCGTGAACGGCGTGCCGCAGTACTCCTCCAACCGGCTCGAGCGCGCCAGCCAGATACTCAACCTGCAGGAGGTCACGGAACAGCTGTCCGAGCACCGGATCAGATCCGCCTACGACTCGCTGGCGCAGGACGGCATCCTCGTCGACCTGGTGCTGCATGGCCTGAACAGCGCGCCGAAGCACTTCATGATGCGGATTTCGCTGAAACAGGACTTCGGGGACTCGCGCTACATCGGATACACGGAGTCGGAGACCGTGGTCAACCTCGACATCGGCTCCGACACCTCGGCCCGATCCGTCAGCCGGTCCAGGACCTACTCGGGCGGGCTCTCCCTCGTCGAGAGTGATGGCCCCGGCGTGGGTCAGAACGGGCTGTCGCACGAGGCGAGCATCAACGCCGGCGGCGACCGCAAGCGTACGGCGGGCTCCAACGTCGGCAGCACGGTCAACGTGGTGACGCTGCAGGAGAGCACCGGTCCGGTCGCGATCTTCTCGCTGGCCCACGAGCTGAGCATCGAGCTCCTGCACGACGGCGAGTCGACGCCGCTGGCATCCGGCAGGGGGCGGGCCAAGCTGCTGTTCGCCGCCGACCTCCTGCCGCCGGAAACCGGGCAGGCGCCCGCGCCGCTGGGGAAGATGTCCAGCAAGCTGCTGTCCAGCGCGCGGCTCCTGCACATGGACGTGCGCGACCTGCTTCCCGCCGCGGAGCGGGTGCTGCCGCGGGGGATGCGCCCGGATTCCGTCGCGTACCAGACCCTCACGGCGTTCCTGAACGTGCGCAACCTCGTCGCCCACCCCAAGTTGCTGTCCAGCCCCCTCACCACCGACCTCGCGATCCGCACCCGGGGATTGCCCACCCGGTCGAAGCTGTCGGTGGCCGGCGAGGTCGGCGAGGCGGAGGTGCTGTGCGTCGTCGACCAGGTGAACGGCGACATCCTCTTCGGGCTCGCCAGCGCCGGCGTGTCCTGGGGCGGGTCGTCCGGCCACTCCGCCGGCGCCTCGACGAACCTCACCGACCTCAACGACGGCGGGAAGTCGAGCAACGGCGGCACGCTCTCCCTGCCCTCCCGCTCAGGAGGCACCGCCGACTCCACCTCGATCCTCGACATCTGGGGCAGCGAGGAGCTCACGATCGAGTTCGGCCGCCAGTACATCGTGCGAGCCCCCGTGGACCTCACCCTCACCGGATCGGAGAGCGCGACGCGGGCGCTGCCGCTGGTGGACAGCCTTACGCTCGGCGAGACCCTGACGGACACAGCGCAGGGCACCGCGCTGTTCTCGCTCCCCGAGTTCGACGCGCTCCTGATGTACGCGGAGGGCGAGCTGGCGCTGCCGGGAGCCCTGGTGGGCGACGCGGTCGAGCGGTTCCTCAACGGCAGCCTGACCCTCGACCGAAGCCTCGCTGTGCCTCTGGTCCAGCGGTACCTCAAGGACATGGCCCAAGCCGGGCCCGCCAACCCGGGGTTCGCGAGGCGGCACACCCCGCGGAACCTGCTCGCCAAGATCAGAGAGGTCGCGGGCCTCGGCCCGGCGGCGACCACGGCCCAGCAGGGAAACCAGAGACAACAGCTCGACCAGACATTGAGCGAGGCCGCGGACCTGATCGAGCGCTCCAGAGACGTCGTGATCGCCCCGTCGTACGACCGGGCGATGGGCGTGGGCGCGGCCAAGTCGCTCGATTTTACCGACGAACAGGGCAATCCGGTCAACATACGGAACGCGGTGCAGGACGCCGTCCGCGCCGCCGCCCCCGAGGCGCTGGACGGGAGCCCGACGCTGAGCGAGGAGCTCGACGTCGACTTCTCCAGCGACTCCGCGCGGATCCACGTCACCGACATGTGGTCGAAGCGCGGCTACGAGAAGAGCTACCTCGTGCAGGCCGGCCCGCAGGTCAAGCGGGCCGAGGAACTGACGGTCCGGGCCCGGCTGGTCTACACCGACGCCGCGGACTCCCGCCGGGGCACCCTCCTCACGCACACCTCGCAGTCCGGGGTCATCGTCCAGCACTACCGCTACGTCGATCGGTCGCACTCTGAGGCGTACAACGGCTCCTACTCGGCGGGGCTGGACCACAGCGCCGCGGACGAGGGCGACGGGCGCGGGATGGGCGCGTCGACGGACCGGGGGCGCGGGTACTCGGGCTCCGTCAACCAGCAGGATACGCGGCTGAAGCGGATGTCCGTCTTCAACGGCCTCAACCGGGTCCGGCAGGAGATGACCCTGGTCATCGAGGTCGAGCGCAGGCCGGTGCGCGGCGCGATCCCGGCGAAGGTGGACCGGTGGATCGGCGTGCTCCGGGGCAGGCGCCGCACGGCTCCCCCGGTCACGTACGGCGCCTCACTCGTACGGAGCATCCCGACCGGCATGATCCGGCCCGTCGCGGAGGATCCGGGACCGCTCGTCGTCGTGCCCGACCCCCGGCAGGTCGAGCTGCACCCCGGCCACTTCCCACAGGCGCTCTGGGAGGACCCGCACCGGCCGAGCCTCTTCGAGGTGGTCACCGCCCAGTTCGGGAAGATGCTGGGCGCCGAGACGGTCGAGGAGCAACGACCGGAGTTGGTCGCACGACTGTCCCCGTCGGCCCTGCTGACCGGCTTCGAGCGGATGGCGGGCGCCGCGGGCGACACCTCCACGCGGGTGACCAGGCAGAAGTTCAAGGACCAGGGCGCCGAGGTCACGATCCAGGCCCGCACGTCGGACCTCACCATCGTCGCCGGGCCTTTCGAGGCCGAGAGAGGAGAGGTCGACAGGAAGGCCGACGCCCAGAACGCGACCGTGTCCCGGAGCCGATTGGTGCCCGTCGGCATGAGCACCAGCGCGAGTGACGGCGGCTCGGGCCTTGACGGCAGCGTGCGGGCCGGCGAGCAGGCGTCGGAGAGCGTGACCGACCATCACGGGGCGCGCCGCGAGCGCAGCATGTTCGAGAAGGGCACCGCCGCCTACACCGTCCGGCTCAGAGTCGACTACGACCTGACCTTCCAGCACGTCGCGCGGCTGCGGGACGGCAGCGAGCGCGCCGTCGGGGATCCCGCCCACCTGCCGTCCGCCGCCGGCAGCCAGGTGGACGTGACGCTCTACGAGGACGAGCTCGAGGAGCTGCGCTCCCGGATGGAGTCCAACGTGCGGCTCGCGCCCCCGCGCTCCGGCGATCCCGGATGGACGACGTTCACCTTCGTCCCCGGCCCCGGCTCGCAGAGGCCGATCCAGGTCCTGCAGGCCGCCCGCCTGGCCGCCCGAGAGCGCGGCGCGGTGGCCCGCGTGGCGGTCCGGGAGGCGGACGGCCTCCATCGCTACCGGGCCGCCCCCGACGGCACCGTGCACAGCGAGACGCCCGACGGGGGGTTCGCCGAGGCTTTCGCCACCCTCTCCCCCGCGCTGCTTGACGCGGCCGACCGAGCCGGCCTCAATCTGCGCCACGTCTTCATGAGCTCTGCGGTGCCCGGCACGTTCGCCCGGCAGGTCGAGGCCGCCCTTACGGCGCGCCGCGTCCCCGTGGCCGACCCGGACAAGCCGGCCTGGCCCGCCCACCAGCCGACGTCGAGCTCGCCGGTGGGCGGGAGCGTCGCCCAGGGAATCACGTCCGTGACCTCTCCCGCGATCGAAGGCACGCCGTTCAGCAGGTCCGGCCGGCCCGCCGGGGATCCGGACCTGACCCTGGCCGAGGTACGCGCGCAGCACGTCTTCGCGGCCGACGTGGGCGGGGCCGGCGCGCACCTGTCCTGGTCCGCGGACGACCAGCTGACCCTCCAACTGCCCGCCGTGCCGGACCAGCACGTCCGCGTGCTGATCGGCGACCCGGGGGAGGGCTTCAACGCCACCACCGAGCTGCACGCGGGCACGGAGGAGGACCCGCACGTCATGCGCGTCTGGCCGAGGGTGCACCCGGACGCCGTGTCGTCGCTCCTCGTGCACGAGCTCTCGCACGTCACGCAGGCCGCCGCCGCGACGGCCGCGGGCGCGCCGCAGGGCGTGATCAGGACGTCGCTGTCGGACCACCAGGCCGAGGGCACGGACCTTTGCCTGACCCCCCGCCTGGACGAGCACGCCCATCTGTCGCGCAAATGGCGCGCGGCCACCGACCCCGCCGTACGCTCGCGCCTGGCCGACGCGATCGACGCCATCAGCGCGGACATCGAACGCCGCGGCCACACCCCGCCCTCGCCCCCGTGGGGAACGGGCCCGCGCGCGCCGGCCGCCGCCCAGCCGCAGAGCCCGATCGAGATGCTGCTCAACGCGGCGTCGCCCGGCCTCGACGCCTCGGAGGCCGGGCTCGCCAGGCTGGCGGAGGTCGCCGGGGTGGCGCCGGGCACGCCGGCGAGTTCACCGTGACCGCCAGCGGCGCCTTCACGATGGCGCCTGGACGAGGCGGCGGAGGGGCCGCCGAGGTGAGCGTTGGGCTCGCGGGCGGGCCATCGAGTGCGGAGCCGCGCTCATGCGCGCCCGGGTCCAGGCGCGGCCACTGCGCCGGGCCGCCACGGGTACGAGCGTGAGCGGGGCCGCGTGTTCCGGCATGATGGAACTCCCGGAGAGAGGACGGCTATGGCATTCGCGGTGGCGCGGACGAGGGACGAGGCGCATCTCTACCTCGATCTGCACCCGTGCGCCTGTGGATCGGCGGACACCACCTGGCGCACTGGGCTGGTCGACGTCGAAGGGGAGCTGGTCAACCGCTATTCCGGCACGTGCGAGACGTGCGGGACGCCCCGGGAGCACTTGTTCGGGCTGCCGGAGCGCCCAGTGATGCCGGCCGGATACCCGACGTTCGGCGGGGTGGAGCCATCGGAGCTGCTCGACGCGGGCGAGTGGCTGTGGGTGGCCGACCTGACGGCGGGCAACGTCCCGGTGGACGACCAGGCCGAGGCCCGGCGCGCGCTGAGGATCGCGACCGCGGCCGTCGAGGAGGTCGTCAAGTTCGTGCCACCGGGCGTGGACGCGGTGCCCGACGACGGGTTCTGGTCCGAGCGCGGGCGGCGGATGCGGGCGGCCGAGCCCGGCAGGTTCCAGCTCGACCGGCTGCTGGTCGTCAGAAACTCCTACCAGGACCTGGCGGGCCGCTATGCCTGAGCGCGGTCTCGCACGTTCGCTTGTGGAGGCGTACGTCCACCTCGACCTGGTGGCCCACGGTGGCGAGCCGGGCGCTTCGCGCCGGGCAGCGGTCGCCGAGGAGCAGGACGGCTGGGTGCTGCGTCTCGGCGACGCGGAGGTCCTCGTTCCCTACGAGGCCGAGGCGGGGGCGAGGCATGAGCAGCTGACCTTCGGCTCCGGCCTGTCCGAGCTGATCGACCCCGGTCAGTGGGTGCTCATCGCCGCCACGTACGCGCGCAGGGCCCTGGAGGGCGGGCTGTTCCTCGCCGCCGGTCCCTCGGACGCCGGGGCGTTCGACACGGTTGCGGCCGACTGGCGGGTGGCTGCCGACGCCGTGGCGGAAGCGCTGAAATTCTTCCCCGACGGCGCCACCGAGCTGCCCCAGGAGGCGTTCTGGAGCGAGATGGGCAGGTCGCTCCGCGAGCTCCAGCCCGATCGGCTCACCAGGCGGAAACTGGAGGACGATCTCGCCTTCTACCGTCAGAGCCTGGACGACCTCCACCGCCTCCAGACCCAATGACCACCGCTCACCGTCTGCGACGTGAGACGCCGGTGCGCATCCCGGCACCGTGGCCGAGCACGGCATGAGACGAACAACCCACGGGACGTCGACCTCACTCTTCAAACATGGAGTCGAACGCGTCGGCCCAGCTCCTTGACGACTCCAGGGAACTGAGGCGGAGCCGCCCGTTCGCCATGAGACCCGGCGGCAGGGCCGGCCGTACAGGCTGGTGCTGACCGAGACGAGGCGCTGTTCGAACGCGAGCGTCTCGTCCGTGAGCGTCAGGAGTCGGACCTGGCCTGGCTCACCGACAAGTGGAAGGTCTCCGGCTGATCCGGCCCATGCAGGCCGCGAGCCCGCTCGACGAGCGTCTCACGCCGGCGCATGACCGAGGGAACCTGGCCGGTCGCCTGGCCCGTCGTGACGCTCGCGGCCGAGCCGGGGGCGGTAGCGCCGGTGGCGCAGAAGCTGCTGCGGCCCCGCGACATCCAGGTTCTGCTGGACAGCCGCGAGCCTCGCGTGTCCGGCTACTGCCATCACGCCATGGAAGTGGAGCACATCGACGCCGGTCGTGCTCGCCCAGGCGTTGCTCCAGAATGGCCGCCGTCGCCGGATGGGTCGTCGAGGAGCTTCCGTTCGTCGGCCTGGGGTTGGCGCCGAACGTCGATGAGACGATCAGGGAGTACAAGATCAACGGGGTGGGGCTTCCTTACGGGGCCGAGAGCGTGGAGCTGGGCGTGGACGGCCGGGGACGGGTCCGGGCCCCGTACGCGGCGACCGGCGATCGTGGGTGCTCACGACGGAGTGACGCGGGCATTCCGCAGCGGGACGGGCCACCCATCGCCTTCCCGCGGATGTCGTGGTCGGCCCGATGGCACAGTTTGCATGGGTGGCGCTATTCGCGCGCTAGTGATGCGCTAGCAGTGAAGATTACTGTGCCGCCACGCCCGCCCGGATGCCGCCGCGTGGCTCGACCCGCACACCTGCTGGAGTAGTAAATGACCGAGCCTTCATTTGAAGCGACTCCACTGCCGCAAGTATGGGGGCCTGGACGTTCATGGTCTCCCGGTCACCGAGTAGACGGGCAGAATCTCGACGCAACCTCCGACGCGGAAATGCCGGAGTGGCGCGCCTGGGCACTTGACGGTGGGCCGACCAGTTGGCCGGAGGCGCTGGACAGCCTGGAGATCGATCGTTCCGCGGTAAGAGACGTCGCACGCGCATTGCTGGCCGACCTGGAGGCATATACCCCGCTGCGGGTCTGGCCCAGATCCGAGGACGGCTATCTCGCGGGCCTGGAGGAGGGAGCCGAGCCCGCCAGACTCCTCGATATGCCCAGGTTCGGCGAATTCCCTCCGGGAATCGACCTGGGAAACTTTCCGGGAGGCCCGCGCAACGATTTCAATGATTTCGCTAATATCGGCGCCGTCAATCACTTTCACGATTTCATGGTGCTGTCACTCGAGCAGTTTTTCAAGTCCTACGCCTCCTATATCGCCAGACTGGCTCAGAGTGTCGAGGAATACGAACTAGCGGAAGAGGCATCCACTCTGAGCGATCTCGAGGTAATCCAGAAGGATGACGAGTGATATGACATGACCAAGCAGACAGCCTGGTATAAGAATGGTATCAGACCGGATGACGCTCTCCTTGAGATGCGGTTCGCCCTCGGCTATGAGAAGAGGGGCAACGAATACCATGCCCGCATCGAATCCATAGAGGGAGAGATTGCGGGAACGTCCGGAAGAGCACTCATTTCCATTGCGGACACCTTGGTGGAGACCGTCTCCACTGTCACCGCAAGGGGTCAGGAGCTCGCCGATGCCTGGGGGGGAGACGCCGCCAAAGAGGCGGTTCGGGAACTTGGCGTGCTCCGGAAAGCAGTCATAGAGTTGGCGGCTGCCGTAGGAACGGTCGGGGAGGGCATCCGCTGGTTCGGCGAGGAGGTGTACCCGTGCTTCGCCGACGCCAGTGTCGGCAGCTTGATTGAGGACCCCATCTGGGATCACGAGTTCGGCGGCAACAACTGCGACTGCAGTTTGCTCTATGCCAACCCGCTCTCGTGGACCGGATTCGACTCCGCCACGTGTATCCGGCAAGAACACGAATATTACTATGAACATAGCGACAGATGGATCACACATCCCCGTGACGCGATCCCGGTGGTCAACCGTGAAGACCTCTACTCCAGCGAGCTCGGCCCCTTCGTCAACGAAACAGAGCGTCAGGCGATAGAGGATCGACGCTTGGATCCTCTTACCGCCTACAAGACCGCAGCGGCACGCCGGCAGATGGACAGGTTGAACGGCTACCTCGAAGAGCTGCACGGGTTTCTGCCGGCGAAAGCCATCTGCCACTTCCCCGACGACGCGTAGAAACTGCTTCTTCTGGAGGTGGCGAGCTTGTCACTTCAGGCGTGTAAAGACCATTTCTGGGCGATGAAGGGCCTTATTCACCTGATCCGTCCTGGATAGGCGATGTCGAGGCCAGAGCAGTTTGACGGCGGCGTCGTCGCCGGTCGCGGCGAGCCACCGGCCGCAGCGCGTTGCGGATCATGTGAACGACACGGGTCTGCACGGTGGTGTACGGGAACGCGGCCTCGCCGGCGGTCGCGGCCTCCAGCGGGATCTTGGCCGGCCAGATGCCCAGCACGCGCTTCTCGCCGTCGGCGTCGATGCCGACGGCCAGGTAGGCGGGCTTGGCCTGGACGCTGGGGTCGTCTCGGACCTTGACCGTGCCGAAGAGCAACCGACGCCTACCCTCGACCTCGCCCGAGAGCTTCCGAAAACCGAAAACCCCAGCTCACCGCAGTGAGCTGGGGTTTTGAACGGGTGCGCCGCCAGGGACTCGAACCCCGGACCCGCTGATTAAGAGTCAGCTGCTCTGACCAACTGAGCTAGCGGCGCCTGCAGAGGAATATACCGGTGATCCCCATCCTGGTCGAATCGGTATCAGGCGGGCTTCTGCGGCTAGAATAAAGTTCGGCCCTGGAGTGCCGCCAGACAGGAGCATTGATGTTCGACTCGCCCGCCGACGTGACGGAGCGGCTCGCCGCCGTGGACTACCTCTCCGACGACGCCATCTCCACCTCGGTGTTCCTGGCCGCGGCGCTCGGCAAGCCACTGCTGGTCGAGGGGCCCGCGGGGGTCGGGAAGACGCAGCTGGCCAAGGCGGTGGCGCTCGCCACCAGGGCCGAGCTGATCAGGTTGCAGTGTTACGAGGGGCTCGACGAGGCCCGCGCGCTGTACGAGTGGAACTACAAGAAGCAGCTGCTCAGGATCCAGGCCACCAGCGACGACGACGACATCTTCAGCGAGGAGTTCCTGCTGGAGCGGCCGCTGCTCAAGGCGATCAGGTCGGACGACCCCACCGTGCTGCTCATCGACGAGACCGACAAGGCCGACGTGGAGGTCGAGGGGCTGCTGCTGGAGCTGCTGTCCGACTTCCAGGTGACGATCCCCGAGCTGGGGACCATCGCCGCGACCCGCCGCCCGTACGTGGTGCTGACCTCCAACGCCACGCGCGAGCTGTCCGAGGCGCTCAAGCGGCGCTGCCTCTACCTGCACATCGAGTACCCGACCCCCGAGCGGGAGCGGGACATCGTGCTCAGCCAGGTGCCGACCATCCGGGCCGACCTGGCCGAGCAGCTGGCCAGGACGGTCGCGACGCTGCGGGCGCTGGAGCTGAAGAAGGCGCCGTCGGTGGCCGAGACCGTGGACTGGGCCAACACGCTGCTGGCGCTCGGCCGGGACGAGCTGGACGAGGCGACCGTGGCGGGGACCCTGGGCGTGGTGCTGAAGCACGCCTCCGACCATGAGCGGGCGGTCAAGGAGCTGGGGTTGCCGGATGCCTGACTCTCTCGTCGACCGGCACGTGGGCTTCGTGCACGCGTTGCGCGCGGCCGGGGTGCCGGTGTCGGTGGCGGAGGGGCTGGACGCGGCGCACGCGCTGCGGGTGATAGAGCTGGCCGACCGGGAGTCGCTGCGCGCCGCTTACGCGGCGACGCTGGTGAAGAAGCCCGCGTACCGGCCGGGGTTCGACGTGCTGTTCGACCTGTGGTTTCCGGCGGCGACAACCGGCATGTACGCCGAACGCCAGGAAAAGGCGATCAATCCGCAGGAAGCCACCGTCGAGGAGCTCCGCGACCACCTCGCAAGCCTTCTGACCGGCGGCATCGATCAGGAGATGCGCGAGTTCGCCCAGTCCATGGTCGAGCGTTTCGGCCGCCAGGCCGCCGGCCCCGGCCGCCAGGGCTGGTTCTCCTACAGCGTCATGCGTGCCCTGTCCCCCGAGACGCTGATGGCCCGCATCCTCCGCAACGTCCTGGCCGGCCAGGAACGCGGTGGCCTGGCGGAGAAGACCGTACGCCAGCAGGTCAACGCCGGCGTCCGGCGTTTCGAGGAGGCCGTCGCCACCGATGTGCGCCGCCGCATCGCCGAGGACTCCGGGATCGAGCGCATCGCCCGCTCCGCCGTACGCCCTCCGCTCGACCAGATCGACTTCCTGCGCGTCACGAAGGCCGACCTGGCGCGGCTGCGCAGGGAGGTCTACCCGCTGGCCAGGCGCCTGGCGGCACGGCTGACGATCAAGCACAGGAAGGGCCGGCGCGGGCGGCTGGACTTCCGCAGGACGATGCGGGCCTCGCTGCAGAGCGGCGGCGTGCCGCTGACCACCCACTTCAGGCCGCCCCGGCCGCACAAGCCTGAGCTGGTCATCCTCTGCGACACCAGCGACTCGGTCTCATCGTTCGCGCACTTCACGCTGCTGCTGACGTACGCGCTGAGGGAGCAGTTCACGAAAGTGCGGGCGTTCGGCTTCGTGGACACGGTCGACGAGATCACGCGGTTCTTCGTGCCGGGCGCCGACGTGGTGGAGGCGATGACCAGGCTGGCGAACGAGGCCGACATGGTGCGCTTCGGCCGCACCAACTACGGCCACTCGCTGGAGCGCTTCGCCGAGCGGTACGGCGACGCGATCGGCCCCAAGACCTCGCTGCTCATCCTCGGCGACGCCCGGTCCAACTACCAGCCGCCCGCCCTGGACGTGCTCAAGTCCCTGGTGTCCAGGTCCCGGCACGCCTACTGGCTCAACCCCGAGCCGAGACGGCAGTGGGACACGGGCGACTCGGTGGCGGGCGACTACAGCACGGTCGTCCCGATGTACGAGTGCCGCAACGTCGCCCAGCTCACCGCGTTCATCGAAACGCTGGCCTAGACCTTCTGCAGCGCCCTGGCCGCCGTACGGGTGAGCAGCTCGATCTGCTCCTCGGTGTACACGCGGCCCTCGGCCGCCTTGATCACCTTGGCCGCCAGCCGCGGCCTGAGCAGCGTGAGCCCCTCGGCCACCAGGATGCCGCCCTTGGGGAGCTCCCCGCAGTGCACCGCAAGCATGGGGGAGATCGTCACCGGGATGCCGGTCTCGCGGCTCAGCAGCTCGGCGAACGCCTCGGAGGCTCCCACCAGTGCCTTGGCCTCCTTGGAGCCGTACTTCTCGCCGAAGAAAAGCCGCCCGGCGTAGCAGGCGATCTCGGTGTCGGGGCTCCAGGACTCGTTGTCGACGATCCACACGCCGGCCGGGCCGATCACCAGGTGGTCGATCGAGGCCTGGTCGCGGATGGCGCGGCCGTCGAGCACGTGGTAGCCCTGCTTACCGAGCGACCTGCGCAGCAGCCTCGCCGTGATCGCCTCACCGCGCTTGGCCCCGCGCCAGACCGCGGTCGCGTGGAACGAACGCCAGTCGAGGAACCAGTCGCCCCCGGCGACCAGGCCGCCGAGGAAGAGGCCGATGAACGGGGCCGCGCTCGTGAGATCGAACCTGATCGCCAGCGCCACGCCTATGACGCATCCCACAGCGGCCTTGATGTACCTGGACCTGCGCCGGTTCTGGGCGTCCTCGCGCCAGAACTTCTCGTACCACCACTGGGGGGAATTCCCTGTGTACTTCTCGCTGGGCTGCACGTAGATAGAGCCACCGGGCACGGCAAACTCCCCGAATGAGTAGATGAGACAGGATCTGCCACGCCGAAGATCCCTCGCCGGTCAAGGGATACCCGTCGCCGAACCAAGGCAAGCCTAAGGTGACGTGATTCGAACCGGCAAGGCCAGCAACCGACCAGTCGGTATGCTAGGCCCGTGACTCATGTGAAAGAGGAACCGGTCAGGCAGCGGCTGCTGGCCGAGGCGACCCGCCTGTTCGCCGAGCGCGGGTTCGAGGGCACTTCCGTGCAGGAGGTGGTCGCCGCCGCCGGCGTCACCAAGGGCGCCATGTACCACTATTTCGATTCCAAAGACGATCTGCTGCACGAGATCTACGCCCGGGTGCTGCGCATGCAGATGGACCGGCTGACGCAGATCGCCGACGGCCCTGGCACGGTGAAGGAGCGCCTGCACAGGGCCGCGGCCGACGTGGTGGAGACGACGACCGCGAACCTGGACGACTCCAAGATCTTCTTCAGGTCGATGCACCTGCTCGCTCCGGAGACGCAGAAGACCGTGCGTGCCGAGCGCCGCCGCTACCACGAGCGGTTCCGCGACCTGGTGGCCGAAGGGCAGCGCACCGGCGTCTTCAGCGACGGCGTCCCCGCCGAGCTGGTCGTGGACTACTTCTTCGGCTCGGTGCACCACCTGGGCACGTGGTTCCACGCGGACGGACCGCTGAACGGCGCCCAGGTGGGCAAGCACTTCGCCGACCTGCTGCTCGCCTCACTCGGGGCCGGGGACGCCGGCGAGTGAGGCCAGCGCCTCCCGGTGGTCGCCGGGCGTGCCCAGCGCGATCTCGGCGGCCTTTGCGCGCTTGAGATAGAGATGCACGGGGTGCTCCCACGTCATCCCGATCCCGCCGTGCAACTGCAGGGCCTCCTCGGCGGCGTGTACGGCCACGGCGGCGTTCCACGACTGGGCCACGGCCACGGAGACCGGCGAGGGGTCGGCGACCGCGTTCCTGGCGGCGGCCCTGGCCCTGACCACGTCCAGCCACAGGTCGGCCAGCCGGTGCTTGATCGCCTGGAAGGAGCCGACAGGGCGGGCGAACTGGTGGCGGTCCTTGACGTAGGCGAGCGTCGTGTCGAGACACCACTCGGCCACCCCGAGCTGCTCGGAGGCCAGCAGCGCCGCGCCGGAGCGCAGCACCCCGGCCAGGTCGCAGGCCCCGACCCGGCGGGCCTCAGTCCGGTCGAACGTGACGGTGGCCACCGGCCTGGTCAGGTCGAGCGACGGCACGACCTCGACGGCCGCCCCCTCGGTCGCGTACAACTCGCCGTCCACGGGCACCAGCACCACGTCGGCCACGTCCGCGCCGGCCACGCCGGTGACCGTGCCCGACAGCCGCCCGTCCTCGACCCGCACCGGCGCGCCACGCAGCGGCCGGTACGGCGAGGCCGCGAACGACACCGCCAGCGCGGCCGTCTTCTGCCCCTCGGCCAGCTCACCCAGCAGGGCGTCCCTGGTCGGCAACAACGCCTGGGTGGCCAGCACCGAGCTGGTGAAGAACGGCACCGGCGCCACCGCCCGGCCCAGCTCCTCCAGCACGACGGCCACCTCGCTGGCCGACGCCCCGGCGCCGCCGAGCTCCTCGGGGACCAGCAGCCCGGCCACCCCGATCTCGCCCGCCAGCGTCTTCCACAGGTCCAGGTCGCCCATGGGGGTTACGGAGTCGTCGAGCGTGCGATGACCCGGGCCGGACTCGATCCGCTTCAGCACCGCGGCGGGCGGGCACCGGTCGGCGAGCAGCCCGCGCACGGCCGCCCGCAGCTCCTCCTCGACCTCGGAATAAAGGAGTGTCATCGCGGCAGATCCTTCCAGGGCACGTCCTTGTCGACACGGGGTTCCGAGGGCAGGCCGAGCACCCGCTCGGCGATGATGTTGCGCAGGATCTCGGACGTGCCGCCCTCGATCGAGTTGCCCTTGGCCCGCAGGTAGCGGTATCCGGCGCCGCGGCCGTAGAAGTCGACGTCCTCCGAACGGCGGAACGTCCAGTCGTCGTAGCCCAGGTCCCGCCGGAACTCGACCTCGAAACCGGACAGCGCCTGGTTGAGCTTGGCGAACGACAACTTCATCCCGGAGCCTTCGGGGCCCGGGTGCCCGGCGACGAGCTGCTCGCGCAGCCGTGCCCCCGACAGGCGGGTGACCTCGGCCTCCACCCAGAGCGCCAGCAGCCTCTGGTGCAGGTCGTGCGAACGCAGCTCCGGATACGCGTGCCAGGCGTCGAGCACAGGTCCGGCCATGCCGCCGCCGCGCCGCACGGGCGCTCCGCCGATGGCGACGCGCTCGTTCATGAGCGTGGTCTGCGCCACCCGCCAGCCGTCGCCGACCTCGCCGAGCCGCAGCTCGTCGGGGAGCCGCACGCCGGTGAGGAACACCTCGTTGAACTCGGCCTCGCCGGTGATCTGCCGCAGCGGCCGCACCTCGACGCCGGGCGCGTGCATGTCACAGACGAAGTACGTCATCCCGCGGTGTTTGGGCACCTCAGGGTCGGTACGGGTGACGAGGATGCCCCACCGCGAATGATGGGCGCCGGACGTCCACACCTTCTGGCCGTCCACCACCCATTCGTCCCCGTCCCGCACCGCCCTGGTCGCGAGCGTGGCCAGGTCCGACCCGGCGCCCGGCTCGCTGAAGAGCTGGCACCAGATCTCCTCCCCCGTCCACAGCGGACGAAGGAAGCGCCGCTTCTGCTCCTCCGTGCCGAAGGCCAGGATCGTCGGCGCGGCCATGCCGAGACCGATGCCCTGGACGCCGGTGTTGATCTGCGGCGTGCCGGCCAGCTCCCGCTCCACGACCTGCTGCAGCTCCCTGGCCACCCCCAGCCCGCCGAGCCCCTCGGGGAACCACACCCACGCCAGCCCGGCGTCGAACCTCGCCCGCAGGAACTCCAGCCGGTCCCCGCCCGGGTCGTGCGTGCCGAGGAACGCCGCCACCCGCTCCTTGATCTCCGCCTCGTTCACATCCACCTCTTCAGCTCGCGATAGGCCAGCGATCGTTTGTGCACCTCATCGGGGCCGTCCGCCAGGCGCAGCGAGCGGGCGCCCGCCCAGAGCCCGGCCAGCGGGAAGTCCTGCGAGACGCCGCCCGCGCCGTGCACCTGCACGGCCTTGTCGAGGATCCACTCCACCGTGATCGGAGTGGAGATCTTGATGGCCTGGATCTCGGTGTGGGCGCCCTGGTTGCCGACCGTGTCCATGAGCCAGGCGGTCTTGAGCACGAGCAGGCGCATTTGCTCGATCTTGATGCGGGACTCGGCGATCCAGTCCTGGACGACGCCCTGCTGCGCGACGGGCTTGCCGAACGTGGTCCTGGCCAGCGCCCGCTTGCACATCAGCTCGACCGCCCGCTCCGCCATGCCGATCAGGCGCATGCAGTGGTGGATGCGGCCGGGGCCGAGCCTGGCCTGGGCGATGGCGAAGCCGCCGCCTTCCTCGCCGATCAGGTTCTCGGCCGGGACACGGACGTCCTGGAACTCGATCTCGGCGTGGCCGCCGTGGTCGGCGTCGGTGTAGCCGAACACGTGCATGCCGCGCTTGATGTTCATGCCGGGGGTGTCGCGGGGCACCAGGATCATGCTCTGCTGACGGTGCGTGGGCGCGTCGGGGTTCGTCTTGCCCATGACGATGAAGATCTTGCAGTTGGGGTTCATCGCGCCGGAGATGAACCACTTGCGGCCGTTGATGACGTACTCGTCGCCGTCGCGGACGATCGAGGTGGCGATGTTGGTGGCGTCGGATGAGGCCACGTCGGGCTCGGTCATCGCGAACGCGGAGCGGGTCTCGCCGTCGAGCAGCGGCTGCAGCCATTCCTTGCGCTGCCACTCGCTGCCGAACATCGACAGGACTTCCATGTTGCCGGTGTCGGGCGCGGCGCAGTTGGTGGCCGTCGGAGCGATGGTGGGGCTTCGGCCCATGATCTCGGCCAGCGGGGCGTACTGCAGGTTCGTCAGCCCGGCGCCATGCTCCCCCGGAAGGAACAGGTTCCACAGGCCGCGTTTCCTGGCCTCGTCCTTGAGGTCGGCCATCAGCGGCGGCGGACCCCAGCCGCTGGTGGTGGCCTGCTCCTCGAAGGCGGGCTCGGCGGGGTAGACGCATTCGTCCATGAAGCGCAGCAGACGCCCGCGCAGGTCCTCGGTGACATTGTCAAAGGCGAAGTCCATGCCGTGAGCCTACCGACCGGCCGGTATGAGTGTCGACAGGTGGCTTCCCACAAAAACCGGCATGTGGCCATAATCCTGACATTGCGGGTCCTCTAGGGTTGCCGCCATGACCGCGAAGCTGCCTGCGCCTGTGGTGCTCGAGAACGACGTCGTCCGGCTCGAGCCGCTCGCCCTCCACCACATACCTGACCTGTTCGCCGCCGGAGGCGGGGACGACGAGGTCTGGCAGTGGCTGTCCGTCGCCACCCCGCGGTCGGAGGAGGACCTGGGGAAGGTCGCACTGGGGCTGATCCACGACGACAAGCACATCCCCTTCGCGGTGGTGCTCAAGGAGTCCGGGCGGGCCGTCGGCTGGACCACCTACGCCGACGTGCCCGGCTTCGAGGCGAGCGTCGAGATCGGCTGGACCTGGTACGGCCGCGCGGTGTGGCGCACCGCCGTCAACACCGCCTGCAAGCTGCTGCTCATCGACCACGCCTTCGAACTCGGCTACAACCGCGTCCTGCTCAAGACCGACCACCTCAACCTCCGCTCCCAGAACGCCATCAAGCGCATCGGTGGTTTCCACGAAGGCACTTTGCGGCGACACCGGAAGAGGCCCGACGGAACCTGGCGCGACACGGTCTGTTTCGGCATCCTCGAAGAGGAGTGGCCGGAACACCGGTCTCGCTTGAATCGCACCTAGAGAGGCGGCGTCCGATCCCGCATGACTGATCGGCTGGGGGGCTACTGGCTAGGCGCCCGGCTCGACGGCGGCGGGCGGACCATCGTCCGCGAGGCCTACGACGAGTCGGGGGCCCGCTATGCGCTGGGCATGCCGTGCCCACCGGACGCCACGGCTCGCGCCCGGCTCGCCGCCGCGACCGCGGTCCACTCGCTCTCCGTCGCCGCGGTGGTGACCTCGCGCCTGGACGCGGAGCCTCCGTACGTGGTCAGCGAGTACATCGAGGGCCCGACCCTGCGCCACGTCGTGGACCGGCACGGGCCCTACGCGGGTGACGACCTCTACCGGCTGGCCGCCGCCACCGCCACCGCGCTGGCGGCGGTCCACGAGGCAGGCGCGGTGCACGGCGCGCTCACCCCGGACAAGGTGATCCTGGGCGCCCAGGGGCCGCGCTTGGTCGGCCTGGGACTGTGGCCGGGGCCGGCGCCGGGCGCCGGGCCGCGGCCCGCGGAGGGCGCGGGCGGCTCGTACACGGACAGCGGACCCGCTGCGGACGTGCACGCCTGGGGGCGGCTCCTCGTCTTCGCCGCCTACGGGCCCGATGACCGATTAGGCCACGGGGAGCGGTTCGAGCGGCCGTTGCGCGCGCTGGTGGCCGCCGCACTGCACCCCGATCCCGAGCACCGCCCGAACGCCCGCCAGCTCCTGATGTCGCTGCTCGACGTCCCGCAGTCGCAGCAGGGCCGGCTGCTTCCTCCCGAGCCCATCGACGATCCGCCGCTCGGTGTCCGTGCCGAGGCCGTGTACCTGCGGCTCGGGCCGGGCGATCAGGACGTGGTCCCCGACGTGTTCCTGCGGCTCGTGGGGCTGGACGCCGAGGGCGCCGACACGGTGGCGCCGGCCGCCGGGGAGGACCTGGTCGCCGGGCGGGGCGTCGACGAGGTGGCCGCCATCGAACGGGTGCTGGAGGCGTACCAGAAGGAAGGCCTGATCACGGACCGGCAGGCGCCGGGCGAGCCGGTGTCCGGCGGGGCTGATGGACGGGACTCCGCCGGAACACCGGCTTCGGTGCGGATCAGCTATGTGGGCCTGTTACGGGCCTGGCCACGGCTGCGGGAATGGCTGGACGGCGAGCGGAGCGGGCTGGCCGTGCACCGCGAGCTGGCGCAGGCGGCGCGGCGGTGGGAGG
>NZ_VCKY01000010.1 GCF_005889735.1 Nonomuraea turkmeniaca
GGTCGGCCACGTCGTCCCGCTCGGCGGCCTGCCGGCGTTGCTCGGCCAGGATGGGCGGCAGGTTGTTCATGTCGAGCTCGGTGGTGACGCCGAACTTCAGCGCCTCCTCCAGGTCGCCGTCCCACGCGTGCGCGTGCGCGTCGATCAGGCCGGGCAGCAGGGTCTTGCCGGCGCCGTCCACCTCCACGTCCACCGGCCCGGCGGTGACCTCCGCGATGCGGCCGCCGTCAATGAGGACGTCCGCCTGCGGCACGGTCCGCTCGCCGTCGAAAACACGAACATTACGGATCAAGGTACGCATTGTCGCTCCCATCTAGTTCTATACCTGATAGTACGACATCTAACTATTAGGAGCAAGAAGGAGGGCACGGACCCCGCGGCCCGTGCCCTCCTCACGAACGGATCAGTACGAGAACGCCTGGAACTCGGCCGCCCTGACCTGGTCCCGCTGCGGGCTGGCCGTGGCGCAGTCCGTCGCGGAGTTCGGATCGTCGTCCTGCTCACCCGCGTACAGCGGGTTGCCCGTGCACTGCGTGCTGAGCACACGGAGCATCAGGTGCGTGGCACTCGCGGTCCGGACGTCGAACGACTTGAAGATCATGTCCGCGCCCCTGGGCCGCGGCAGCGTCGTGTGGAACGCGTCCGCGGGGCTGGTGTAGATCTTCGTGTAGTTCGCCGGATCGGCGCAGCCCGACGCGCAGGCCAGCACCTCGAAGGCACGCAGGGAGGAGAAGCGGTTCTGGCCGCCGGGGTCGGCGGGGTCGTTGATGTTGGGACGGAGCATGGAGCTGACCTGCACTCGGCGGATCTTGACGGGCGTGTCGCCCGCCAGGTCCACGACCACCGACTTGCCGGCCGGGGCGCCGGTGAGCGAGGCCCAGTTCGTGGCCTCGGTCTCGTCGATCAGCTTGGCCTGGTTGACGCCGTCGCCCGAGGCCGCGGCGCCGCTCGCCGCCGAGGCGTGGTTACGCGGCAGCGCCAGTGGCAGGGGCAGCTTCACACCGGGGAGCACCGCGAACTTCAGCCGGCGGTGGCCGAAGCCGTTGCCCGCGACCACGAAGTCGTAGATGCCGGGCGTCATCTCGACCGTGTCGGCGAGCGGGGTGGCCGGGTCGGTGTCGGCGACCGGGACCACACGCCCCTCGTAGTCGCCGACGTACAGCCGCAGCGCCGCGTCCTTGGCCTCGCCCAGCGGCTTGAGCTGCAGCGAGCCGTTCTTGCCGACCGGGTTGACGAAGCTCGGCGTCGGGTCGGCGTCGTTCGGTCCGGTGCTGGCCGCGCCCTTGCCCAGGCCGTGCTCGGCGAACGCGCGCCACATGATGTCGTGGTTCTTGCCGCCGAAGCGCATCGCGTCGGCGGCGAGCAGCGCATCACGGTGATCGACGTAGCTGACCGCGCCCGAGGCCATCAGCAGCAGGGCGTCGAACGACACCTGCGCCCAGCGCCGGTTGCCCGGGCACTTCTCCACGGGCGTCTGACCGTCCGCGCACGAGCGCTGCTGCTTGGACGTGCCGTCGCCGTACCGCTTGATGAAGGCGGCGCGCACGTCGAACTGGGTGGCCGACCAGATCTCGCCGTCGGCGTGCACCTGCTGGCCGACGATGTCGTAGGCGACGTCGCTGTAGTTGAGCGGCGACTTCGACATGTCGTAGTTCCTGATGCCGCGGACCTTGTCGCCCGTCACGTAGCCGCCGGTCACGTACGGCGTCACGCCCGCGGGCCGGAAGCCGTACTCGAAGAGGTACTCCATCGCGAACAGGTCGGAGGTGCTCTCGTTCATGGCGCCGGCCTGCGCGCCGCTCCACCCGGCGTTCGGGCCGGCGATCATGCGGCCGGAGATCGCGTGGGTGTATTCGTGGCCGATGACCGACATGTCATAGTCGCCGTCGACGCACGGCGCGTAGAAGGCGCCGGCGATCGGCTGCCACAGGTACATGTTGGTGATCGGCGCGACCCCGTCAGGGCCGGTGATCTGGTTGGCGTTGTCGCGTACCGACAACACCCGCGCGCCCGCCTGGGCGTTGCCCTGCTCGGGGTCGTTGCCGAGCCCGCCCCGGTCGCCGTTGTCCGACTGCATGTTCCAGGCGGTCTCGGTGAAGCCGAGCCGGTACGACCAGTCGTGCATGCGGTTGTGCATGGCGTTCAGGTTGGCGATCGCGGCCTCGAGGTCGGCCTCGCCTTCCTGGTCCAGCACCGCGGGGTTGCACTTGGCCTCGTACCAGGTGTTGCGCCACGGGAACGTGTAGTTCCTGCTCGGCGTGATCACGTTCGGGCGGGTGCCGACGGTGAACGGATCGCCGCTCGCCCGGTTCTCGAACGTCCTGGCCGCGTTGCCGAGGCTGGTGTTCGTCGGCTCGCCGGTGACGTGGTCGACGTCCCACGCCTTGCCGGTCGCCGGGTCGCCGCCGGCCACGTAGTCACAGCCGGGGTCGGGCAGGTGGCACCAGGTCTGCCGGGTGTCGACGGAGGAGTAGTCGTCACGCGGGTTCGCCGGGAACGCCTCCCAGTGCGGGTTGTCCGGGTCCTGGTGGTGGTCGACCAGGTTCTCCCGGACGAGGATGGCGCCGCTGACCGCGTCCACGTGCGTCGTGTACGCCGCCGCCTCGCCGTTCCCGCCGCCGATCAGCACGACCTGGTACGCACTGTGCACGCCGTCGGGCGCGGGCACCGCCACCGGGGTCGCCTGCTTGGTGGCCGCCGTGGCCAGGTCGATGCCGCCGTCCCTGGCCGCGATCTCCATCGCCTGCTGCGCGGTGATCGCGGCGGCCGGGGGCGCCTGCGTGGCACGTGACAAGGTGGATGTGACGTGCCTGATCGTGCCGTCGACGACGCCGACCGCGACGAGCCCGTCCACACCGGCCGGCAGGTCCCCGAAACGCTGCCGCAGCAGCACGGCGTGGCCTGCGCCGATGGGGTTGACCGCGACCCGCTCCAGCGCGTCGACGGCCTCGGCCGGCAGGCCGAAGATGCTCTCGTTGTTCTTGAGGTAGGCGCGTGCGGCCTGCTCGGGGTCGGAGCCGAGGCCTTCGGCCAGGGGTTCGGAGCTGACGACGGCGGCCGGGGTGCCGAGAGCGTTCCAGCGGATCTCCGCGGCGGGGCCCGCCCTGCGGGCATTGGCGCCGGCGGGGGGCGGCACCTGGCCCTGCCGATTGTCCACGTCCGGCTTGCCGTGCTCTTCGGCCTGGAAGTCGTGGACGATGTTCGATTTGCCGGGTTCGCCTTGGGCGGCCCCGGTGGGGGCCAGGGCGGATGCGACTAACGCGACGACGATGAGGGTGCTGCTACGTAACCAGGACTTCGATGACACGGTTTGGTTCCCTCCTGCGTGTCCCGGGGTGCGCGGATCACGCGCACTCGCAAGAGGTAGCACCGCATTGACTGTCTGACAAGATCTGTGTGCGGACCGGCGGCCGGCGCCTCGGCGGACACGAAGAGTCGTTCTCAGCGACCATCCCTTACGTGGAATGCGGGTGCCTTGCCGAGCGCGCGCTCGAAACAGTCGACCAGCGCCGGCCTGCGCGCGTCGATGAGCGCACCCGCCTCAGGATGCTCCAGCGGGAGCAGCGCGTAACGAGCACAGAAATCTTGCTCGTGAGGCGACAGCGAATATTCACGGCCCCTACTGCCTGACGTCCAGCCACACCAGGCGGTGGTCGGAGCTGGGGAACGGGAAGACGCCGGTCAGGCGGGACAGCGGGTCACTCGACACCGGCCAGAAGACGCCACCGCCCGCCACCCGCAGCCGTTTGGCCGGCAGCACGTAGTCGGCGCGGAGGTTCCCGGGCGCGGTGTCGGCGAAGTCGGCGGTGTCGTATTTGGGGTCGCCCTTGTGGGTGGCGTTCGCGCCGCCCTGCAGCGCGGCGGCCTCCGTTGCGCCCCCGCTCGACGGCGCGAACCCGCCGTCGATCGCCGGGTGGTCGAGCAGCTGGTGGATGGCGTCCTGGTAGCTGTCGCCGTCGTGGGGATCGGCGTTCTGGTCGCCGGCGATCACGAAGGGCTCGCCGGGCCGGAGGCCGCCGCGCCGGCCGCGGTCGTCGTAGATGTAGCCGCCGCGGCCCGGGTGCGTGTAGTCGGCCCAGAGCCTGATCTCGTCGTGGTTGCGGCGGCCGTTGCGGTCCTCGGCCCCGTCGAAGGTGGGCGGCGTCGGGTGGCTGACCAGGAAGTGCACGGTACGGTGGCCGACGCGGACCGGCAGGTCCCAGTGACTCTTGGAGGACAGGCGGAACACCTGGAGCTCCTCCGGCGAGTACCAGTCGGCTGGCTCGGGCGTCGCCGGGTCGTCGGGGAGGACGGCGCCGGGCATGTCCTTCCACAGGAACTTCTGGAACGTGCGCACGCCGCTCAGGTCGATCGGATACCTCGAGTAGACCGCCATGCCGAACTGCCCCGGGAAGGCCCCGAAGCCGAACGCGTCGTCGCCGTAGCCGGGCGCGCCGGGCGTGGTCACGACGGAGCCGTTGTTGTTCAGGTCGAAGCCGGAGGCGATGCCGGTGTTGCTGGGAGCGGTGTACCGGTACCGGTAGGTGATCGGCCGCGCGCCGCCCTGCCCGATCGACAGGTAGTTGTCCTGGAAGAGGCGGATGGCCGCGCCGGCGGCGTCGTAGTCGAACTCGTTGATGAGCAGGACGTCGGGTCGGGCCCGCTGGATGATCTCGGCGATGACCTTCACCTGCGTGTTGTCCGGCGTGGAAAGGTCGCTGACGAGCTGGCCTTCGACGTTGCGGTTGAGCGAGGCGTTGAAGGTGGCGAACCGGGCGGTGCGGCTCGCGGCCTCGGCCGTGCCCGGCGCCAAGGGCAGGAGCGCTGCCGCGGCGGCGGCGACGGACAGGACTCGACGGAATATCACGATCTTTCACCTCGCTGAGGGGCTGGCCCGGTGGACCGGATCATGGCATCTCCTATGAGGCCGCGCCAGTGCGCGAAGATAGACTTCTACGGTCAGCCAGGAGTAAGACATGCCGACGTTCCCTCAGGGAAAACCGCGGCCGCGCCTCACCGGGTCGCAGGGGGGCGAGCCGAAATATCAGGCCATCTACCGTGATCTGCTCGCCCAGATCGACGGTGGCGCGTTCGCGCCCGGTGAGCCGCTGCCCGCGCAGCGGGAGCTGAGCGACTATTACGGGGTCAGCCTGATGACCGTGCGGCAGGCGTTGCAGCGGCTGAGCGCGGAGGGGCGCATCGAGCAGCGGCAGGGGCTCGGCACGTTCGTGGCGGGGAACGTGATCCCCTACCAGATGAACAGCCTGGGCAGCCTGGCCGAGGATCTCGCCGGACAGGGGATCGACCTGCGGACGGTGCTGCTCGGCACGCGCCGTGCCCTGCCGCCGGCGGCGGTGCGGGCGGAGCTGGGGCTGGGCACTGACGCCGAGGTCACGGTCATCGAACGGCTGCGGGTCGTGGACGGCTCCCCCGTGATCCACCAGGTGTCGTACACGCCGCTCGACCTGGGCGGGGAGGCCGGGGGCGGCGAGCTGGAGCGCACCCCGCTCTACCGGCTGATCGAGGAGCGGTGCGGGGTGTCGCCGGCCTGGGCCACCGAGGCGATCAGGCCGGTCGTGTTGTCGGAGGAGCAGGCCGCGCTGCTGCGGCGGCCGGTGGGCGATGCGGCGCTCATGAGCACCCGGGTCACCTATGACGCGGTGGACCGGGCGGTGCTGGCGGACCGGGCCGTCATGTGCGCCGCCCAGATCGTGTTCACCACCCGGCGCCAGGTGCGGGAACCGGCCGTCTCGCTGCGCCTCGACGCCTGAGACGACCCGTTCACGTGGCCGCGACGCTTGCGGCCTTTCGCACACCGGCCGCGAGTTCCCTGGCCACCGCCTCGACCGCGGCCAGACCGGACGCCCGGTCCGGGGCGTCCATGAGCGCGCGGACGAAGGCCGAGCCGACGATCACGCCGTCGGCGAAGCCCGCGACCTCGGCGGCCTGCGCGCCGGTGCCCACGCCGAGCCCCACGCACACGGGCAGATCCGTGACCTCCTTGGTCCGAGCGACCAGGTCCTTCGCGGTCGTGCTCACCAGGTCCCGCTCGCCGGTCACCCCCATGAGGGAGGCCGCGTACAGGAAGCCGCGCGAGGACCGGGCGGCCAGCGCCAGCCGCTCCGGCGTGGAGGTCGGCGCCACGAGGTGCACGCGGTCGAGCCCGTGTTCGTCGGCCGCCGCGTGCCAGCCGGCGGCCTCGTCGGGGATGAGGTCCGGGGTGATCATGCCGGCGCCGCCCGCGGCGGCCAGATCCGCCGCGAACCGCGCGACCCCGTAGCGGTCGACGAGCGTCCAGTACGTCATGACGAGCGCCGGCGCCCCGGCCTCCCGTACCGCGGTGAACCCGTCCGCCGGGGTGGCGCCGCCGACGAGCGCCGCCTCGGTGGCCCGCTGGATGAGCGGGCCGTCCATGAGCGGGTCGGAGTACGGCAGGCCCACCTCCAGGACGTCAACGCCGCCGGCCACCATGGCCCGCATCGCCGCCACCGACGTCGCGACGTCGGGAAAGCCGACCGGCAGGTACCCGATGAGCGCGGCCCGCCCCTCGCTCTTGGCTCGTTCGATGGTCGCCCGGGCGCTCATTCGCCGCTCCCCTCCCCCAGCAGGCCGAAGTAGCGGGCCGCCGTGTCCACGTCCTTGTCGCCGCGGCCGGACAGGTTGACGAGCACGATCCCGTCCGGTCCCAGCCGCCGGCCCTCCCGGATCGCGCCGGCCAGCGCGTGCGCGCTCTCGATGGCCGGGATGATCCCCTCGGTACGGCACAGCAGCGCGAACGCCTCCATGGCCTCCGCGTCCGGCACCGACGCGTACCGCGCCCGGCCGATGTCGTGCAGCCAGGCGTGTTGCGGCCCGACCCCCGGATAGTCGAGCCCCGCGGAGATCGAGTGGCTCTCCACGGTCTGCCCGTGCGCGTCCTGCAACACGAACGTCCGGGTCCCGTGCAGGATGCCGAGGCCACCGCCGGAGACGGACGCCGCGTGCCGCCCGGTCTCGACCCCGTCGCCCCCGGCCTCCAGCCCCACCAGCTCCACCTCCGGGTCGTCGAGGAAGGCGTGGAAGATCCCGATCGCGTTGGAGCCGCCCCCGACGCAGGCGCACACGACGTCGGGCAGCCGCCCGGCCAGCGCCAGCGTCTGCCGGCGCGCCTCCACCCCGATGACCTGCTGGAGCTCGCGCACCATCGTCGGGAACGGATGCGGCCCGGCCGCCGAGCCGATCAGGTAATGGGTGTTCTCGACGTTGGTCACCCAGTCGCGCATGGCCTCGTTCATGGCGTCCTTGAGCGTGCGCGAGCCCGACGTCACGGGGATCACCTCGGCGCCGAGTAGCCGCATCCTGACCACGTTGAGCGCCTGGCGCCTCATGTCGACCTCGCCCATGTAGACCACGGCGTCCAGGCCGAGCAGCGCGGCGGCCGTGGCGGTGGCCACGCCGTGCTGGCCCGCGCCCGTCTCGGCGATGACGCGGGTCTTGCCCATGCGCAGGGTGAGCAGCGCCTGGCCGATCGCGTTGTTGATCTTATGGGATCCGGTGTGGTTGAGGTCCTCGCGCTTGAGCAGGATGCGCGCCGGAGCTCGGCCGCCGGCGTGCCGAGCGAACCGCGGGGCCTCGGTGATGAGGCTCGGTCGGCCCACGTACGTGCGGTGCAGCTCGTCGAGCCGCCCCATGAACTCCGGTTCCGCCAGCGCGTCCCGGTACGCGGCATCCAGCTCCTCCAGGGCGGCCACCAGCGCTTCCGGGATGAACCGGCCGCCGAACCTGCCGAAATACGGCCCGGTCCGCCCGGTGAGCGGTGTCCGCGCGGCTTGTGCGTGCATCGTCGGCTCCCCTCTCGTTCAGTTCTAGTCTTCTAGAACAGCTACTTCGAGGCTAGCCGTGCGAACTCCGGCGCGTCAACGGTGGCCGCCCGTGGCGGCCACCGTTGACGTACTACGACAACGCCCGCTCCCCCAGCACCGCGGCCACCTGCGGGGCGACCCGGTCGGCCCAGGCCGCCAGGACCTCGTCCAGGTGCGGGAGTTGCGCTTCGAGCACCGCCAGCCCCGGGGTGGGCACGGTGGCGCCGAGCTCCACCAGCAGTGGCCGCAGGTGCACCTCGACCGCCAGCGCGTGCTTGGGATCCCCCATGACCAGCAGCGGCAGCGCCGCCTTGCCGGCCAGCGCGTCCGCCGGCAGCCGGTCGAGGAAGGACTTGAGCAGCCCGGTGTAGGTGCCCTTGTACGTGGGGCCGGCCACCACGAGCACGCTCGACTCGGCCACCAGCTCCAGCGCCACCTCCACCCCGGGGGACGCACCGGGCGCGAGCAGCTGCGGGCCTAGTGCGGACAGGTCCACCACCTCGTGAGGACCGGCCGTGCCGATCCGCGCGGCGATCGCCTCCGCGGCCGCGACCGCGACGGTCCGCGTCCTGGAGCCCTCCCGGGGGTTGCCGACCAGCGTGACGATGCTCATCCGGCCACCACCAGTTCCTGCCGCGCGGCGTACTGGGACGCGGGCCGGGCCAGGCCGTAGTTGTCGCGGAGCGTGCGGCCCTCGTACTCGTGCCTGAACAACCCTCTCGTCTGCAGTTCGGGCACCACGTGGTCCACGAAGTCGGACAGGCCGGCGGGCAGGATCGGCGGCATGATGTTGAATCCGTCGGCCGCGCCGTCGAGGAACCACTCCTGGATCTGGTCGGCGATCTGCTCGGGGGTGCCGGCGACGACGCGGTGACCGCGCCCGCCGGCCAGGCGGCCGAGCAGCTGCCTGACCGTGAGGCGCTCGCGCCTGGCCAGGTCCACGACCAGCTTGCGGCGGCTCTGGGCGCCCTCCGTCTCGACCGGCACGTCGGGCAGCGGTTCGTCCAGCGCGTCCTCGGTCAGGTCGATGCCGGTCATGTGGGACAGCTGCGCCAGCCCGTACGCGGGGATGATGAGGTCCTCCAGCTCCTTCTCCAGCCGCAGCGCCTCCCGCTCGGTCGAGCCGATGATCGGCGAGATCCCCGGCAGGACCAGCAGCTCGTCCGGCCGGCGGCCGTACCCGGCCAGGCGGCCCTTCAGGTCGGCGTAGAACTCCTGCCCCTCGGCGAGCGTCTGCTGCGCGGTGAAGACGGCCTCGGCGTAGCGGGCGGCGAACTCCTTGCCGTCCTCCGACGACCCGGCCTGCACCAGGAGCGGGTGGCCTTGAGGCGAGCGGGAGGTGTTGAGCGGGCCGCGCACCGCGAAGTGCTCGCCCGCGTGCTCGATCGCATGGATCTTGCCGATGTCGGCATAGTGGCCGCGGACGCGGTCGCCCAGGATCGCGTCGTCCTCCCAGCTGTCCCACAACTTCCGCACGACCTCCAGGAACTCGGTGGCCCTGGCGTAGCGGGCGGCGTGCGCGGGCCGCTCGACGCCGAAGTTGCCGGCCTCGGCCTCGCCGGCCGAGGTGACGATGTTCCAGCCGGCCCGGCCGCCGCTGATGTGGTCGAGCGAGGCGAACTTGCGTGCCACGTGGAAGGGCTCGTTGTACGTCGTCGACACGGTCGCGATGAGGCCGATGTGGTCGGTGACCGCGGCCAGGGCCGACAACAACGTCAGCGGCTCGAGCCCGCCCAGCGCGTTGTGTGCGACGTTGCCGTGCAGGGCCACGCCGTCGGCGAGGAAGACCGAGTCGAGCTTGCCGCGCTCGGCGATCCTGGCCAGATCCTGGTAGTGGCGTACGTCGGTGAGCCGGGCCGGCTCGGTGCGCGGGTGCCGCCAGGCCGCCTCGTGGTGGCCCACGCCCATGAGGAAGGCGTTGAGGTGGAGCTTTCTCGTCACGTTGTCCTCCAGGTGGAGAAGCGGCGCTCGACGGCGACCAGGAGCAGGTTGAACAGCAGGCCGAGCACGGAGATCGTGATGATGCCGGCGTACATGTCGGGGATGCGGAAGCTGGACTGGGTGTCCAGGATGAGGTAGCCGAGCCCGGCCTTGGCGCCGACCATCTCGGCGAACAGCAGCACGAGGATCGAGTACGCGCCCGCCAGCCGCACGCCGGTGAAGATCGTGGGCACGGCGGCGGGCAGGATCACCTTCTGGAACAGGCGGACCGGGCCGAGGCCCATGGACCTGGCCGACTTGATGAGCAGGGGTTCGACGGTCTTCACGCCGCTGATGGTGTTGAGCAGGATCGGCCACGAGCACGCGTACAGGACGAAGGTGATCTTCGTGGTCTCGCCGATGCCGAGGATCAGCGTGAACACCGGCAGCAGCGCCACCGCCGAGGTGTTGCGGAAGAGCTCGAGCAGCGGGGTCAGGAAGTCGGCGACCGGGCGGTACCAGCCGATCAGCAGGCCGAGCGGGATGGCCAGCACGATGGCCAGGCCGAAGCCGGCCAGGGAGCGGGCCAGGGAGGCCTGCAGGTGCTCGGGGAGTTGGCCGCTGATCAGGAGGTCGTACCCGGCGACGAGGCTCTCGGAGAGCGGGGGGACGAAGACGCGGTCCAGCACGCCGAGCCTGGGCAGGACCTCCCAGGCGGCCAGGAGGAGCAGGATGGCCGCCGAGTTGACGGCGGCCCGCCGGGCCGCGCGCCCCCAGCTCACCGCCCGAGCCGCACGTTGCGTCTGCGGGCCGGCCGTGTCCTCGCGTGTCTCCGGACCGGCCGTGTCGTCGTGTGTCTCCGGACCGGCCGTGTCGTCCTGTGCCTCCGGACCGGCCGTGTCCTCGTGTGCTTCGTCGTCGGGCAGGTCGTACCAGTGGAGGTCGCCGGGCGGCGTCTCCTGGCGGGTGTCAGCCATGGGAGATCGCCACCTCTCGCTCCTGGACCTGCGCCGCCGCCACCTCGTCGCGCAGCAGCTTCCACACGTGGTGGCGGTACTCGCCGAAGACCGGGTCGGCCCGCAGGTCACCCTCGCGCGAGTCGAACGCGATCTCCACGACCTCCTTGATCCGGCCGGGCCTGGAGGTCATCACCGCGACCCGCTCCCCCAGGTAGACGGCCTCGTCGATGCCGTGCGTGATGAAGATGACCGTCTTGCCGGTGTGCTGCCAGACACGGAGCAGCTCTTCCTGCAGGGACTCGCGGGTCTGCGCGTCCAGCGCGGCGAATGGCTCGTCCATCAGCAGCACGTCCGGGTCGAAGGCGAGGCTGCGGGCGATGGCCACCCGCTGCCGCATGCCGCCGGACAACTCGTGCGGGTAGCGGTCCTCGAACCCGGTCAGGCCGACGAGCGCGAGATGCTCACGTGCCCGCCGGGCCCGCTCCTTCCGTGGCGCGGCCTTGGCCTCCAGTCCGAACTCGACGTTGGCCTGGGCGGTGCGCCAGGGGAACAGGGCGTACTGCTGGAAGACGATCCCCCGGTCGAGCCCGGGGCCCGTGACGGGCGCGCCGTCGATGACGATCTCCCCTGCCGTCGGCGGTGTCAGCCCGGCGACCAGGTCGAGGAGCGTGGACTTGCCGCAGCCGCTGGGGCCCACGAGCGTGAGGAACTCACCCTCGCGTACGTCGAGGTCCACGCCGGACAGCGCGGTGAACGGCTCGCCGGCGTCCCTGACGGGGAAGGTCTTGGTGACGTTCCTGATGCCGATTCTGCTCATGATCCGCTCCCGCCGGCGTAAGGGTTGAACTCGTTGGTGTAGAGGTCGGCCGCCTTGACCTGGCCGGGCTTGATCTCGCCTTCGCGCTGCAGCCAGTCGATCCAGGTCTGGAACTCCTTCTCGGCGATGACGCCGCCCTTGCCGGCGATGCCGGTGCTCTTCCAGAACTTCACGGTGTCGGCGGTCTCGTTGCGGCCGCGCTTGGCGATGATCTGCTCGAACGTGGCGATGACCTCCTCGCGGGAGTGCGTCTGCGCCCATTCGATGGCCATGGCGAAGCCGCTCACGAAGGTCTTGGTGGTGGTCGGGTTCTCGGCGATGAAGTCCTCGCGCAGGACGGTGGCTCCCGCGGTGAACGGGCCGAGCAGGCCCACGTCGGTGAACAGCGGCCGCAGCCCGCCGCGCTCGAGCGCCTTGTCCTTGAGCACGCCGCCGAGCGTGCCGACGTCGAGCTGACCCTGCCGGAGGGCCTGCTCGGTGTTGACCGGCGGGATCACCACGAGCTGGACCTGCTTGATCTCCTCGGGCGTCAGCCCCTCGCGCTTGAGATACTCCTTGATGACGGCCTCGTGGTGCGCGCCGAGCGTGTTGACGCCGATCTTTTTGCCAATGAGGTCGCGGGCGGTCTTGATGGGGCTGTTCTCGTTGACGTAATAGCCGTTGAAGCTGTCCTTGTCGGAGCCGTAGTAGCCGATCACCGCCTTGATCGGGGCCCTGGCCGCCTTGAGCTTGATGATGGCGCCGTCGAAGGCGCCGCCGAAGTCGGTCTGGCCGGTGGCCGCGGACTGGATGTCCTGGGGTCCCGAGGTGGTGTTGCCCACCCACTTCAGCTTGACGTCGCCGAGAAAGCCGAGCTCCTCGGCCAACTCGGGGTAGGTGACGTTGCCGGCGCTGCCCTGGTAGCGCAGCACCTTCACCTCTGAGTCCGCGGATTTCGCCTCGGCGCCGCCGCAACCGGCCAGGACGGCGGGGAGCAGCGCGGCCATGAGGGCATGTCTGAGCTTGATCACGATGAGTTCCTCTGGGGGAGGGAAGGGGGTCTGCCTGAGGTGCGTGATCAGCGACACTGCGCGCTGGCGACGTGGCCGAAGTCCACGTGCGGGCGCCGGGTCAGGTAGAGGCCGCTCATACGTACGACGCTACGGATCTCGAAAGACAAAGTCAACATTTCCTACATGACATACATGGAAATCCCCCTCGCTAGGCTCCTCGTATCGATCTATGGAGGGCCGATGATCTTCATTACCGCCAAGTTCCGCATCCTGCCCGAGCACGCCGACCGCTGGCCGCAGATCTCCGCCGAGTTCACCGAGGCGACCCGCGCCGAGCCCGGCTGCCTGTGGTTCGACTGGTCGCGCAGCATCGAGGACCCGAACGAGTACGTCCTGGTCGAGGCGTTCCGCGACGACACGGCCGGGGCCGCGCACGTGCGGTCGGACCACTTCAAGCAGGCCCAGCGCACGCTGCCGGACTACCTGGCGGAGACGCCGCGCATCGTCAACGCCACAGTGCCGCAGGACGGCTGGTCGGAGCTCGGCGAGCTGGCCGTGCCGCCGCGGGGTTAGTCCACGCGGACGTTGCCGTAGGTGAAGAGGCTGATCGGGCCGGGGCCGGCGGGCACCGGCCCCGCCGGAGTCCGCCCGCACACCGCCGGCGGCCGAGCCTGGGTAGCGGCCGTTGGGCCAGACCAGGTAGTTGCCACGGCGGCCGGTGATGGCGTCGCGGTACTCCTGACGCACGTCGGCGGGCTCGCGTGGGCGCTCACTGGCTCGTCAGGTCGGCGGCGTCCTGGCGGAGTTGCCTGGCCCGGCGGCGGAGGTTGTCGGCGGTGGCGAGGCAGGAATCCTCGAGCTCGCCCATCTCGCGCCGGAGCCGGACGGCGTGCGAGAGATACCGCTCCACAGACGGGCCCCTCCAGAAGCCCTCGAACTCCCCATGCCGCGCGGGGATGCCGTCGAAAGCGTCGACCAGGCCTTTGGCGTACCTGGTGAAGGCGGACGCGAGCGCCTCCTTCGCGGCGGCGTCCCTGAGCAGCTGCTGTTTGGTCGTCACGGCCTGGCACTCCCTGTCTTCAACGCCTCGATTCCGGGCAGGTCGGTGTTGCTGCGGATGACGGTGAACCACGCCCGCTCGCGCAACCCCTCCGCCCCGGCGCCCGGCTTCAGCGCGTTGTGCAGCGCGTCCGCCAGTGCAGTCTCGTAGGCGGGGTTGCCGGTGTCGGCGTCCAGGAGGACGCCGGACTCCTTCGGGTGCTCGGCCAGCAGTTGCTGGAACGCGTCCGGGTTGGCCGTGTACGCCTGGGCGAGGTTGTGGAGGTTCCAGTCCGGGTCCGTGGGTTCGGCCTCCTGCGGGCGGTTCAGCAGGTTGATGGCCACCCGGTTGAGGAACGTGCTGGATTGGCCGGCCAGCGCGACCAGCGTCGTCAGGACGTCCGCCGGGGCGGTAACCACCATCTCGTACCATTCGCCGCCGAGCCGCCCGGTGCGTTCGGCGCTGGCGAAGGCGGCGGCCAGCTGTCCTGGGGTGGAGGCGGCCGCTCGTCCGAGCGCTTCGGGCTGGAGCCCTCGGTGTTGCCCGGCGGCCTGGGTGTCGATCCACTCGCGGAAGATCTTCACGAACGCATCGGGGCCGCCGAGCCCGGCCAGCAGCGCGGCCGCGTAGGCCGGGTCGCCGACCTTGCCCTTGAGCGGCCCGGCGGCCTTCCTGAGCCAGTTGTCGCCGGGCAGGTACCGGTCGTGGTTCTGGAACGTCTCGGCGAGCTCGTTCGCGTCGGTCACGGCGGCCGACACGGCCTCGGTCTCGCTGCCGAACGGGAAGGTCCCGGTGAGCATGCCCTTCTCGCGTACCGGCACCAGCTGCTCGATGGTGTCGATGCGCCACTTCAGGTCCTGCTGCGACTCGTCGTAGAAGGACCAGGTGCGGTGCATGGCTCCGGTGCCCTGGCGGCCGGCCCAGTCCTCGCCTGCCTCGGCGATGGCCGCGTCGAGTCCTGACCGGGTCCTGGTCAGGGCCTGTTTGCCCGCCTCCATCCGGCGGATCAGCTCATGTGCGCCTCGGGGGTCGATCCCCACGAACTCCCCCATGAACCCTCCCAGAGGGTGTGGTTACAGGGCGGAAGTCAAGCACACCGGGCGTTGCGGCTAGATGCGTTCGACATTCCCATAAGCAACCGGAATCACGCGAGAGGCGAGAGGGGCCGTCGGAGTCGGCGCGGCGGAGATCAGCTGCGCGAGGTCACCGTGGGGGCGGTGATCGCCTACGTCTGAGCCGTCATCCGGTCCAGGCCCCTGACGACGGTGGTGGTCAGGGTGCCGATCTCGGAGATGCCGATGGTCACGGTGTCCCCGTCCTGCAGCGTGAACGGCAGGTCGGGGACCAGGCACGTGCCGGTGGCCAGCACCGCGCCGTCCGGGAAGGAGTCGGCCCGGTACAGGTAGCCGGCCAGGTCGTCCAGGCGGCGGTGCAGCTGCGACGTGGAGGCCTTGCCGTCCCACACCGTCTCCCCTGCCCGGCCGATGGTGAGCGTGATGTCCAGCGCGTACGGATCCGCGACCTCCCACGCGGGCCGGATCGCCGGCCCCACCGCGCACGCGCCCAGGTAGATCTTGGCCTGCGGCAGGTAGAGCGGGTTGATCCCTTCGATGGTCCGCGAGCTCACGTCGTCGACCACCGTGTAGCCGACGATCTCGCCGGCCGTGTTGAGCACCAGCCCCAGCTCCGGCTCAGGGACGTCGACCTCCGAGTCGGCCCGCACCGCGATGCGCCCGCCGTCCCCGGACACCTTCCACGCCGCCGACTTGAAGAACAGCTCGGGCCGCTCGGCATCGTAGACCAGCTCGTACACGTCGGCGGCCCGCTCGCTCTCCAGCACCCGCGCCTCGCGCGAGCGCCGGTACGTCACGCCCGCCGCCCAGACCTCCATCACCCCGTCCACCGGCGCCAGCCTGCGTACCGAGCCCGACGGGTGCCGGGTCCCGTCCGCCCCGGCGCACCGCTCGCGCAGTTCCCCGGACGACAACCGCAACAATTCGCCGACGGTCGTGACCCCGGGCAGCTCCACCACCTGTCCGCCGTCATCGACGCCGACCGCGGCCGCGCCGGTCAGGGGGCTGACGAACCGTACGATGTGCATGGCTGCTCCTAGCTCCGAACATCAGATGAAGACGTCTGTGAAGCAGTTTCCCCTACGGCACTTTTCCGCACCCCTCGGGGGCAGGCCGGCTCGCCCCGCACGACGGCCCGCATGCGTTCGGGCCGGCGGATGCCGGAGCATGCGGCGTCTACGGGTCAGATCACCTCGAAGTCGGCCATCATCGCCATGTCCTCGTGTTCGAGGTTGTGGCAGTGCAGCATGTAGCGGCCCCGGTAGCCGTGGAAGCGGGCGAGCACGTCCACGACCTCGTACGGGCGCACGTCCACCGTGTCCTTCCAGCCGCCGTCGGTGGCGGCCGGCGGCCGGCCGTTGCGGGCGAGCACCTGGAAGTGGGCCAGGTGGACGTGCACCGGATGGTGGAAGTCGCTGGTGAGGCGCCAGACCTCGGCCGTGCCCAGGCGGGGCCGGGCCAGCGGGACGCCGGGCCGGTACGAGTGGCCGTTGATCGTCCAGGCGTTCCCCGTCCTGCGGAAGTCGAACGTCCGGGTGGCCACCGCCGCCGGCCGGGCCTCAGGGTGGGACAGCCTCCGCGGCACGGCGCTGTCGTCGGCGGCTCGCCGGGTGACGCGGAACCGCATGACGTTTCCGGCCGAACCGGTGGCCAGGGTGTTGACGAGGGTGACCGTGCTGCCGACGGGGTAGGCGGAGAAGTCGACCACCACGTCGTACCGCTCCCCCGGCGCGATCGGGATCGTGTCGTGCGCGATGGGCACGGCCAGGAGGCCGGCGTCACTGCCGATTTGGACGAAGCGACCGCCGGGGGCGAGCTGAAGCCGGTAGCGGCGGGCGTTGGACGCGTTCAGCAGCCGCAGGCGGTGGCGGGTGGCCGTCACCTCGGCCACCGGCCAGGGTGCGCCGTTGACGAGGATCACGTCGCCCTCGACGCCCTCCATGTAGTCGCCCCCGAAGGAACCGGCGCTGTGCGGGTCCGGGTAGCGGAAGGAGCCGTCCGTGTCGAAGGCCCGGTCGCAGATCATCAGCGGCAGCTCACGCTCCCCCCGAGGCAGCGGCAACGCGTCCTCCTCGTCGTCCCGCACCAGCACCATCCCGGCCAGCCCTCGCCACACCTGCGGCGCGGTGTGGTCCATGCGGTGATCGTGGTACCAGAGCGTGGCGGCCCGCTGGTCCAGCGGGTAGTGGTAGTCCTTCACGGTCTGGTGCCGGGTCTCCGCGTGCTGGCGCCCCGCGGCGTGGCCGCCGGGCCGGGCCTCGCCGTGACCGTGGTGGTCCGCGGCGTAGTTCGCGGGCACGACCAGGTCCGTCGGGTAGCCGTCGGAGTCCTGCGGGTTGACGCCGCCGTGCAAGTGGGTGGAGGTCGGCACGGGCAGCTCGTTGCGGACGGCGATCGTGGCTCGCTCCCCGCGCCGCAGCTCGAACGTCGGCCCGGGGAACGTCCCGCCATACCCCCAGACCTCGGTGGTCGTACCCGGGATGATCTCGGCCGCCGCCACCCGCTGCGTCACCTCGTACCGGCCAGGACGCACCGGCCGGGCGACCTCGGGAACCGGCAGCGGCACCGTGAACGGCCGGGGCAGCGGCAACCGGCTGGCGAGCAGTTGCCCCGAGGTCTCGGCGAGTGCCCCGCATCCGGCGGCCGCCATCCCCGCTCCGCCGAGCATCCCGAGGAACGCCCGCCGCGAGACGGCCCTCATGACGTGCTCACCCGGCGCCAGGTCCAGGCGGTGAACACGGCGGACATCCCGAAGATCGCCATGCCCAGCGGGAAGTGCAGCGCGATGACCCGGTCCTGCCCCGCCGCCACCTGCACGGTCTCGGCCACCACGAGGCCGAGACCGGCCAGGGCGGGCCACAGCGGCCCCCGGCCCGGCCGCCACAGCAGGATCGCGGCCACGAGCTGCAGGTACAGCACGCTGTGCGTGAACCCCGCGTTGTTCCTGTGCCAGGTCAGCAGGTCGACGTCGCCGGTGAGGAAGAGCCCGGCCAGCGCCGCCTGCCCGAGCACCCCGGCCAGGTGCACGGTCGCCGTCACCCGGAGCGACCAGACGATCCAGGAGGTGGTGGTTGATGAGGTCATGGCCGCCATGGTGCGACCCCGCACGCCGGGGCGGCGTCGCCCGGCGGAGGGCACTCGGGCGTACTCCCGTGGTGGTATGGCGCGTGCCCGCGCCCGGAAACGTACGACCGGGGGGTGACGTCCGGTGTGGACGGCCTCCCCTACCTTGTGAGCATGAACAGCCGGAGGATCGACGCGCTCGTGGCGGCGGGCGCACTGGTGGCGATCACGGGAGGCACGTACGCGAACCTGTCGTGGACCGGCCCGGGCGAGCGGCCGCTCGACCCGGCGGGGGTGACGCTGATCGTCGTCGCGTCCCTGTCGCTGAGCTGGCGGCGGGCGGCGCCGCTGGCCGCCGGGCTGGTCGCGGCGGCGGCCGGGATCGCCTACTACTTCGCCCACTACCCCGGCGTGTTCGCCGCCGCGCCCGCGCTGGCCTCGGTCTACACCCTCGCCTCGCTCGGCCGCCGCAAGGCGGCGATCTGGCTGGCGGTGACGCTGGCCGTGGCGGTGTACGGGCTCATGGCGCTGGCCGACCAGGATCCGGCGCTCGGCGACGGGATGACGCTGCTGAGCGGCTGGCTGGTGGCGATGGTGGTGGTCGGCGAGGTGGCCAGGGGCCGCCGGGCGTACCTGCGGGCCGTGGAGGAGCGCGCGGAGGAGGCCGAGCGCACCCGCGAGGAGGCGGCGCTGCGCCGGGCGGGCGAGGAACGGCTGTGGATCGCCCAGGAGCTGCACGACTCGCTCACGCACAGCATCTCCGTGGTGAACGTGCAGGCCGCGGTGGCCATGGAGCTGCTGGAGCGGGACCCGGCGCGGACCCGCGAGGCGCTGGCGGCGATCAAGGAGTCAGGGCACGAGGCCATGAACGAGCTGCGTGCCACGCTGGGCGTGCTGCGCCAGGCCGCCCCCGACGGCGGGCTCGCCGGGCTGCCGCGGCTGGTGTCCAGGGCCGAGGGGGCGGGGCTGCGGGTGTCGTACACCGTTTCCGGCGCCCCGTACGCGGCGCCGCCCGAGGTCGACCGGGCCGCGTACCGGATCGTGCAGGAGGCGCTGACGAACGTGCTGCGGCACGCGGGCGCGGCGGCGGTCGCGGTGGCCGTCGGCTACGATCCGGCGGGGATCACGCTGCGGGTGGACAACGACGGCGAGGCGGGCACGGCAGGTCCGGGAATGGGGTTGATCGGGATGCGCGAGCGCGCGGTCGCCGTCGGCGGGTCGCTGACCGCCGGCCCGGGCGAGGACGGCGGCTTCAGCGTGCGCGCGGAGCTGCCCGTTCCGGTGCGGTCGTGATCAGCGTCCTGCTGGCCGACGACCAGCCGCTCATCCGGGCCGGTTTCAAGGCGCTGCTCGAGCTGACCGACGACATCGCGGTGGTCGGTGAGGCCGGCGACGGGGCGCAGGCCGTGGAGCTGGCCCGGCGGCTGCGGCCGGACGTGGCGCTGCTGGACGTGCGGATGCCGCTGCTCGACGGCATCCAGGCCACGCGCAGGATCGGCGCGGATCCGGAGCTGGACGGGGTGCGGGTGGTGATCCTCACCAACTACGCGCTCGACGAGTACGTCTTCGCCGCGCTCCGGGCCGGGGCCAGCGGGTTCCTGCTCAAGGACATCGAGCCGGGCGACCTGCTGCAGTCGGTGCGGGTGGCCGCCCGGGGCGACGCGTTGTTGTCGCCGTCGGTGACGCGCCGCCTCATCGAGGAGTACGTCAGCACGCCGCCGCGGCCGGCGCCCGTGCCGGAGGCGGAGCGGTTGACCGGGCGGGAGCGGGAGATCGTCGCCCTGGTGGGACGGGGCATGTCGAACGAGGAGATCGCCGCGCATCTGGTGATCAGCGAGGCCACCGCCAAGACGCATGTGAGCAGGTCGATGACGAAGCTGGGGGTGCGTGACCGGGCGCAGCTGGTCGTGTTCGCGTACGAGTCCGGGCTGGTGGTTGCCGGCGGGCAGGGTTAGCGGGCAGGGTTAGAAGGCCAGCAGGAACTCGTAGAAGTTCAGCAGCCAGACCAGCATCCACAGCAGGACGGCGGGAAGCCGGACAGCTCCCCGTCCGCTTCCGTCAGCATGCAACGCGATCCCTCAACGCCTTTCGTGCCCGGCGACGATATCTCCCCAGTCTGCGTCCATCCGCCTGCCCTCGCGCACCGGCCGGTCAGCCGTTGACGGGCTTGCCGAGCGCACTGCCGGCGAGCCAGTCCTCCCAGGACTTGGCCCACGGCGTCGGCCCGTTGCCGAACTGCAGTTTCCTCGACGTACCCGTCACCTCGATGATGTCGCCCCGCTGGGTGAACTCGTAGAACCAGCGGGCGTTCTCCGGGCTGGCGTTCACGCACCCGTGGCTGACGTTACGGCTGCCCTGGGCTCCGGTCGACCATGGTGCCGCGTGGAAGAAGGTGCCGCTGTAGGTCATGCGGACGTTCCATTTGGTGCGGATGCGGTACTCGCCGGGCTCGCCGATGGTGGCCGAGTCCATGACGATGTCCGCCGCCTTCTCCTGGGCGATCATGACGCCGGAGTAGCTGTCGTCGCCCGGTCTGCCGAGGCTGACCGGGATGGTCTTGACGACCTCTCCGTTCTCCCTGACGACCGCCCGGTGGGTCTTGTTGCTGACCTTGGTGATGTGCTCCGGCCCGACGGTGAAGGTCAGGCTGCGGTCCTTGGTGCCCCACAGCCCTTCACCGGCGCGCAGGCCGGTCAGGTGCGCCTCCACCGTGACCTTCTCGCCGACCGGCCAGTACTCGCGCGGCCTGAACTGCACCTCCCGGTCGCTCACCCAGCTCCAGGCGCCCTCGACCGGCTCGGACATGCGCACCACGAGGGCCCGCTCGATCCTGGCACGGTCCTCCTTGGCGGTGATCGGCTGGGACAGCAGCAACTGCACGGGCATGCCGACGCCGACCTTCTCGCCGTCCAGGGGCGACATGCCGCTCGCCAGGACGCGTTTCGGCTTCAGCGTGGTGAACGTCGACCGCGCCGCCACCGGCTTGCCGTCCGTGCCCGTCGCCTCCGCGCTGACGGTGTACGCCGTCGACGGCCGTAACGCCCACCGGGGACGCCACGTCCCGTCCGCGGCCACCGAGCCGCGTACCTCCCGGCCCTTGGCGTCGGCGACGGCCAGTTTGGTGACCTTGCCGTCGGTGACCTTGACACTGATCCCGGTGTCCGGAGGCACCTTCTTCGTGCCGTCGGCAGGGGTGAGCGCCAGCTTGGCCACCGGCCCCTGCTCCGCGGGCTTGCCCGGCGTCGACGTGCCGCCGCCGGAGGTGCATCCGGCGATCAGGAGCGCTGCCGCGGCGAGGGCACTCGCGATGGTCCGGCCGTTCCGCATCGTTGATGCCTCCCGTGCCTGACAAATGGGTCACCGGTGGACTTTCTTCCCGAGATGGCGGGCTTGACACTCCGGTGCCGGCCGCGTGCCCGGCCCCGGTGTGGGTGACCGCCGCGGGCTCGGCCCAGGCGGGCGCGGCGGTCCGGGCTTCCGGAAGCACGCGGACGATCACGGTCGCGCTGCCCAGGAGCACCTTCGGCACGCGGGGCCGGGGTGGCGGTTCGCGGTCGTGCTGACCGGGCAGTCCCAGGCGGACGTGCTCAACCCGCTGACCGGCCCGGTCGCCGTGCCTGCCGTCCCGGTCCCCTGATCATTCGTCGCGGGCTCGGCGACTTTCAGGCTCGCCACGCGCGTTGCGCGGCGTCCCGGACGCGGCGCCTGACCGGAGGCGGGACGTCGCCGTTCGGCGCGGGCGGCAGGGCCGGTGGCGCCGGTGGCACGAGCACCGCGGTCTCCTCCTCGGTGACCGGCCGCTCGACCTCGGCGAACCCGCCCTCCGAGCCGCGTACGATCACGCCCGTCTCCACGCCGTGGGCGGTGGTGTGCCGGTCGCGGGCCCGCAGCCCCAGGGCGATGCGCCGGGCGACCACGAAGCCCAGCACCGGCCCGGCCACGACCGCGACACGGAAGATCCAGGTCGTCGCGTTCAGCGAGATGTGGAACGTCGCGGCGATCAGGTCGTTGCCGCCGGCCATCCACAACACGCCGTAGAAGACGACCCCGGCGACGCCGATGCCGACCCGGTTCGGCACCTCGCGCGGCCGGTCCAGCAGGTGGTGGACGGCGTTGTCACGGGTGATCCACCGCTCGGCGAACGGGTACAGCGCCAGCCCGGTGAACAGCAGCCCCGGCGCCACCAGCGCGGGGATCAGCACGCTCATGGTGACCGTGAAGCCGAACACGGTGAACTCCCACGGCGGCATGATCCGCAGTGCGCCCTCCATGAAACCCATGTACCAGTCCGGCTGCGAGCCCGCGCTGACCGTGCTCGGCACGTACGGGCCGTACAGCCAGATCGGGTTGACCTGGAACACGGTGGCGAGCAGCGCGACCACCCCGAGCACCCACAGGAAGAACACCGTCGTCTTGGCCACGAACGCCGGGAAGAACGGCGCGCCCCGCACCACCCGGTCCGTGAGCCCCTTGGCGCGGAACTGGGTGTGCGTCTGCCGCCAGGTCAGCACCACCGCGTGCAGCGGGATGAGCACCAGCAACAACCCGGGGATCAGCAGCACGTGAATGCTGTACAGCCGGGCGATGATGTCATCGCCGGGAAACTCCCCGCCGAACAGGAACGCCGCCAGATACGTCCCCACCAGCGGGATCGACAGCGTGATCCCGTGCAGGATCCGCAGCCCGGCGCCGGACAGCAGGTCGTCGGGCAGCGAGTAGCCGAACAGCCCGTTGAACATCACCAGCACGAACAGCACCACGCCGATCAGCCAGTTCAGGTCACGAGGCTTGCGGAACGCGCCGGTGAAGAAGTTCCGCAGCAGGTGGGCGACGATGGCGGCGAGGAAGACGAGCGTGGCCCAGTGGTGCATCTGCCGCATCAGCAGACCGCCCCGCACCTCGAAGCTGATCTCCAGTGCGGAGGCGTACGCCTGGCTCATCCGCACACCGCGCAGCGGCACGTACGCGCCGTTGTAGAGCACCTCCTCCATCGTCGGCTTGAAGAAGAACGTGAGGAACACGCCGGTGAGCAGGACGACCACGAAGGAGTACAGCGCGATCTCCCCGAGTAAGTACGTCCAGTGGTCGGGGAAGACCTTGCGCATCGCCTTCTTCATGAAGGCGGCCCCGCCGATCCGGTCGTCCAGCGCCTTGGCCAGTGAACTGCCCTTCATCACAACCCCGTCAGGTCGGTGGTCCGTTCACCTCCATGACGGTGTAGGGCGGCGAAATGTGACATTCAGGCGAAGCGTTCAACCGTGACCGGGATCAAGCCCTGCTCGCGGATGGCCTGCCGGTGGTGGTGGAGCAGCGCGCCGAGCGTGGCGAGCGGCCCCGCGCCCAGTCGTACGGTGACGTCCACGCACCAGGCGATGCCGGCCCCGATGCGGCGCAGCTCCCACGTGAAGCCGTGGCCGCTCACGCTGCCCGACGCCTTGCCGACCACGCGCGCGTCACCGGTCGGCTCAAGCCGCAGCGCCGCCTGCGCGGCGGCCAGCCCGTCCGCACCCAGCTCGCCGGCGAACAGGATCCGGTAGCGGCGCGCCTTGGCCGGCGCGCTGCCCAGGTGCAGCGGCGAGGACGTGGGAAGGGGCTGGCGGCGCCGGAAGTGCTCGCGCAGCCGGTCCTCCTCCGGCAGCTCGCCCCCGCCGAGGTAGGCGTAGGCGTCGCGGGCGTCCTGCCGGCTCACCGGCGTCACCCGACTGCGCAGGGCGCCGTTGGCCCGGATGGCGCGACTCACCTCCGGGGCCGCCAGCCACTCACCGGTCTCCGATCCCCATTCGGCGCTGTCGATGCCGGCCGCGGTGAAGTCCTCGCAGAGCACGAACTCCTCCACCAGCACTCCTGCCGGTGAACGGTCGTATGCCGAGGTGGAGATCAGATAGTAGTCCATTCCCCGCATGATCCTCGGCCCGGGAACGCCGGATCAAGCAACGCGCCGGTCCGGCCGTCCGCCAAGTCGATTCATCCGGAAAGCGGTCTCCCACGAACCAGGTACGAACGACAGTTGTCGAACTCATATGGGGCGGTCCCGGCGAAAGCCGGGACCGCGTTCACGGCGGAACGGCGAGCCTGGGGGCGGAGAGCGGCAGCTCGCGTGACCAGCGGAGCCCCCGTGCGAGCGCGACCATCCGACACAGTCGCACCGGGGGCGGTGCGCTAGGGGGACAAATGAACATCGGTGCTAGATCGTGCTGGACGGCACGGCCTCGGGCGAGACGGGGGACGGCGAGGATGCTCGCCACGGCAGTCCTGAGCACGGCGACATGCGGCGCCGGCCTGCTGACGGCCGATTCTGGAACGGTCCAAGCAGCGGTCCATCCCGGCTTCAAGGACGGCGGCGTCCCGGCTGCCGCGGCGGCGCCACAAGCCGGCGCCGATCTGGCGGAAACCTGGTCGAAGGCGTCGCAGGCGCTGCTCCACCCGCTGTTGACCGCGGCTCAGGACGTGCGAGGCCGCCCGGTCGACTGCCGCCGTGTCAAGTGCGTGGCGCTCACCTTCGACGACGGCCCCGGCCAGTACACGGACGCGTTGCTGCGCCAGTTGCGGGCCCATCGCGCGCGGGCCACGTTCTTCGTCGTGGGGCAGAACGTCGCCGCGTACCCCGGCATCCTGCGCCGCACCGTCGCGGCCGGGCACGAGATCGGCAGCCACACCTGGTCGCACTCCGACCTGACCCGGCTGTCGCCGGTGGGCGTGCGTGCCGAGCTGGCCCGCACCGACCAGGCGATCAGGGCCGCGACGGGGCTCGTGCCCCGTCTCATGAGGCCGCCGTACGGGGCGTTCAACGCCTCTGTGCGGATGCAGACGACGCGTCCCCTGGTGATGTGGAGCGTGGACACGCTCGACTGGTTGCACCGCGACAGCACCAGGGTCGCCAAGAAGACGATCAAGTCGGTACGCCCCGGCAGCATCGTGCTCTTCCACGACATCCACCCCACGACCGTGCGGGCCATGCCGCGGATTCTGAAGACCCTGTCGGCGCGCGGCTACAAGTTCGTCACCGTCAGCCACTTGTTCGGCGGCAAGCCGCCGCGCCTGGTCTACAGCGGCGTCTCCAGCCTCCTCTGACCTATCCCGAGGTTGTCCGGATGAGGAGCAACGCGTCCTGGCCGGACGCGGCGCCCCACACCTCGCCCGGGCGCCCGTGGATCTGGCGCACCTGCGCGGCCTCGCCGTTCGCGGGGGTGAAGCGCTCGGTGGCGGGGTCGAAGCTGATCAGCCGGTCGCTGCCGAAGTCGCTGATCCACACGATGTCGGCGGAGTCGACGTAGACGGCGTACGGCTGGGGGGCGTCCCCGGGGAGCGGCCATTCCTTCCAGGCTCCGGAGGCGGGGTCGTAACGGCCCAGGCGGCCGCCGTTCCACTCGCTGACCCAGACGCGGCCGGTGCTGTCGGCCCAGACACGGCGGGCGCCCTGACCCGCGGTCGGGGGTTCGAGGACCGTGGCGCGGCCGGTGTCCGGGGTGATCCTGGCGATGTGGCTGCCGGCCAGCGAGGCGTAGTAGACGTCGCCGTCCGGGGTGGTGGTGATCCCGTACGGGCCGGCGCCGCGCGGGGCGTCGTACACGTCGATCTTGCCCGAGTCCGGGGCGAGGCGGCCGTAGACGCCGCTCTGGCCGGTGAACCAGAGCACGCCCTTGGCGTCGAACACCGCCGTGTTGAGGTCGGCGCCCGCGCGGTCGCCGGGGAGCGGGTAGGCGCGGACCTGGCGGCTCTCGGCGTCGACCCGGACGATCGCGTTGAGGCCGCTGTCGGTCACCCAGGCGTGGCCGCCCGGCCCGGTGATGACGCCGTGCGGCCGGGAGCCGTCACCCAGCGGCACCTGCGTGACCTTGCCGGTCTTGGGGTCGAGATGGCCGAGGTAGCCCGCGTGCTGCGCGGTGAACCACACGCCGCCGTCGGCGGCCGGGGCCACGTCGTGCGGCCCGGCCCCGCTCGGCACCTCGAACCGCTGAACGGCCGGCCCGGCGTTCCGCGCCGGGGCATCCGTCTGAGGCGGAGCGCCGGTCTGCGCGGGTGCGGTGGTCCGGGGAGGTGCGGCGGGCGATGCGGTGCAGGCGGCGAGCACGAGGAACACCGCCAGCGGTGCGCTTCGCGTCAGTACGCTTGCCAAGCGGGTCACGGCTACTCCTTCAATGATCGCCATTCGTCGACGCCGATCCTGGCCACCGGGTCGCCGTCGCCAGGGACGAAGACGAACGTGTCGCCCTCGGCCGAGGACAGGCCGGTGGCGCGGGCCAGGTTGAATCCGTGCGAGACCAGCACGGTGTTGACGCCCGCGGCGGGACGGGCGTCCAGCAGGCGGCGCAGCGCCGCGGCCAGCGCGGCGTCGTCGGCGCCTGGGTAGACCTCGTTGATGAGGTCACGGCTCTCCCGCGCCTGGCCGAACGCGAGCTCGGCGGTCTCTCGAGTGCGCCGGTAGGGGCTGGCGAGCACCTGGCCGATGGGGATGCGCAGCCTTCTGACGGCCTGGCCGATCTCCCGCGCCTGCGCCCTGCCCTCCTCGGAGAGGTTGCGCTGGGTGGCAGGGTCGGCGAGGTCCGGCGTGGGGTCGTCCTGGGTGGCCTCGCTCGCCGTGTGACGGACGTAGAGCACGTAGCCACCGCGCCGCAACCGCGCGACGAGCCCGGCATCCGCCGTGGCCGGTCCGGCGCCCGCCGTGGCCTGCCCGGTCGGCGAGGCCCCGGGTGCGGTGGGCGTCGCTTCAGCCGAGGGTGACGTCGTCTGGGGCGCGGGTGATGCGGGCGCGGGCGTCGCGGGCACCGGTGTCGCAGGCGCGGGCGCGGACGTCGCGGGCGGGGAGGCCTGGGCGCCGCATCCGGCCAGGAGACAGGCGCAGGCGGCGAGCAGCGCCAAGCTGGACCTCACGCCCTCGACGCTACGCCCGCCGACCGCAAAGTCATGTAAAACGCAAGCAGCCCCACCCCCAGACGTGCCTGAACTTTTCCTGAAACGCCCTCGTATCTCGTGATGTGAGCGGTGATCGCGCATGAACCCCCGTCAGAAAGGACGCAGCGGCACCGGCAGCAGGGACACCGCGCAGGCCGGCCGGCCCGGCCTGCGCGGGCTGCGGGCCGCGGTGTTCGCGGTCGTCTGCGTGTACGCCGCTCTGGGGATGCACATGCTGGCCGGGGGCCCAGGCGCCGGCCTGGGGACCGTCGCCGCGGCGACCGCCGCGACCGGGGCGGGCGCGTTCTTCCTGGCCCGCCGTCGCCGCTCCATGGGGACGCTGGTCGTGGCCTCGTTCACGGCCCAGTACGGCATGCATCAGCTGTTCAGCTCGGGTGCCACGACCTTGTCGGACCATCACGGCGGAGGCGGGCTCCAAGCGGGGATCGGCATGCTGGCGGCCCACGTGATGGTCACGATCATGTGCGCGTGGTGGCTGGAGCGGGGCGAGACGGCGCTGGTGACGCTCCTGCTGTTGCTGGCCTGCTCCCTACGGAGCCTGTGGCTCACCGCCAGGCTCTCGACCTCCCCGCCACCCCGTCCGGGCCCGATCACGGCAGTCGCGTCCGGCGTTCTCGCACCCCAGGTCCTGGCCTGGACGATGTGCCGCCGGGGACCGCCGCGTACCGCAGGATGACGTGAGTCCGCAGCCCACGTGACGAACACGTCCGTGCGGCCGTCTCGTCGTGGCCGGACGCCGGCCGCGACCGTCCCCTGCTGTTCGCGCACGCCGCTGTCGTGTGCGTGCCTCCGGAACGGAGCCCACCGGCACGTATCTGTGGTGGACCGGCCGCCGCACCCGCGGGAAGGCTCCGGGCTCGGCCCGCGGCCGGCTGCGCCGCCTGCACGTCTGGGTAGGGGTCGGCTCGGACGCGGTGGTCGTGTTCCTAGTGCTCTCCGGGCTGCCCTGGTCGGGCGTGTGGGGCGACGGGCTGCAGCGGATCCAGGAGCGTACCGGCTCTACCGCCCCGAACGCCGGCGACTTCCCGCACACCTCCACTCCACCCCTGTCCGGTGACCTCTCCGCCCACCCCGACGCCAAGGTGCCATGGGCGGCGGAACGGCTGCCCGTCCCCGAGTCCGCGAGCTCCGCGTCGTACGGATGGGCCGAGTACGGCACCATGGCCAAGGTCGTCGAGCAGGGCATCGCGCTGCACGAGGGCCGCAGGTACGGCCCGGCCAACCTGGTCGTGATGCTCGCCGCCTGCCTGGCGCTCATCACGCTCGTGGTCACCGGCGTGTGGATGTGGTGGAAACGCCGCCCGCGAGGCCGCGCCGGAGCGCCCGCCCGCCCGTCGGACCGGCGCACCGCGTACGGGGTGATCGCCGTCATGGCGGTGCTCGGGCTGCTGTTCCCCCTGGCGGGGGTCACGATGGCGGCGACCCTGCTGCTGGACCGGCTCGTGTTGCGGCGCATCCCGGCGGTCGCGCGGTTCGCCGGCTGAGGATCAACCGCCGGCCGGGTACGGCGGGCCGAGGCTCCAGGCGTGGGCCGTCTGGTCCCTGCTGCCGCTGACGGCGATCGGCCGGCCGTCGAGCAGACCGATCGCCACCGACCAGACGCAGTCGGCGTGCCCGGTGAACGGCGTGCCGAGTTGTTTCCTCGTGCCCAGGTCCCACACCCGCACGGTCGTGTCCTCGCCACCGGTCACGGCCACGGGCGTGCCGTCCAGGTTGGCGATCGCGACCGACCAGACCCACCCGGAGTGCCCGGCCATCGGCGCACCGAGCTGCTTCCTGGCGCCCAGATCCCACACCCGCACCGTCATGTCCTCGCCGCCGGTGACCGCGACCGGCGTGCCGTCCAGATTGCCGATCGCGACCGACCGCACCCACCCGGAGTGCCCGGTCATCGGTGCACCGAGCTGCTTCCTGGAGTTCAGGTCCCACACCCGCACGGTCGCGTCGTCGCCGGCGGTCACCGCGAGCGGCGTGCCGCCGACCTGGCCGACGGCCACCGCCCACACCGCGCCCTGGTGGCCGGCCAGGGGCGTGCCGAGTTGCTCGCCCGTCCGCAGGTCCCAGACGCGGGCGGTGCCGTCGGCGGAGGCCGTGACGGCGGCGTGCGTGCCGCCGATCCGGCCGGTCGCCACGCCCTTGACGTCGCCTTCGTGCCCGGCCAGAGTTCGTGATCCGCCCTTGGCGAGGTCCCATACGCGGGCCGTGTCGTCGTCGCCGGCGGTGACGGCGATCGGCACGCCGTCGAGCTGGTCCAGCGCGGCGCCTCTGACCCACTCCGTGTGGCCGGCGAGCGGCTGCCCGATCGGCTGCGAGGTACGCAGGTTCCAGACGCGGGCGGTCTCGTCGTCCGAGCCCGTCAGCGTGACGGGAACGCCGTCGAGCGTGCCGACGGCCACCGCCCGCACGTCGTTGGTGTGGCCGGACAGCGGCTTGCCGATCTCCTTGCCGAACGGGGTGCCCTGCGCGGTCGTGCGTACGGGCCCGGGGTCGCGGACGACGGCCGGCTCCGGCCACATCGCCACCGCCAGCACCACGGCCGCGACCGCCGCGGCGACGGCCGCCAGCGCGCTCCGTGGCACCCTCCGCTTGGGTTCGGGCGGCGGCTCGGTGAGCCCCGCGGCCGGGAGGGTGTCGCCGCCGGTCAGGGCGCGGACCAGGTCGTCGGCGGCGAGCCGGCGTTCGGGGTCCTTGTCCAGGCAGGCGCTCACCAGAGGTGACAACGATTCCGGCACGCCGGTCAGGTCCGGCTCCTCGTACAGGAGTGCGTGCAGCACCGCCGGGACCGTCGCGCCCGCGAACGGCCGGCGCCCGGTGGCCGCGTACACCATCGTGGCGGCCCAGCTGAACACGTCCGCGGCCGGCCCGATCTGGTCGGAGCTGACCTGCTCGGGCGCCGTGTAGCCGGGCGTGCCGAACGCCCCGGACTGGGTGACCGCGTGATCGAGCGCCCGCGAGATGCCGAAGTCGATCACCACCGGGCCCTCGGGTCCGAGGATGACGTTGGCGGGCTTGAAGTCGCGGTGCACGACCCCGGCGCGGTGGATCGCGGCCAGCGCGGTCGCGGTCGCGATCGCCAGCCGATCCAGCCCGCCGCCGGTACGCGGCCCCTCCTGCCTGACCACGCGGTCGAGGGACTCGCCGCGCACGTACTCGCTCACGATGTACGGCCGGTCCTCGTGCATCCCCATGTCGAGCACCCGGGCGGTGCAGAACGGCGCCACCCGTCGCGCGAGATCCACCTGCCGGAAGAACCTGCGCCGCTCTTCTGCGTCCTCCGACATCCGGGCGTGCAGGACCTTGATCGTGACCTCGTCGCCGGACGGGCTCAGGCCGCGATACACCGTGCCCTGGCCACCCTCACCGAGGAAACCGGTGAGCCGGTAGCCGGAGATCTGCCCGAGTTCGGGCTGTGGACGCGACAATGCCCACCTTCTTCATGGCAGCAGGGACCTCAGCACTGGATACTACGATCGACATGGAATACCTGGATTACCCGAAAAGGCGACATAAGTAGTCATATGCCGCCCTTTCTGGCGAGCATCATCAAGAAGACATTCAGCGTTTTCCGGTTGCTCATCTCGGAGTAGTCCTGGCACTACCGCCGGGACGGGTCGCAGCGCCATGGAGATCCGGTCGGGCGGCGGCGAGCGTAGACGGCATGACTTTCGTGACCACTACCCTCCTGCTCGCGGCGCTGGCCGTCGTGCCGGCCACGCAGGACGACTGGGAGCCGTGCACCGGCGCGGACCGGCCCGCGGACATGGAATGCGCCTCCGTCGAGGTGCCGCTCGACTGGGCGAAGCCGAACGGCCGCACTCTTACGCTGCGCATCGCCCGGCTGCCCGCGACCGGCACGAGGACCGGCACCGTGGTCAGCATCCCGGGTGGACCCGGCGGGTCGGGGATCGACGACCTCACGTACTACGGGAAGAGCTTCGCGCACCTGCGGGACCGGTTCGACGTGGTCAGCCTCGAGCCGCGCAACGCGACCACGTACGGCCGGCTGCCGCAGCGGTGCTTCGCGACCGGCCCCTGGCTCACCCGGCCCGACAGCCGGGACGAGTACGCCCGGCTCGGTGTGACCGTGCGGGCGAAGGCGCAGGAGTGCAGGAAACTCGACCCCGAGTTCTTCGACCACCTCGACTCGGCCTCCGTCGCGCGGGACATCGACGCCGTACGCGCCGTCATCGGCGAGGAGCGGCTGAGCTTCATCGCCACCTCCTACGGTGGCGTGCCGGCGGTCGCCTACGCCCGGCTGTTCCCTGCGCGGGTCCGGGCCATGTACCTGGACGGGGCCGTCAACCAGTTGCGTGACGCCGCCACGGAGGCTCGGGTCCGGTACCGGACGTACGAGACGCAGTTCGGCCGGTTCGTGGCGTGGTGCGGGTCGTCCGGGGCGTGCGGCGAGGACGTGGAGGGGCGGTGGCGGCGGCTGGTGGACGCGGCGGACCGGGCGCCGATCCCGGTGGCGGGCGAGCGGGTGGCGTACAGCGGGTTCGACCTGCAGGTGGCCGCGATGCCGCACCTGGTGGGGCCGGGTCCGGCGCCCGAGTACCCACGCTGGCGACAGCTCGCCCAGGCCATCGCGCGGGCGGAGGAAGGGGACGCCGGCGGGTTCGCCGCCTACGTGAAGGCCGGGGTCGGGAGCCTCAAGCCGCCGTCGTTCGTGGGCATGAACGCCACGATGTGCGCCGACGGGCTGCGCTTCCGCGACCATCGCGAGTACCGGGCGGTGCGGGCGCTCGGCGAGCAGGTCTCGCCGAACCTGGACGGGATGGGGTTGTGGCACCGGCTCGGCTGCACGGGCTGGCCCGCGCCGGTGACCAACCCGGCCGCGCGGCTGCCCGCCGGTCTGCCGCCGTTCCTCGGCGCGGGCACGTGGACCGACTACGACGACACCGCCGACCTCGTGCGGCGGGTGCCGGGGTCGGCGACTGTCCGGTACGACGGTCATGGGCACGGGCTCTACCTGACCGGGAACGGCTGCGTCATCGCGCACGCGAACGCGTACCTGACCGACCTGCGCCTGCCCCCGCCCGGCACCACCTGTCGCCCAGGGGGTTCGTGACCACGGGCCTGGGCGACAGCGATCAGCCCCCGCCCGACCACCGGCAGGGGCAGCCGCGAACCGGCCGCCGCGGGCAGCAGCGCCGCGACGGCCGGTGGGGCAGCCGCGAGCCGGCCGCCGCGGGCAGCGGCACCGCGACGGCCGGTTCGCAGTCAGGCCAGCAGGGCCGCCACCGCCAGCGCCGGCTCCGGGTACTCGGCCAGCAGCGCGCCGACCTCCTCATGATCGGTTCCGGAGGCGGTGCGCCACTCGCCGGCGCACCCCAGCAACCCCGCCACCGCGTCGCACGCCGCCGGATGCCCCATGAGCAACTCGGTCACCGGCCCCGACGCCACCGGCACGGAGGCGGCCTTCGGCCGGGCCGGACGGGCGGACCACGGCGGCGTCCAGGCGTCCACGGCGGCCAGGCTTCCGGGGAAGGTCCGCCCGGCCTCCCGCACGAGCGCCGGCATCAGCTCGCTCGCCTGATCCCGCAACGTCGTGATCAGCCTGGGCAACCACGGCAGCAACACGTTGTCCGGCAACCTCCCGAACGCCTTGGAGATCACCTCCACCACGAAGCCCGACAGCGCCGGGACGGGCTCCATGGCCTGTACGAACCCCATGATGTACTGCGGGAACGACGGCACGACCAGCGGATTGGCCAGCAGCTCGTCGCAGCGCGAACGCAGCTCGCCCTGCGTCAGCAGCCCGAGCTGGGTCCGCGCGGCCCACAACACCGCCACCTTGGCCGGCGACTCGGGATGCGACTGCCGCACGGCGAGCTCCAGCTGCGCCCGATCACAGCCCAGCGCCAGCGCCAGGCTCTCCATCGAGAACAGGAACCCCAGCATGGCGGCCACCTGCCGCACCCCGGTGTCGTCGTCCACGAAGGCGGTGGGCAGCAGCGTGCAGTAATGCGCGTACCCGGCGGTCGCGAACTCCTCGCACCAGGTGGGCAGCTCCGGCTCATTCGCCCGGTAGTAGGCCATCAGCCGCCGGATCCGCCGCAGCACCTCGGGCGCGTCGTCCACGCTCCGCTCGGTCGCCAGCAGCTCAACGGCCCGCGCCCCGAGCTCGTCGGCGAACCGTTTGCTGCCCAGGTAGAGCACGGCGTCCTCGACGGCCGCGAGCGCTACGGCCGCCGTCGCCTTGGGATGCCAGACCTTGCGCCGCAGGCGCTGCTCCAGCACCTGCTCGATGGTGACGCCCTCGTAGCCGAGCTCGATGATGGAGCGCTGGTGCTTGCCGAAGGACAGGTCCCAGCTCTCCTGGATCGACCGCTCCCCCAGCCGCCGCTCGCCCATGATCGGCCGGACCGCGTCGTGCGGCAGCAGGTACCGCAGCATCCACAGCAGGTCGGAGCAGGGCACCAGGTGGGGGTCGGCGTTGAGATCGAGCAGCGCCCGCTGGATCGTGCGTTTCGTCAGGTCCAGGCCGAGCGGCTCGAGCCGGTCGTAGACGTTCTTGGCCAGCGGCGGCAGGGCGTCGTAGCCGACCTCGCCGACGCGGTCGCCGCCGAGCAGGATCTCGCACAGCCGGCGCACGTCCCTGCGGCCCGGGACGACGTCCTTCTCGATGCAGGTGACGGCCGCGTCCTGGAAGTCGTACGGGGTGGGCCTGGCCCGGTTGCGCAGGCCGGCGAGCAGGATCGACGTCTCGAACACGGCGATCGCGTCGGCGGTGCTGGCCAGGTAGCCGTTGCGGCGGGCCAGCCGGACGATGTCCACGCACCAGCCGAGCAGCTCCGACTGGTCCAGCTCGTCGAGGACGGGCGGCCGCGACAGGAACCCCGTCAGCTTGTCGGCCGGCGCGATCTCCGGCTTGGGGGCGGGCAGCTTGGTGACTCGCTTGCGCGTGCCCTTCTGCCCGGCCAGCTGGAACGGCGTCAGGCCGCTGCGGGCCACCGCCTTGGCCCAGGTCGCCGCCGCGATCGACACCGAGCCCGAGGCGAGGCCGAACTGGGCCTCGATGGCCGAGTGGCTGGACGGGATGAGGCCGTACAGCCACGTGGTGCCGGTCCGCGGGGTGATCTCGAAGGGGGCGGTGGAGCGCAGGCCGAACTGCTCGACGTGGCTGGCGGCGTGGAAGGCGCCGCACACGTACAGGCAGTCGGCCGGGTCGGCGCCCGATGTGGCCAGGTGCTCGCGCATCCTGGTCCACATGTAGCGCTCGCGGTCCTCGTCCACGGCCAGCCGCCGCTCGTCGGGGTTGAGGCGACGGAACAGGCTGCCGATCAGCACCATGACCTGGCGGTAGGTGTCGTAGTCCGCGCCGGACAGCGGCTGCTCGACGTACTGGTCCCACCATTCCGACCAGTGCCGCACCTTGCCGTGATGCAGCAGGTGCTCCTCCAGCTCGGCGAAGCGGGGGCGCAGGTCGCCGATCTCGACGCCGACCGCGTCTCCGTGCAGGCCCGCTTCCTCCTCCTTTGGGCCGTGCTGGGGCTCCTCCTTGGGCGCCCACTGGAAGACGTGGTCGGTCGAGCGGTCCACCAGGACCAGCTCCACGCCCGGCGTTTCGAGCGCGTACGAGATGGCCTGGTATTCGGCCGACGCCTCTGTGATGGGCGCCACCACGCTGAGCGGCGCCCAATCTTTGGGAAAACCGTCGAGGTCGGTCGCGAACGCCTGCACCGCCACCGGCAGCCGGCAGTTGCGCAACTCGGTCAGCAGCGGCCGCAGGTCCTCGCACAACTCCAGATAGATGACCTTCGGCTGCTTCTCGCGCAGCCGTCGCACCATCGCCAGGCCCGAGGCCGGCGAGTGGTGGCAGACCGGGAAGATCTCCAACTCCTCACGCAGCGCCCGGTCGACGTCGTTCACCATCCCCGACAGGATGCCCGACACGGTGTCGCCGCCGAACTCCCGCGCCGCCTGAGCGAGCTGCTCCCGCAGCGGGTCGAACGTGCTCATGACAGGGTGGCGATCGCCTCGCGGCCGCCCTCGAGGAACTCCTGCCACGGCCCGCCGTCCTTCTTGCTGCGGGGCTCGACGACGCCGTGCCAGTACTTGTTCAGGATCGCCAGGTCCTCGGGGGTGCGCCGGGCCAGCGACCCGACCAGCGACCCCGCCAGGGTCTGCGCGCGCAGCACCCGGTCGCCGAAGAACTGACTGTGCAGGATCGCGTCCTCGAGCACGCCGATCTGCTCGGCCGTGGACAACGCCGACTCCAGCTTCTCGTCGTCGCTGGTGGCCGACGCCGCGGCGGACCGCAGGTCGGCGAAGCTCTGCAGCAGGATGTCCAGCAGCGTGGGCGGCAGGTCCAGCTCGATCTGGTGCCTGCGCAGCAGCTCCTCGGTCCGGAAGCGGACGATCTCCGCCTCGCTCTTCTTGTTGGTCACCACAGGGATGCGGACGAAGTTGAAGCGGCGCTTGAGCGCCGACGACAGGTCGTTGACACCCCGGTCGCGGCTGTTGGCGGTGGCGATGATGGAGAAGCCGGGCTGGGCGAAGACGATGTTGTGGTCGTCGAGCTCCGGGATGGAGACGTACTTCTCCGACAGGATCGAGATCAGCGCGTCCTGCACGTCGCTGGTCGAGCGGGTCAGCTCCTCGAAACGGCCGATCACGCCGTTCTCCATCGCCGTCATGATCGGCGAGGGGATCATGGACTCGCGGGACTGGCCCTTGGCGATGACCATGGACACGTTCCACGAGTATTTGATGTGGTCCTCGGTGGTGCCGGCGGTGCCCTGCACCACGAGCGTGGAGTTACGGCAGATGGCCGCGGCCAGCAGCTCGGCCAGCCAGCTCTTGCCGGTGCCCGGGTCGCCGATCAGCAGCAGGCCCCGGTCCGAGGCCAGGGTCACGATGCTGCGCTCGACGAAGCTGCGGTCGCCGAACCACTTCTGCGGGATCTCCCTGTCGAGCCCGTCGGAGCGTTCGGAGCCGAGGATGAACAGCCGGATCATGCGAGGGCTGAGCCGCCACGTGAACGGCTTGGGACCGTCGTCGATCGACTCCAGCCAGTCGAGCTCCTCGGCGTACTTCACCTCTGCGGGGGCGCGCAGCATATCGTCACTCATGCGAAGTTCTCCTAGGTGAGGAAGTTCTTGAGCTCGAAGACGAGCTTGCGGATGTGGCCCGAGATCACCGGGGTGCCCAGGTCCTTGAGCTTCTTGCGGAACCACGGGTCGACGCTCTGGACGCCAGAGCTGTTCACCGAGCCCACGGGGATGAACTTCACCCCTGAGCGGTGGACGGCCTCGATGCCGTCGAACAGCGGCTGGGAGCGGTCGAACTCGTAGAAGTCGGAGATCCACACCATCACGGTGTTACGCGGATCGGTGATCTTCGGGCGGGCCATGGCCATCGCGACCGGGCCGTCGTTGCCGCCACCGAGGTTGGTACGCAGCAGGACCTCGAACGGGTCGTGCACCCATGGGGTCAGGTCGAGCGCCTGGGTGTCGTACGCGATCAGGTGCACGTCGACCTTGGGAAGCCCGGCGAAGATCGAGGCCAGGATGGTGCAGTTGACCATCGAGTCCACCATCGAACCCGACTGGTCCACGACCACGATCATCCGGGCCGGAGTGGTGCGCCGGGCGGTCTGCTTGTAGAAGAGCCGGTCCACGTAGAGCCGCTGGTCCTCGGGGCTCCAATTGGTGAGGTTCTTCCAGATGGTGCGATCGAGGTCGAGGTTGCGGAAGACCCGCTTCGGCGGCACCGACCGGTCGATCGTGCCCGCGGTGGCCTTCTCGACCTGGGTACGCAGCACCTCGGCGACCTCGTCCACGTACTTGCGGATCAGCGCCTTGGCATTGGCCAGCGCGACGCCGGACAGGTTGGACTTGTCCCGCAGCAACTGCTCGATGAGCGACATGCTGGGCGTGAGCTGTCTGGCCAGGGCAGGGTCGGCGAGCACTTCGCGCAGGTGCATGCGCTTGACCAGGTCGCCCTCCAGCCCGGCGAGCAACGCGGCCAACTCCTCGTTGCCCGGGCTGTGGCGCAGCCCACCAGGCTCGCAACCCATGCCGTGCTCGAACCAGGCCGCGTCCTTCTTCCACGCCTCCAACTGGCCGGCGGTGACATTGCCCGAGCCCGTGGCGAACACGTTGAGCAGCAGCTTGGAGACCAGGGCCGCGCGGCGGACCTCGTCTCCTTCCTCGTGGTCCCGCTCCGCCATCAGGCCCTCGAACCCGGCGGCCAGGTCGGGAAAACGTTGCACGAGGTTGTCGACCGAGATGCCCGGGTCGAGCAGGGCCGGCGGGAGGCCGAGGTCGCCGACGATGGCCATGCTGGCGGTCTCCAACGCGGGCTGCTCGTCGGGGCTGAACAGCCGCGACAGCAGCCGCCAGTAGAGCACCTGCCGCCGGGTCATATCAGCACTCTGCCCGGCGCCTTGTTCGGAGGCTGCCTGGCCCGCGCCTTCGGAGGCTGCCTGCCCGGCGCCTTGCTCCCGGAGGTCGTCGTCCGTGATGTCGTCGTCCGTGATGTCGTCGTCCGTGATGTCGGTCATTTCCGCAGCAGCCGTCCTGCCCGCTCTCGGAGCACCGCGACCGCGTCACCGGCCTTCGCCTCGGCCTTGACCACCTTGGGGTCGGTGGGCCCCATCGCCCAGTCGCCGGTGTGCACGGCGACGGGCTTCTTCTTGACCGTGGCCTGCACCGCGATCGGCTGCAGCGTCCACCGTCCGCCGTCCCAGTGCAGCAGCCCGAGACACGCTGTGGACGCCGCCACCAGCTCGGGCGTGAGCGGCGTGCTCGACGGCAGCCGGTCCAGGTCCAGCGCGAGCATGTTGCCGCCGCCCAGCTCCAGCGTCTCTCCGTCGACCGTGTAGCCCTCGATGAAGACGGGCTCGGCGATCCTGACGGGATGGCGGTCGAGCGGCGGGACCGGCGCCGCGACGGCCGCGCCGAGCTGGACGCGGGCGGTCGCGAACGGATCGGCCTCCTCGCCCGCGCGCGCCCGGTCGTCGTGCCACACCAGGTCGCCGCCGCCCAGCAGCGGCATGTCCGTGATCTCCAGGGTGCGGTGCTCGGCCAGCGCGCCCAGCAGCACCGGGTGGCCGCCCATCAGCCGCCACACGGCCGGGCCGACGATCGTGTCGACCTTCGCCGCGGCCACGCTCGTGCGTACGAGCCTGGCCGGAGCGCCTCCGGCCGGCTCGAAGACGCCGTGGACCTGGACGCGTACGACCGTGGCGTGCTCGTGCACGTCGGCGCCCAGGATCAGCAGCCGCCCCGACACCTGCTCTGCGCCGCCGTTCCAGGGACCGGACTGCGACAGCAACAGGGCACGCGACCACAGATCGGCCCATCTCCGCGCTGGCACGTGCTCCATCGTGCTCACCGGGCACGAGGCCCGCAGCTCCGCCGCCAGGCCGTCGAGCAGCACCGCCAGCCCGCGCAGCTCCGGCACGGCGAGCAGGGCCTCGATCGCCTGATCGGAAGAGGAGACGACATCGTGGTCGACGCCACGCCAGCCCACGATGGCCAGCTCCCGCAGCCACACCCGGCACCCGGCGAGCAGATTGTCCGGGTGGTCGCCCGTTCCCGGGGCCGCCTCCCAGGCGGCTCGCGTCCGTCCGAGCGCCGCGTCGAGGCTTCCGAGCAGGGCATCGTGCACCGCCCCCGTCAACGCGGCCCGCCCGCCGGCCAGGGCCGCCAGATGCTCGTCGCCGATCGACCCCGCGACCACCTTCTCCACGGACTCGCCGATGCGATCGCCGAGCGGGCTGGCCGCCAGCGCGCCCGCGAGCGCGCTCAGCGCCGCCGCCGGCTCCTCACCGATCCGCGCGAACCCGTGCACCAGCGCGTCGTCGAACCCCGCCACCAGCTCAAGCGCCTCGTCGACCCCCGCCGGCGACCCGCTGCCCAGCTCACCAAGCTGTACATCGAGCATCAGCACACCACCTCCGCGCCCGCGAAACGTATGCCGGTCATCAGCGCACCGCCCCCATCGCCGGGAACCAGTGCAGCTCCGCCAGCGGCTCGGTGCTCTCGGGCACCTCCAGATAGGCCAGGTGCCGCAGGAACCGGCTGAACACCACGGCCGCCGGCGTGCGCTCGACCAGCCTGTTGAGGCTGTTGATCAGGTCGCCGTGCTCGGCCACCTCCACCCGCAGGTAGCGGGCCACCCGGTCCATGCCGTACTGCAGGACCGCCTCGTCGGCCAGCATGCGTATGTGCTTGCATGCGTAGCCGTGCAGCGCGCCGCACGGCCGGTTGTTGTTCGTGCTGCAGCTCAGCGCATGGGTGCCGGCGGTGATCGACGAGACGTAGACCCGCTCTATGTCGGACCCGCTCGACACGACACCCTGGAGCCGGCCGTCGGCCAGCTCGACGAACGGCACCTTCGCCAGCTTGCGCGGCTCGACGGGCGGCACCACCCGTACCACACTGCGTTGCTCCCACGCGGCTCTGTCCGCGTCCACGACCTCAGAACCTCCCGCCCCAGCCGCCCCGCGCCCTTGCAGGCGGAAGTGCCCACACCTTCGCAAGCGGCTGATCAATTGATCCGCGAACCTACCCGACCCCACCGACAGAACGGGGAGAAACGATCAAACCACCTGCTCGACCCGCCGCCGTTCCGTGCCTCCAGCACCTCATGCGCGACCGCGCCCCCGCAGAGCCCGCATTGTCCCGGCGGCATCGCCCGGCGAGCCGCCGATCGGCGTCACGTCCATGCCATGGGCGTTGGCGAACGCGGCGAACCGGTCCGCGTCAGGGCCACTGGCCAGGACCTGGGTGGCGAGCCCGCGAAGCGGGACGGGGGCCATGATCGCGCCGTCCACCTCGCCGTAGCCGAGCAGCGCCACCTGAGAGCCGTCATCCAATGGGCCGCCCTCCGATCGAGTCCGCCGTATCGTTGACACTATTGTTGATATTCCAGCATGAGGGCGGCGAACGTCCGCACCGCCCGAAAACTCTTCGACGGCACGGTCTTCCCCCGGCCGCACCCCGCCCGTGGACGCGGGTCAGGCCACGTGCTCCTTGATGGCCACGCTGGTCAGCGCGAGCAGCAGCTCCAGGTCGGGCGTCGCGTCCACGTGGACGGCCACCCAGGCCCGGTCGGAGCAGGCCTGCACCTGGCGGCAGTCCAGCAGGTACGGCTCCAGCCGGTCGATCGCCGGGGCGGTCAGGCGGACCTGGACCTCGTCGCTCCCCGTCAGCCGCAGGATCTCGGTGCCGCGCACGGCGAACGTCACGCCGCGCCGGGTGTCGCGGACCGCCAGCGCCGGCCAGGACCGTAGCTCGGCCACGGCGCGCGCCACGTAGGGTCCTCGCCGTTCAGCAGCCCGTCGCCTGACGGTAATTCCCACCTCTCCATGCTGAAGGACACCCGTCCTTCGCGTCACCGGCCGTTCTGCAACCGTTATCAACGCTCAGCGGTGCACGATCAGCCAGGTCGCGATCGCGGGTCACGGGGCCGGAGCGGTTGCCGATGATGTGCGGCCTGCCGCACGGGAAGGTGACGGGCGCTCTCGCCGCGTCCGGGCGACGCGGATCTTGTCCGTGAGCTCGTCGAGTCGCCGGTAGCGGCGGACGGGCAGGCGCGGCGAGTGCGCCCGGCCACGGCCGAAGCGGCGCTCCGGTTTGCTCAGCAGCTTCACATATTGACGCCACCGCAGGTAAGGATTAACGTCGTCTCATAACTTAAAGGAAACTTTCCTAATAGTTTCCTTGGCATCCCGCCCCCTGTACACCCCCCAACAGGATGTCGGAGCATCATGAGACACAAGATCCTTGCCTGCCTGGCGGCCTTGGCGCTGCCGCTCACGGCCGTGGTCGTCGCCCCGCCCGCCGCCTACGGCGTGGCCGTCTTCGCCGATTGGGCGGCGTGGACGGCGTACTCGGCCGGCACGCGCGTGACGTACAACGGTCTCCAGTACGAGTGCATCCAGTCGCACACCTCCCAGCCCGGCTGGGAGCCCCCGAACGTCCCCGCCCTCTGGAAGCCCGTGACAGGCGGCGGCACTGACACGACAGCCCCGTCAGTGCCCGCCAACCTCCGCTCGACGGGCGTCACCGGCAACAGCGTCTCCCTGGCCTGGAACGCCTCCACCGACAACGTCGCCGTCACCGGCTACGAGATCTACCGCGGCGGCACCCTCATCACCACCGTCACCGGCACCACCCACACCGACACCGGCCTGAGCGCCAACACCGGCTACACCTACACCGTCCGCGCCCGCGACGCCGCCGGCAACCGCTCCGCCGCCAGCGCAAGCGTCACCGCCACGACCACGGGCGGCGGAGGCGGCGGGAACAAGGTGCTCGGCTACTTCGTCCAATGGGGCGTCTACCAGCGCGGCTACCACGTCAAGAACATCGACACCAGCGGCTCGGCCGCCAAACTGACGCACATCAACTACGCCTTCGGCAACGTGCAGAACGGCCAGTGCACGATCGGCGACTCGTACGCCGACTACGACCGGTTCTACCAGGCGGGCGAGAGCGTGGACGGCGTCGCCGACACCTGGGACGCCGGCGCGCTGCGCGGCAGCTTCAACCAGCTGCGCAAGCTGAAGAAGAAGTACCCGAACCTGAAGGTGCTGTTCTCCTTCGGCGGCTGGACCTGGTCCGGCGGCTTCACCCAGGCCGCGCAGAACCCGGCCGCGTTCGCCGAGTCCTGCTACCGCCTCGTCGAGGACCCGCGCTGGGCCGATGTCTTCGACGGCATCGACATCGACTGGGAGTACCCGAACGCCTGCGGCCTCACCTGCGACAGCAGCGGCCCGGCCGCGTTCAGGAACCTCATGTCGGCGCTGCGTTCCCGCTTCGGCTCCAGCTACCTGGTCACCGCGGCCATCACCGCCGACGGCACCAACGGCGGCAAGATCGACGCGGCCGACTACGGCGGCGCCGCCCAGTACGTCAACTGGTACAACGTCATGACCTACGACTACTTCGGCGCCTTCGCGGCGCAGGGCCCGACGGCTCCGCACTCGCCGCTCACCTCCTACTCCGGCATCCCGACCCCCGGCTTCTACTCCGACGCGGCGATCCAGAAGCTCAAGAGCAAGGGCGTGCCGGCGAGCAAGCTGCTGCTCGGCATCGGCTTCTACGGCCGTGGCTGGAGCGGCGTCACGCAGGCCGCGCCGGGCGGCACGGCCACCGGGCCGGCGCCGGGCACGTACGAGCAGGGCATCGAGGACTACAAGGTGCTCAAGACCCGCTGCCCGGCCACCGGAACGGTCGCGGGCACCGCGTACGCGTACTGCGGCGGCCAGTGGTGGAGCTACGACACCCCGGCCACCATCGGCGGCAAGATGACCTACTCGAAGAACCAGGGCCTCGGCGGCGCGTTCTTCTGGGAGCTCAGCGGTGACACCACGAACGCCGAACTGCTCACGGCTATGAGGAACGGTCTGGGCTGACATTTTTTCGTAACAAAAAGGGCCGACTCTCCACGAGTCGGCCCTTTCTGCCTTATTGACATATTCGTCCCTTATCGCCAAGGTCTCTTTTGTCCTGATGTCTCCCTCACCTTCGAGGAGCCTTCATGCATTCCGGACTACGCAAGGGCGTGCTCGGCGCGATCACCGCCGTCGCCGTTGCCGTCTCCCCCTTAGCCTTCACCGGCACCGCCAGCGCCCACGGCAGTGACAATGCCGTACGCAAGCTGGTCGAGGCCGTCTCCGGCAAGAACGTCAAGAAGCACCTGTCGGCCTTCCAGGCGATCGCCGACGCCAACGGCGGAACGCGCGTGTCCGGCACCCCCGGCTTCGACGCCTCCCGCGACTACGTGGCACGCAAGCTCCGCGGCGCCGGGTACGACGTGACGATCCAGCCGTTCGAGTTCACCTTCGACGGTTACAAGACGCCGCCGGTGCTCAAGCGGACCAGCCCGGACCCGAAGACGTACTCATACGGGTTCTTCAGCGACTACGTGGCGATGGGCGACTCTCCCGCCGGCGCCGTCAGTGGCACGATCCAACCCGTTGACCTGGTGCTGCCGCCCGGCCCCACGGCCAACAGCTCGACCTCGGGCTGCGAGGCGAGCGACTTCGCCGGCTTCGTGCCCGGCAACATCGCGCTCATGCAGCGCGGCACCTGCAACTTCCGCATCAAGGTCGACAACGCCATGGCGGCGGGCGCGGCCGGGGTCATCGTGTTCAACGAGGGGCAGACCGGCCGCACCGAGGTGGACCTGAACCCGGTGCTCAGCGGGCCCGGCGTGACGATCCCGTCGTTCTTCGCCCGCTTCTCGGTCGGCCAGGAGCTGGCCGCCGCCGCGGGCACCACGGTGCAGATGAACTACGACCCGATCGTCGAGACCCGGACCACGTACAACGTGATCGCCCAGAGCAAGCGCGGCAACCCGGACAACGTGGTGATGCTCGGCGCCCACCTCGACAGCGTCCAGGAGGGGCCCGGCATCAACGACAACGGCTCGGGCAGCGCCGGCGTCCTGGAGGTCGCGCTCCAGGCCGCCAAGATCAGGCCGAAGAACCAGCTGCGCTTCGCCTTCTGGGGCGCTGAGGAGTTCGGCCTGCTCGGCTCCGAACACTACGTCGCCGCGCTGACGGCGGAGGAGCGGGCCAAGATCACCCTCTACCTCAACTTCGACATGATCGCCTCGCCGAACTACACCTTCGGGATCTACGACGGCGACGGTGACGCGTTCGGCGTCGCGGGCCCGCCCGGATCGGACGTGATCGAGGAGGACTTCGAGAAGTTCTTCGCCGGGCGCGGTCAGCCGTACAAGGCGACGGCCTTCACCGGCCGCTCCGACTACGGGCCCTTCATCGAGGTCGGGATCCCGGCGGGCGGCCTCTTCACCGGGGCCGAGGTGCTCAAGACCGCGGAGGAGGCCGCGATCTTCGGCGGCACGGCGGGCGTCCCGCTCGACCCCTGCTACCACAGCGTCTGCGACACCATCAAGAACATCAACGACAAGGCGCTGGACGTCAACTCGGACGCGATCGCCGCCCTGACGGCGAAGTACGCCTTCAACACCGGGACGATCCCCACCGACCCGGCCCCGGCGCCTGCCGCCCGCAGCGCCACCGCCCACACGCACACGCACAAGCCCGCCGACTCGGCCGGCTGACACCCACCACCGGCGCGCCCGCAGCCACGTGCTGCGGGCGCGTTTATCGCGCCTCGGGTGAAGGCGCTGGTTCTCGCGCTCGCCATGGCGACGGCAGCCGGCGGGCGGCCCGGGCGTCCCCGGTGAGTTCACCTTCGGGCCCAACGGGGTGGCCGACGTGGCCGGCTACCACTACGAGATCACCGGCGAAGTGTCCTCGGCCTGGGTGCCCGCCGGCCCCGACGGAAGTGCCACTGTCAACGCCCCAGCTCGCTCACCTGCTGGGGCGTCAGGGACACCGTCGAGGCGGCGAGGTTCTCTTCCAGGTGGGCGACCGACGAGGTGCCGGGGATGGTGAGCATCACCGGGGAGTGGGCCAGCAGCCAGGCGAGGCTGACCTGGGCGGGCGTGGCTCCGACGGCTTTGGCGACGTGGTCCACGGGGCCGCCCGGCGCCGCCAGGGCGCCCTTGGCGATGGGGCTGTAGGCGATGAACCCGATCCCCTGCTCCTCGCAGTGCCGCAGCACGTCCTCCGAGAACCGGTTGGTGAGGTTGTAGCGGTTCTGCACGGTGACGATGTCGACGATGCCGCGCGCCCGTTCCAGCTCCTCGACGCTCACCTCCGACAGCCCCACATGGGCGATCTTGCCCTCGTCCCGCAGCGCCTTGAGCTCGCCGAGCTGGTCCTCCAGCGGCACCAGCGGGTCGATGCGGTGCAGCTGGAGCAGGTCGATCCGGTCCAGCCCGAGCCTGCGCAGGCTCATCTCGACCTCCTGCCGCAGGTACGCGGGGCGCCCCACGGCATGCCACTCCCCCGGCCCGGTCCGCACGAACCCGGCCTTGGTCGCGACGAGCAGCCCCTCCGGGTACGGGTGCAGCGCCTCCCGGATGAGCTCCTCGTTGACGTAGGGCCCGTAGGAGTCGGCAGTGTCGATGAGGTCCACACCCAGCTCGACAGCCCGGCGCAGCACCCGGACACACTCGTCGTGGTCGCGGGGCGGCCCCCAGACCCCGGGCCCGGTGAGACTCATGGCCCCGAAGCCGAGGCGGTGCACGGTCTTGCCGCCGATGGTGAACGTGCCGGTGGACTGGAGCTCTATGGACATGCGGGGACACTCCGTCTGAACGTCGAGGCGTACTCTCTCACGGACATCGTGTCACTTGCGCTGATGGCCGAACCTGACCGGCTTGGGGCCGTGGAGCCGGACCTCCGGGTCGCTCATCGCCTGGGGCCGGGCAGGCAGTTCGACGGCCGGCTCGATCACCGGCTCCGCACCCTCGGCCGCCGCGATCCTGCGGCCGAGCCGCTCCCGCAGCTCCGCCGCCACCTCGGCGTGCGACGGCAGTCCGGCGAGGTTGACCAGCTCGTGCGGGTCGTTCTCCAGGTCGTACAGGGCCTGCTCGCGATAGCGGTCGGCGGCCGGGTCGTCCCACGGGTGGGCGCCCTCGGCGACCGCGTAGTACTTCCAGCGGGACGTGCGGATGCCGCGCCCCACCTCCGACTCGCTGACCTGGAAGAACACCTCGTCAGGCCATGGAGCCCGGGCATCGCGGGCCAGCGGCAGCAACGACCGCCCCTGCATCTCCCCAGGCACGGGCAGCCCGGCGGCCTCCAGCAGCGTGGGCGGCAGGTCGATCGTGCTGACCGGGCGGGAGATCGTGCCGCCTCCGTCGAAGCCCGGGCCGCGCAGCGCCAGTGGCACGCGGAGCGAGGCGTCGTGGCAGGAGCGCTTGTACTCGCCGTTGCGGGTCTTGAAGTGGTTGCCGTGGTCGGAGGTGTACGCCACGATCGTGTCGTCCAGCAGGTCCATGCTGCGCAACGCGTCGAGCAGCCGCCCGAGCCCCTCGTCCAGGCGTTTGACCTGCCCCAGGTAGCCGCCCATGTGCTGGTGCGCGGTGCCGCCGAGCGCGGCCAGGTCCGGCGGCATCCAGGTGCCCTGGTAACGCTCCTCGTAGCCGTCGGGCGCGGGGTAGTTGTCCACCTCGTTCTGGTGGTGCGGCTCCAGGAACGACACGAACAGGTAGAACGGCTCGTCGTGGTGGTCGGCGACGAACCTGATCGCCGCGTCCACGAGCGCGTCGGAGCGGTAGCCGGGCAGCATGACGGGATCGTTCGCCTCGTCGAACACGACCGTGCGGTAGGCGTCGGAGGTGTGCTCCAGCGCGTTGGCCGCCAGCCAGGACTGGTAGCCGCCCCGCTGGTCCGCCGGCACCGGCTCGCTGCCGGCCAGATGCCACTTGCCGATGTAGCCGGTGGCGTAGCCGGCCGCGCCGAAGTGGTGCGCCAGCGTGCGCTCCTCGGGCGGCAGCACGCGGCCGTTGCGGTAGACGCCGGTCGTGGTCGGGTAGCGACCCGTCTGCAGGGCGGCGCGGGCGGGGGCGCACACCGGCTGAGGGGTGAGCGCGACCGCGGCCCGCGTGCCGTGTCCGGCCATCCTTTCGAGGTTGGGGGTGAGCGGGCCGACGGTGTCCCACCGCTGCTGGTCGGTGAAGACGACGATCACGTTCGGACGCAAGAAGACGACTCCTGACTAACGTAGGCCGGTCAGCGCGATGCCACGCACGAAGTAGCGCTGGGTGAAGATGAACAGGATGGCAGTGGGGACGAAGAGGATCACAGAGCCGGCCGCCGTCAGGTGCCAGAGCGTGAAGTACTCCTGGTTGAACAGGGTGAGCCCGACTGGGATGGTACGCATCTCCGGCGTGCTGGTGGCGACCAGCGGCCAGAGGAACTCGTTCCACTGGAAGACGAAGGTGAACAACCCGAGCACGGCGAGCGCGGGACGCGTCTGCGGCAGGATGACGCTCCGGTAGATCCGCAGCTCCGAGGCGCCGTCGATGCGGGCCGCGTTGATCAGGTCGTCGGGGATGGGCTGGATGAACTGCCGCATGAGGAAGATCCCGAACGCGTCCATGAGGAACGGCGTGATCAGCCCCTGGTACGTGTTCAGCCACCCCATGTTGGCCATCAGCACGTACAGCGGGATCATCCGCACGAAGAACGGCACCATCAGCGTCGCCAGCAACGCCACGAACAGGGTGTTGCGCAGCGGGAAGCGGAACTTGGCGAACACGTACCCGACGAGCGGGTCGAACAGCAGGTGCGCCAGCGTGATGGCGCCGGCCACGACGAGGCTGTTGACGATGAAGTTGCCGAACGGCGCGCGGGCGAACAGCTCCGCGTAGTTGCCCCACTGGGGCGAGTCGGGCACCAGCACCGCGTTCGCCGCCAACGTCTCCGCCTCGGTCTGCAGCGACAGCGAGACCATGTAGAGCAGCGGCACGACCGTGATCAGGGAGGCGATCACCAGCAACGTGTAGAGCAGAGCTTTCCGCATCAGTACGTCACCTCCCCGCGCCGCCCTGCCCGCAACTGCACCAGCGTGAACGCCACGATCACGACCAGCAGCAGCACCGACTGGGCCGACGAGTAGCCGAAGTCCCTGGTGCGGAAGGCGACGTTGAAGATGTGGAAGACCGACAGGTCGGTGGCGTCGCCAGGACCGCCGTTGGTGATGATGTACGCCTGCCCGAACGCCTGCAGTCCCGAGATCACCGCCATCACCGACACGAACAACGTCGTAGGCGCCAGCAGCGGCAGCGTGATCCGCCAGAAACGTGTCCACCCGTCCGCGCCGTCGATCTTGGCGGCCTCGTGGTAGGTCTCGGGGATGCCCTGCAGCCCGGCCAGGAACAACACCATCGTGTACCCCACGTTCTGCCACAACGTGACCGCGGCGATCGTGAGCAGCGGCGCGGTGTTGAGCCACTGCTGGCCCGGCAGCCCGAGCGCGTCCAGCATCCGGTTGAGCACGCCGAGCTCCGGATCGAGGATGTTGCGCCAGAGCAGCCCGACGATCGCCACCGAGGTCAGGTACGGCACCAGCAGCAGCACCCGGAACACCACCCGGCCCTTGAGCGGCTGGTCCAGCGCGAGCGCCAGGACCAGCCCGAGCACGATCGACCCGATCACCACCAGCACCGAGAACGCCACGGTGACCAGGAACGAGTGCCGCACCGCCGGATCGGCGAGGGCCTGGGTGTAGTTGCCGAGCCCCGTCCACTGGTCGGCCTGCGGACCGGTGCGGAAGCTGGTGGCCACCACGTTCCCGATCGGCAGGTAGAAGAAGGCCGCGAAGAACAGGATCGCCGGGGTGAGGAAGAGGTAGGCGGTCCGCGCGTAACGGCCCGACAGCGTGCGGGGCCTGCTCATGGCCTCACTCCGTTCGGCGGCTCGGTCGCCGTACGCCGCCGCCTCACTTGAGGAATCCCTCCGCGGTCTGGGTGAACGTGGCGAGGGCCTCGGCGGCCGGCTGGTTCTGGATGAGCACCTGCTGGTACATGACCTTGAGCTGCTCCTCCCACTTGCCGAGCTGCCCGGTGAGCCGCACCTGCTGGGAGGAGTCCTTGGCGGTCGGCAGGGCGTCGGCGAAGACCTTGATGGCCTCGTTCGTCTGCACCTCGGGCAGCTTCGTCCAGGAGACGCGCGGCATGAGCATGCCGGTCTCCTTGGTGGCGGCCTGCTCGACCTCGATGGCGGTGATGCGCTTGATGAAGTCCCACGACAGCTCGGGGCGGGTGGCCTTGGCCGGCACGAACATGCTGACCCCGGCCGCCTGCGTGGCCTGCGTCTTGTTCTTCAGCGGCGGGGCGACGCCCAGCTCGATGTCGGGGCTGGTCTTCCTGATCGGGTCCAGGTCCCACGGGCCGGTGAAGATCATCGCGGCGCGCTTGGCCGAGAACAACTTCTGCGGGCCCGAGTAGTCGGTGCCCGACACCGGCACCGGCGCCACCTTGTGCTTGTGGATCAGGTCGGCCTGGAACTGCAGGGCGGCGACCGCGTCCGCCCGCGGCTCCATGATCTTGCCGGTCTGCGTGTCGTAGGGGGTGACGCCGGCCTGCACCATCCACGGCCACATGTAGGTGTAGTCCTGGTTGAGCGCGACGCCGTACACGCCGTCCTTGGTGAGCTTCTGGGCGGCGGCCAGGAACTCCTCCCACGTGGTGGGCACCTCCACGCCGGCGTCCCTGAGCATCGCCTTGTTGTAGAAGAGCGTGTTGCAGGTGAAGTGCAGCTGCACCCCGTACACCTTGCCCTGGTACGAGTTGCGCTCGACGGTCACCGGCTGCCAGTCGGAGGGGAAGCCCATCGCCTGGCCGTCGCGGTCGACGAAGTCCTGCAGCGAGCGGGCGTTGCCGGAGACCGCGAACTCCTGCACCCACCCGCCGGGCTCCTCGACCAGGTCCGGCACGGTCCCTGAGGCGAAGTCGGCCAGCAGCCTGGTACGCAGGTCCGGCCACTGGTACTTCTGCAGGTTGACCTTGACCTTGTTGGCCTGCTCGAACTCGGCGATCGCCTTGCGGTAGGCCTGGTAGTCGTGGCCGGCGTTCCAGTAGACGGTGAACGTGCCGGGCTCGGTGGCGGGCGCGGTGGGGGCGCCCGCGCAGGACGACAGGACCGGCACGGCGGCGGCCGCACCGGCCAGGCGGAGCAGGTCACGGCGGGAGAGGGTGGGGGACATCTCGCATTTCCCTTCTAGGAAGAGCCTCGCCGCAGGAAGGTCCAGGAGCGGACGATCTCACGGGCGGGCGGAGCCTCCTCGGCCTGGAGGCGGTCGAACAGCAGCCGCACGATGTCGGTGTAGTCGTGCCTGAGCGGGCCGACGGTGCTGAGCTGCGGGGTGGTGATGAGACCCTCGTCGATGTTGCCGACACCGACGATCGCGACGTCGCCGGGCACGCTCAGCCCGGCGTCCCGCGCGGCCCCGATGGCGCTGATCGCGGCGCGGTCGGACGCCGCGAAGATCGCGTCGGGGCGGTCGGGCGAGCGCAGGAGCTCGGTGGCGGTCTGGTACGCCGCCACGCGGTCGTCGGCGCCCGAGGTGATGATGCGTTCCGTCACGCCGTGCCGGTCGAGCGCCGTGGTGTAACCGAGCAGCCGGCCGACCGGCCGGTCCCGGTAGAGCTCATGGCGGTGCGCCAGGAACGCGATGCGCCGCCTGCCCTGCGCCAGCAGGTGCTCGACGGCCTCCACGCAGGCCTCCGTCTCCGGGGTACGGACGACGTCGCAGCCCTCCAGCCCGCTCTCGTTGCTCAGCACCACCATCGGCAGGCCGGTGGCGGCGAGCCCGCTGAGCAGGTCATGCGTGAGGTGGTCGCCTACCACGTTGATCAGCGCGCCGTCGGCGATGCCGCCGCGCAGCACGTCGATCGCCGCGTTCGCGCGGGCGTCGGAGTAGACGGCCAGGGTCACCACGGAGTAGCCGCGGGCGTCGGCCATCTCGTGCAGGTCCCTGGCCAGCCGCTCGTCGGTCGGCACCCCGCCGATGGAGCTCAACACCAGACAGACCCGCTGGGTGCGGCGCTTGCGCAGGCTCCTCGCGGCCTGGTTGGGGGTGTAGCCGAGCCGCCTGGCGGCGTCGAGCACCCGCTGCCTCGTCTCGGCGGCGACGGGACGGTCCCGGCCACTGAGCACGTAGGAGACGGTCGCGACGGACACGTTCGCGAGTTCGGCCACTTGTCGTGCTGTAGGTCTCATGCTAGTCGAATAACATAGCATTCCCGACAGGAATACAAGGTAATTCCCCTCTCTCATCTCGCTGTGGGGCTGTGCGGCTCAGGAGTGGGACGCTCAGCATCTGTATGCTGTTAAACGATTAACATCGCGGGTCCCCACGACCGTACTCCTTCACCTCACTACGGATCAACCCGTCATTTGAGGATGCGTGGCGGGTTGGCCGGCAGGTCGACGAACGTACGCATCCAGGCGGCGGCGGTTCCACGAACTCCTGATCGTGCGCGCCGCCACCCGGCCGGTGTCGGCGGTCTGCTCGCCGGGCACGGATGTCCGCTTCCCTTCGCAGCGTGCGGTACTGCGTCGGATGCGGACAAACGCGCGAAAAGCTCACTTCGAACGGGGCATCTGGATGTTTCGACCGCGTTTCATCTTGATCTTAAACAGACGAAAAAATCATGTCTTGACCAGGTATGCGGATCATGTCACGCTTCGTGCGAAATGATCTAGTTCCCGAAATCTGCCACGAAGGGCCAGGGGACGAATGGGGCATTTATCCACCCTCCGCACCATTTCACATTCCTTTCTCCATCTCGAGGTCGACGACGCGGAAGCCGCCTCGCTGACCCCATGGACCGGCCACGTCCGCTACACCCCCAAGTACGGCGGCCGGAAGACGACCGCCGAGAGCTGGGCCCTCGAACTGGCCCCCAAGTCCGCCCTCGCGGCAGGCGTCAACTCGGTCCGCGGGCGGGAGCGTGAGCGCTTCTCGCTGAGCGGCGGCGAAGTCGTCGTCTACGACTGCGAGGATCCGGCCGACGCCCGATGGGTCGCGTGGCTGGGTCCGTGGCACATGGCGCACGGGCTCTTCTACGCCCCCGAGTGGGAATCGTCCGACATCGTCGACACCTTCAGCCGGGTGACGTGGGTCGACACCCCCGAAGGGCTGACGGCCGACGGCGGCTCGCGCTTCGACGTCTCCATGGAGTTCTACGCGACCTGGATCGCGGGCGTCGGCACCATGATGGTCGAGTCCAAGCAGGCCGGAGTCAGCCGGATCCCCAACTGGCGAGGGTACGCCGCGAGTTCGGGCGAACTGTGGCGGATGCCCGCGCCGCCCTCGGGTGAAGAGACGCCGTTCCTCCTGGTCACCGAGACCGCCATCGCGACCCTCTACCCCTGGGACGCCCCGAGCGACGGCAAGGCGAGCGTGTCGGCTCGCGCGGCGGCAGGCAGCGCGGAGACCGCCGCCGGCTTCCTGAGCAAGGTCAAGCGCGTCGAGTGGCAGGCATGACGTGGAGCCGTTGACGGCGGCGGTCGTCATCCTGGCCATTCTCGTCATCATCCTCTTCGCGGCCGGCGCCGGGCTCTACCGGCGGGTCCGTGAACTGGAGCTGGCCACCTACAGCGGCGTCGGCATGCGCCTCAGCACCGGCCCCGACACGCAGGCGAACGCACTGGCCGTTCCCGGCGGCACCACCATGGTCATCAAGGTCAATCGTCGCTGCCCCATCTGCGACGATGTCCTGCTCGCGGCTGCCAAGCTGGCGACCGACCTCCCTCCGGACCTGTCGTTCGCGGTGTTGTCCGACGATCCAGGGTTCGACAAACCCCTGCCCGACTCCATCAGGGTGATCAAGGATCCGGCGACCTGGCGAGCGGCCGGCGTGCCGTACACCCCGGCGCTGCTCGTCGTGGACGAGAACGGCGTCGTGGGCTTCACCTCCCCAGTGGGATCCGGAGAGGCGCTCGTGGAGATGGTCGAGCGTGCGGTGGCGAACAGAAAGGAAAAGCAGCTGTGACGGCCGAAAAGCAGATCTCCATCCTCGATCAGATTCCCAGCGCCCACGAAATGCCCGAGCAGGCGTTACCCACCCTCGTGGGCGCCAAGCGGGAAGGGTGGAGCAGGCGCCGCATCCTGGGCCTGGCCACCGGAGCCGCGGTGGCGACCGGGCTGGGCGTCCTCGACCTCCTGCCCTGGTCGAAGCCGCGCGCCGCGGCGGCCGCCTCCTACACCGCATGGAGTACCTGCCGGGGCTACGTGAACGCCAGCACCGTCTGCACGCCCTCGAGCGCGCTGTACTCCGGCAACTGCTCCGGCTCGTGGCACCGCAACGACGGCGGGTCCGGTACCTGCTACAACTTCCGCTACACCCACTACGCCACGACCTGCGACGGTCACAACGCGTGGAGGTGGACCGGCGGCAGCACCACCAGCACCCGCCGCAAGTGCTCCGACGGCTGGTACGAGTACAACGACTGCGGCGGCGGCCGGGTCTCCCGCTTCTCCATCTGCCGTACGGCGATCTGACCGCGCCCGATGAGCGATCCCACGACCACATCCGTCCGCCTGTTGCTGCCCGGGGTGGCATTGATCGTGGCGGCGGAGGCACTGGTGCTGTCCCTGAGGCTGACGGGCGCGGACACCAGAGGCTTCACCTGGCTGGTGGCGGCCCTCGTCGCCGGCTTCTCCCTCTCCGGCTCCGTTTGAAGCCTGAACAGCGCCTGGGTGCTGTCCTCGTCGGTCCGGCGGGGTGCTGATATCGCCGGCTTCATCGCCGGGTTGTTCGCAGGAGCGGGCGCCGTCACGTTCGTGCTGGTGCTCGTCGGATCTGTGCTTCGAGCACCGTTCCCGACGGTGGTTCTGCAGATCCTCGTCGCCGCGGCGGCGGTTGTCCTCCTGCTCCGTGAGCTGGATGTGCTCTCCTTCCCGTTGCTCCAGAACGCGCGGCTGGTGCCGCAGTTCGTCACCAGGATTCCCTTCTGGGGCGCCGTGCAGTTCGGTGCCGAGATGGGCACGGGAATGCGCACGTACTCGCCGACGGGGCTGCCGCACATCCTGGCGATCTCGATCCTGTTCCTGGCGTCCTGGGAGGAAGCGCTCCTCGCGGGGGCCGGCTTCGCGGCGGCGCGGGCGTTGATGCTCCTGACGTTCGCCGCGGCACGGGACAGGATGGAGGCGGACACGGCGTTCTCTTTCACCCTGCCGAGGCTGAAGGTGCTGTTCGTCGTTCTCGCACTGCCCGTAGTGACGATGCTGGTGATCGGGTGATCGTCATCGTCGTCCGCTACGGGCTGGGCATCCTCCTGGCGCTGGCCGTGCTCGGGAAGGCGCGTCACTTCGCCGCGTTCCAGAGCAGCCTGGCGCCCTTCGGGCTCCGCGGGCGGATCGCCCAGGTGGGCGCCTTCACGGTGGTGACCGTGGAGGCGCTCGCCGCGCTGACCGCCTTCTCTCCCGTCGCCGACGTGGTCGTGGGCGTGATCGCGACCTGTCTGGGCGCTTCCTTCACGGCCGCGCAGACGTATCTCCTGGCCGTGGGCGAGCAGGCCCCCTGCCTGTGTTTCGGCCGCCAGGAGCGGGCGTCGACACGCACGTGGGCCCGGGCGGCACTCGTCCTGCTGATGGGATTGACGTTGTGGGGCGTCGCGGCCTGAGAGCCACTCAACCTTTCGCGGATGTCGTTGAGTGTTGTAGATGAGGCATCCCCGACGGAGGGCTGGGCCGGTGACAGATGACGGCTTCCGCGAGTTCGTGGCCACGCGCGGTCTGGCACTGTCGCGCATGGCCTACCTGATCACGGGAGACCACGCCCTGGCCGAAGATCTGGTGCAGGAAACCCTGGTCAAGGTCGCGGCGCGCTGGCGGAAGCTCACGCAGGAAGGCGACCCGGAGCCCTACGTCCGCAAGGTCCTGATCAATCAGCTGCGGACGTGGCGGCGCCCCCGCCGGCTGGCGTTCGTGTCGACCGCGGACCTCCCCGAGCCGTCGCCGTCCACGGACGAGTCCGCGCAGACAGATCTGAAGGTCGCGCTCTTGCGGGCGCTGAGCGTGCTCGGGAGCAGGCAGCGGATCGTGCTCTATCTCAGGTTCTACGAGGACCTCACGGAGAGCGCTGTGGCCGCTGAGCTGGGCTGCTCCATCGGTACGGTCAAACGCCACACCCATGACGCGCTCAAACGCCTGCGCCAGATGGCTCCGCAACTACTCGAGACGGAGGTGCGCTCGTGAAACCGCCCCTCGGTGCCGCTTATGACCAGCTCGACCAGGACGTACGCGACTACGCCGACGCCGGCAAGGCGCTTGCCACGCTGCGCGTCCGCAGAATCCGCAGGGCGGTGATCGCCGGATCGGCCGCCCTCGTGGTGGTCGCCGCCGGAGTCGCCTTCCAGCAGCGCCAGCCCGCGCCTCCGGACGCCGTGGCGACAGTGGCGCCCCCGACGCATGTCGTGGAGCCGCCCGCCGAAGCGCCGGCGCTGCCCGCCACCGGTGCCGTCGGGCGGGGCGCCCTGGTGTACACGGCCTGCCAGGGGCAGTGCCCGACCTTCCTGGTGCTCACCGACGGCCGACAGTATCTGCTGGGCGAGCGGACCGTCAATCCGCCGGGCAACATCACCCTCTCCCCTGACGGGCGCTGGCTCGGCCGGCCCGTCAACGGTGGGTACGAAGTCAGGGACCTCCTGGCCGGCGTGGTGCACACGCTCCCGCCCCCGGCCGGAGGCGCCGCGGACAGCGCCTACAGCCCGTGGGCGTGGTCCGCGGACTCGCAACGGCTGCTCGTCGGCCACCACGCCAGCGGGAACGTCGGCAGGTACGTGACGCTGGAGCTCCCGAGCGGCCACACCAGCGAGCTCGACCCGCCTCCTGGACACGAGCCGATCGGCCTGCTGCCCTCGGGTGACGTCCTTCTTCTCATGGAGAGCAAGCAGGACAAGCTGCCGTACGAACGCGTCACGCTCGTGCACGCGGACAACGGCCTCGTCGTCCGCCTCACGTCCGGAGCGGGTGTCCTCGCCGACACCACCCACGGGCTGTCGATCCAGGTGTCCGGGGAGCGGGTCTTCACTCTGGAGTACTCCGGCGACCAGATCACGGTCCTGGAGTTCGACCTTGCGGGCAAGCCGATGGCCCGCCGGCCGCTGCCGGCCGACCAGTTCCCGGTCGGGCCGGTCGACGGCGGCTTCGCCGTCATCCAGGTCCCCCAGGACCAGGCCAAGGGACGGCAGAAGCTGGAGACCATCACCCCGTCCGGGCGCCGGTTGTTGTTCGAGGTCCCCGGGCAGGCCGCCGTCGTCCTGCCAGGAGGCGCACGGCACTGACGCTCGGTACGGGTCCGCGTGGCGTAGAGCCATCTCCTGTTACTCTCCGTTACCTTGCCTACTCATGGATGCTCTGACATATGCGTGGAGGTCCGGCGCGTACGTGACTCGCAGGCGGTTGCTGGTCACCGGCGCGTTCGCGGCCATGGGCGCGGTCACGGGATCGGCCGGGACGGCGGTGGCGCAGCCGCGCGGGATGACGCTGCGGGCCCGTCCCGCGAAGGTCTCCCTGGGGCGGCGCACGGTCTCCACCTGGACGTACAACGGCGTCGTGCCGGGCCCGTCGATCGAGGCCACGGCCGGGGAGACCGTCAGGGTGCCGCTGATCAACGCGCTGCCTGCGAACACCACCGTGCACTGGCACGGGATCAGGATCGACCCGCGCATGGACGGCGCGCCCGGGTTCAGCCAGGAGCCCACGCGGCCCGGCGAGCGGTTCGATTACGTCTTCCGGGTGCCGGACCCCGGGACGTACTTCTACCACTCGCACGTCGGCACCCAGCCCGACCGCGGCCTGTACGGGCCGCTGATCGTCGCCGACCCGCGTGAGCCGCTGAGCTACGACCAGGAGATCACGGTGCTGCTCGACGACTGGCTGGACGGCATCAGCGGCACTCCCGACGACGCGCTGCGCCGGCTGAACGCGAGCACCCAGCACGACGACACGCTGCGCAGCGCGGTGCTCGGGGGCGTGGCGGCGGAAATGCATCATCCGCTCTACCTCATCAACGGGCGCGCGCCGGACGCGCCCGCGACCTTCCACAGCGCGCCGGGGCGGCGGGTCAGGTTCCGGGTGATCAACGCGGCCGCCGACACCCCGTTCCGCGTCGCGCTCGGCGGCCACGAGCTGACTGTCACCCACACCGACGGGTTCCCGTGCAAGCCGGTCACCGTCGACTCCATCCTCATCGGCATGGGCGAGCGGTACGACTTCCTCGTGCGGCTCGGCTCGGGCGCGTTCCCGCTGGTCGCGCTGGCGGAGGGGAAGCGGGCACGGGCGTTCGCCGTGGTGCGGACGTCGCGCAGGGCGGCCACACCCGCGAAGGACGCCAAGGTGGCGCAACTCACCGGGCGGATGTTGAACTATGAGGACTTGAGGGCGCCACGCGCCGACCAGCTCCCCCGCCCGTCCAGGGTCGTCACCGTGCGGCTCGGCATGCGGCCGTCCGGCAACGAGTGGACCCTCAACGACCGGCTCGCCGCCGACCCCATGCGGGTGCAGGTGGACCGCGGGGAGACCATCCGCATCGTGCTGGACAACGAGTCGCCCATGTGGCATCCGATGCACCTGCACGGGCACACGTTCCAGGTCAACGTGAACGGGTTGCGGGGGCCGCGCAAGGACACCGTGAACATCAAGCCGCGCGAGCGCCTGGAGATCGACGTGCTCGCCGACAACCCCGGTGAGTGGATGTTCCACTGCCACAACCTGTACCACCAGGAGCAGGGCATGATGGGCGCGCTCGGCTACGGCCCGCCGCCGCGTCGCGGCACGACCCACACGGGCATGCATCGCCCGGCCCACAAGCGCACGCACTAGGGAACGCGCACGGCGTACCCGTTTACGTACGCCGTGCGCACCGCACGCCGCCTGGGCAGCAGGCTGGGCGCCGGCGCCACTTCGCTCTACCGGCACGTGGCCAACAAGGACGAGCTGTTCGAGCTGGCCGTGGACGAGGTCTACGGCCAGCTGGCGCTGCCCGCGCCGGACGACCCGGCCGCGTGGCGGGCCACGGTGACCGAGGTCGCCCACGGGCTGCGGGCGACGATCCTGCGTCACCCGTGGGTGGCCGCCAAGCTCGGCGAGGCGGGGCTGTCCTACCTCGGGCCCAACGTGCTACGCCGCTCGGAGCACCTGCTCGCCGTCCTCGAGCGGGGCGGGTTCTCGCCGCGGGAGGCCGATCGGGCCATGAACGCCGTCGTCGCGTACGTGCTGGGGGTGGCCACCGGCGGAGAACGAGGACAGCTTCGACCATGGCCTCCAGCGCCTCCTCGACGGCCTCGAAGCCCACCTCCGCACGACCTTCCAGTAGTCGCCGAACGATGCGATGCGCGTGGCAGATGCGCTAAGGGGATGCTCATCGCCGATCTGCTCGCTCTCGTGGCGAGGGAGCCCGGGGACGTGCGGTCCGGGTGATGGGGGTGCTGCCGACCACGCGTTACCAGCTCGCCGACGCCGCGGCGGTCGTCCGCGCCTCGTCGGGGGCACGTTCGGCGATCGAGGGCTGGAAGAAGCCGGACGTGCGATGCGCGGCGCTGATCGACACGCTGGTGGCGGAGGCTGCTTTAGCCGTATATCGCTGACTTTTGTCGCCATACGTAGCCACATATATGGACGCTGCCCCAAACGCGAGTTACGCTCCGCTAGCTCCTACATGGGGGGGGATCCATGAGCTACACGCTGTTACGCGGGAATTTCGTCATCCGATATCCGGACCTTCCGCGGCAGGGGCCAGAGCCCGACGGCGACACGGTCAAGTTCCTGCCCGACAACCCCGTGCTGGTCGAGGCGCTGCCCCGGCACTCCGGCCGGCCGCCGGACATCAACCTCCGCGGCATCTCCGTACGCCTGGAGGCCATCGACGCGCTGGAGACCCACTTCGAGGAGACCCACCAGGAGCCGGCGGGGGCCGAGGCGGCCAGGGACGAGCTGCTGCGCCTGCTCGGCTTCGCCAACGTGGTCTTCTGGGAGGACCTGCCGAACAAGGTCCGCTCCGCCGACCAGGACTCGATCCGCGGTCACGTGCTCACCAACGGCATCGACGCGAACGGGCGGCTGATCGCGTTCGTCTACGCGGGCGACCACCCGGGGGCCGACGGCTCCAGCGTGTTCCTGGACGGGCCGACGGCCGACGCTTCCGTCAACGCCGCGCTGCTGGCCACCGGGCTGGCCTATCCGGCGTTCTACGCGACGTTGCCCGCCGAGTTGCGTACGCACCTGGCGGACGTGTCGGCGGCGGCCCGGCAGAAGGCGCTCGCCACCGGGATCTGGCCACGCTCCACCGCTGACCCCGACGGCCCGGCGGCCATCCCCGACCTGGCGGCGGCCGAGCAGCTGGTGATGTGGCCGAAGTTGTTCCGCCGCATCGTGCCGTACCTCGCGGCCGGATTCCGCGACTTCGACGGCTTCGATGCCTGGCTGCGGGCCGACCCGGTGCACCGCGACGACGCGTTGTTCCTGATCGACAAGCTGGAACGCGGCAACCTGCACGACGTCGTCCAGGCCTCCGGCCAGCAGATCCAGCTGACGGTGTGGCCCGAGAGGTTCATCATCAACCCGGATCCCGCGCCGCCGGGCTCGACCGTGAACCCGCCGCTCATCGCCGCAGGCGACCTGCTGATCGTGGCGGCCCTGCCCGACCCCGTGGGTGCCGACCGCGGCGCGGAGTCGGTCACGTTGCTCAACGTCACGCCGGACCCGATCGATCTGTCGGGCTGGTGGTTGTCGGACGCCGCCAACACCCGCCAGAACCTGGGCGGAGCCGTGGCGGGCGGCGCCACGCTGCGGGTGGCGCTCGACGGGGCGCTGCGGCTCGGCAACCAGGGCGACGGCCTCGTCCTCGTCGATCCCGGCGGGAACACGATCGACCAGGTGAGCTACAAGGGCGACCGGGTCCACGCGGGCCGGACCATCTGCTTCGGTCGCTGAACCACCGGCCCTCTGGCCAAGGGCGGCGTCACGTCGCAGACTGGGCGTTCCGACCGGCGATACGAAGGAGTTCGCGATGTTCATGGCGCGGTACATGACACGTTCGATGCTCAGGTTCGCGGTGGGGGCGGCGGCGGGGTACGTGCTCGCGGTGCGTCCGTGGCACCTCCGCTGGGGCGCCGACGACGGCGAGGTCCATGGCGAGATGGCAGGTGACGACATCGTCAGCATGCCGCAGTACCAGGCGACCCGCGCCATCACCGTCGACGCCCTCCCGGCCGCCGTCTGGCCCTGGCTCGTCCAGCTGGGCGGCTACACGGAGGCGTCCGCGGAGGGAGACGCCACGATCGAACAGCAAGGCCTCAAGGTCGGCGACACGCTGCACCCCGGCGACGAGGGCGCCGTGTTCATCGTGGAGCAGGCCGATCCCCCGCACACGCTCGTGCTGGTCCATCGGGGCCAAGACGCCGCCACCACCTGCTCCATCTCGCTCCGCGAGGTGGACGACGCCAGGACCAGGATGGTGTTCCGCACCCGGATCAAGGCCGAGCCCGGTCTGAGCGGCACCCTCTTCCTGGCCAGGGTGGACCTGGCCGACTTCCTGACCGTGCGCAGGCAGATGTTGACGATCAAGTCCCGCGCCGAGCCCGCGCGCTGACCGCGAGCAGCCGACGGCGCCGTCCCCTTCCTGGGGGACGGCGCCGTTCGGTGTTGACGCGAGACCTTTCTGGCAATTACGGTTCCCGCGATTGGTGAAATGTTCGCCACATTTCCGAAACTTTCGGAGGCACCATGTTACGAGGACTTGTCGCGGTCACCTTGCTCGGTCTCCTGGTGGTGAACCCGGCGCATGCGGCGGAACCCCCGGCCATCACCGTGAACGAGCGCGTCACCCACCAACAGATCGACGGCTTCGGCATCTCACAAGCGTTCCGCCGGAACGAGCTGCTCGAGGCGCTGACGCCGGCGCAGCAACGGGAGATCCTCGATCTGTGGTTCGACCGCGAGAAGGGGGCCGGGCTCAGCATTCTGCGCCTTGGCATCGGCTCCTCCCCCGCGGGCAGCCCTTACGACCACATGGTGTCGATCCAGCCGGAGAACCCGGGCGGCCCGGATGCCCCGCCCAAGTACGTGTGGGACGGCGACGACAACAGCCAGGTCTGGGTGGCCAAGGAGGCCAAGGCGTACGGCGTGAAGCGGTTCTTCGCCGACGCCTGGAGCGCGCCCGGCTACATGAAGACCAACGGCGACGACAAGAACGGCGGGAACCTGCTGCCGGAGTGGGAGAAGGCTTACGCCAACTACCTGCTGGCGTACACGAAGTTCTACGCCAAGGAAGGCATCAAGATCACCGACCTGGGGTTCACGAACGAGCCCGACTGGACGGCCACGTACGCCTCCATGCGCTTCGCCCCGGAGCAGGCCGCGCAGTTCGTCAAGGTGCTCGGCCCGATCACCAAGGGCAGCGTGAACCTGGTCTGCTGCGACTCGTTCGGCTGGAACCAGGCCAAGGCGTACACGGCGGCGATCGAGGCCGACCCCGAGGCCCGCCGCTGGGTGAAGACCCACGCCGGCCACACGTACGCCAGCCCCGTGGACGCCCCGCTGCCGACCAACAGGAAGTCCTGGATGTCGGAGTGGAACCCCAACGGCTCGACCTGGAACGAGGCCTGGGACGACGGCAGCGGCTACGACGGCTTCACGATCGCCCAGGCCATCCACGACGCGCTCACGCTGGGCGACGTCAGCGCCTACATCTACTGGCTGGGCGCCTCGCGCGGCACGACGAGGGCGTTCATGCAGGTCGACGACACGGCGAAGACGTACAAGGTGTCGAAGCGGTTGTGGGCGATGGCGGCCTACAGCCGGTTCATCCGGCCGGGCGCGGTCCGGGTGGACGCCGCGGCGGCGAACCCGGCGCTGAAGGTCTCGGCCTTCCGCAACCCGGACGGGTCGAAGGTGATCGTGGCGCTCAACACGAGCACCGAGGCCGTCTCGTGGAACGGCGTGCGCGGCCGGGCGACCGCGTACGTGACGAACAACGACAACTCGCTCACCCCGTCGGCCGTGACCGGCCACACGGTGACCCTCCAGCCGCGGGCCCTCACCACCATCGTGGTCCGCTGATCGGCGGCGAGAGCCCGGAACGCGCTCCCCGGGCTCTCGCCGCCCCATGAGGTCAGCCCCACACCTCCTGGGCGGTCTCGACGATCAGACGGAGCTTGGCGAACTGCTGGTCGGCCGTCAGCTCGTTGCCCTCGACCGTGGAGGAGAACCCGCACTGCGGCGACAGGCAAATCTGGTCGAGGTCGACGAACTTGGCGGCCTCGTCGATGCGCCGCTTGAGCGTGTCCTTCGACTCCAGCCCGCCGTGCTTCGTCGTGACCAGCCCGAGCACGACCATCTTCCCCTTGGGCACGTACCGCAGCGGCTCGAAGCCTCCGGACCGCTCGTCGTCGTACTCCAGGAAGAACCCGTCCACCTTCAGCTCCCCGAACAGCGCCTCCGCGACGAAGTCGTAGCTGCCCGAGGCGGCCCAGGAGGAGCGGAAGTTGCCGCGGCACATGTGCGTCGTGATCGTCATCCCGGCCGGCTTGGCCGCCAGCGCGGCGTTGATCTGCTTGATGTAGCGCAGGTGCATGTGCTCGGCGTCGTCGCCCCGCGACGCGAGCTCCGCCCGCTGCGCCGGGTCGTTCAGGTAGGCCAGGCTGGTGTCGTCGAACTGCAGGTACGTGCACCCCAGCGCGCCGATCCTGCGTACCTGCTCGGCGTAGGCCGCGCTGAGGTCACGCCAGAACTCCTCGACGTCCGGGTACACCTCCGGGTCGATGGCCGCCGGCCCGCCGCGGTAGTGCACCATGCTCGGCGACGGGATGGTCAGCTTCGGCACGGCGCTGGTCACGGTGTCCCGCAGGAACGTGAAGTCGTCGGCGAAGACCGGCTCGTTCAGCTTGATCCGGTCGTGCACGCGCAGCGCCGCCGGGGTGAACTCGATGTCGCCCTTCTCGTTGTGGAAGCGCACGGTGATGTGCTCGTCCGTGGCCTGGCCGATGCCGCCGAGCCGGTAGATGAAGTCCATGTGCCAGGAGGCCCGGCGGAACTCCCCGTCGGTCGCGCTCTGCAGCCCGATCTCCTCCTGCCTGCGCACCACCTCTTGGATGGCCGCGTCCTCCGCTGCCCGCAGCTCGTCACCCGTGAGGTTCTCGCGGGCACTGAGCAGGGACTGCGGGCGCAGGAGGCTGCCGACGTGGTCGGCGCGGAAAGGCGGTGAGGTACGCATTGCGGATCAACTCCCGTAGAGCTTTCTGAGCGGGGCCTTGAGCAGCTTGCCCGCCGCGTTCTTGGGCAGTTCAGGGACGAATTCCAGATGTTTCGGGATTTTGAAGCGGGCCAGCCGGCCGTCCAGATGCTTGAGCAGCTCCTCGGCCTCGGCCGTCGCGCCCGGCCGCAACACGACCAGGGCCTTGCCCACTTCGCCCCACTGGTCGTCGGACACGCCGATCACCGCGCACTCGGCGACCGCAGGGTGGCTGTAGAGCACGCTCTCCACCTCGGCGGGATAGATGTTCTCGCCGCCGGAGATGATCACGTCGTTGAGCCGGTCCGTGATGCGCACGTAGCCGTCCTCGTCGGCCACGCCGACGTCGCCGGAGCGGAACCAGCCGTCGGGCGAGAGCACCTTCGCGCTCTCCTCGGGGCGCCGCCAATAGCCGGACATGACGTTGGGCCCCTGGACATGGACCTCGCCGGGCTCGCCTGGGGCCGCGTCCACGCCCCCGGCCGTGACCAGGCGCACGTCGGAGAAGAAGCACGGCACACCGGCCGTGCCGGCCTTGTCGACGGAGTGCTCGGCCCCGAGGAAGAGCGCGCCGGGCGCGGTCTCGGTCATGCCGTAGCCCTGCAGGAACGTCAGCCCGCGCTCCTGGTAGGTGCTGATCAGCGGCAGGGGCACCGGCGCGCCCCCGCACAGCAGGTGGCGCAGGCTCGACAGATCGGCCTTCGCCCAGCGCGGGGACTGGGCGAGGACGTTGAACATCGACGGCACGCCGAACATCACCGTCACCCGCTCGGCCTCGATCAGGTCGAACGTGCGCTCCACGTCGAACGACGGCTCCAGGATGGCCCGGCCCCCCTTGAGCACGGCGGGGATCAGCGTCTGCGCCAGCGCCGCGATGTGGAACATCGGGGCGCTGATCAGCATCACCTCGTCGTGCGCGAGCGGCACGTCCACCAGCAGGTTGACGGTGTTCCAGATGAGGTTGGCGTGCGTGAGCATGGCGCCCTTGGGCCGTCCCGTGGTGCCGGAGGTGTACATGATCAGGCACACGTCGTCCTGGGCGACCGGCTCGTCGATCGGCTCGGGCGCGCCCGACGCCAGCAGGTCCTCGTACTCCGCGGCCAGGATGTGCCGGCCGGGCAGCCCCTGACCGTCCAGCCCCTCGCCGAGCAGCAGGACCGACGCGTCCGCGTCCTCCAGGATGAAGCGCAGCTCGGGCGTCGCCAGCCGGGTGTTGAGCGGGACGAACACCGCTCCCAGCAACCCCGCCGCGAAGAACGTCTCGACCAGCGCGGGATGGTTCGGCCCGAGGTAGGCCACCCGGTCACCGCGTCCCACGCCCAGCGCGGAAGCCAGCCGGTACGTCCGTTCGCGCAGGTCACCGTAGGTGAAATCGTGCCCGCGGCAGGTCAGCGCCACCCGGCCGGGTGTCATGCGGGCCCTGCGCGCCGGCCACGATCCAAGCCCCTGGTTCCGCATCAGTGCTCCTCCAGGCTCAAGTTAGGCCACTGGACGATCGCTGTCACCGTTCTGCCCAACTTTCGTCGGGCACCGTGTCGAGGAGCCGCTCGGCGATCGCCGCGGCCTCCGGCCTGAACCGCTCGTGCAGCGTGTGGCAGACCCGTTGCGCCTTCTCCGCGGGCCAATCGTGCGGCAGGTACCGCAGCGGGAGCCGCGGGTCGGTCCTGATGATCTGCAGCCAGCCGGTGAGCAACGTCAGCGAGCGGGCCAGGTCGTCGGGTGCGTCCGGCGCGGGGTCGGCCTGGTCCCAGCAGCGCAAAAAGGCCCGGTAACGCTCGCCCAGGCCGGCCAGGTCGTACGCGTCGCGTACCAGCGCCTGCATGTCGGTGGGCCGCCGAGGCTCGGCGGCGAACACCTTCACCTCCACCCCCGGCACCTCGGGGGCCTCCACCTCGCCAGGAGCGATCCACAACCCGTTCTGCAGCGGCCCGAACCCGGCCCAGATGAGCTGCGAGCGCAGCTCGTGCCGCTGCCGCTGCCACGACGCGGGCAGCGAGAAGCCGATCAGCGTCCACCGGTCCCCGGCGGCGTCGTTGACGACGCCGCTGTGCCAGATGCGCCGCTCGCCGTCCCTGAGCACCTCGGTGCTGATCGGAGTGAGGCCGAAGTACATGCGCCGCCCCGAGCGCTGCCGCCGCAGCAGCCCGCGGCGCACCATCCGGGTCAGCGTCGAGCGCGTCGCCTCCTCGGAGACGCCGACCTTGGTGAACGCCTCGATGAAACTGCCCGAGGAGACGCAGACCCCGCGACCGTATACGTGATCTCCGAGAAAGGTGAGAATCACCGATTGAGGCCGCATTGCCGCCCTCCGCGGATGTTGGGCATTCTCTTGACAGCCGTAATCTACCTGCCTACATTCAGGGCGACATCGCGAGGGAGCGCCGTCGCCTGGACTGAGGAGCGGCGGGAGCGTAGCTACCAGAGCGGCGAGGAAGGCGACGGCTCCTGAGCGACCCGAGCCGCCTCCACGCAGTGGAGCCAAAAACACAGAGGTCCTGATGCGCAGGCTTCTACCGTCTCTGGTCTGTCTCGTGTTGGCCGTGGCCGCCTGCGGCGGAAGTCCCGGCGGGTCAGGTGGCGAGGGTCCGATCAAGGTGGGCCTCATCGTCTCCCTGACCGGCAACTACACGCCGCTCGGCAGCGAGGACAAGAAAGCCGTGGAGCTGGCGGTCGAGCAGGTCAACGCGCAGGGCGGCCTCCTGGGCCGCAAGGTCGAGCTGGTCACCAGGGACGACAAGACCGCCCCCGACCAGGGCATCGTGGCCTACAACCAGATCAAGGGCGAGATCGTCGCGCTGATCGGGCCGGTGTTCTCGAACTCGGCGCTCGCGGTGGAGCCGCTCGCGCAGCGCGACAAGATGCCGTACCTGTCGCTGGCGCCCGCGCAGGAGCAGGTCGAGCCGATCAAGTCGTACATCTTCGTCACGCCCGCCCTGTCCAGCATGTACGCCGAACGCTACCTGCAGTACATCCAGGCCCAGGGCATCAAGACGATCGCGGTGGCCTGGGACTCCAAGAGCGCGTACTCGGTCTCCGGGCACAAATCCATGGTGGCGCTCGCGCCGAAGTACAACGTGCAGATCACCGTGGACGAGCCGTACGAGACCACGAACTCCGACTTCAGCGCGATGTTCCAGCACGTGCGCGACTCCTCCGCCGAGGCGCTGGTGTTCTGGGGCTCGGGCGCGCCCGGCGTGACGGCCGCCAAGCAGTACGTGGCCTCGGGGCTCAAGACGCCGCTGTTCCTGACCGCGTCGCAGGCCAGCAAGTTGTGGCTGGAGCCGATGGGCAAGGACGCCGAGGGCATGACCGTGCAGAGCGCCATCGGCGTCGTCGGCGACCACCTGCCGGACGGCAAGCAGAAGCAGATCATCGACCAGATGGCCAAGCCGTACCAGCAGAAGCACGGCTACCCGCCGCCGCAGTTCGCGCAGGACGGCTACAGCGCGAGCCTGCTGCTGTTCGAGGCGATCAGGAAGGCGAACAGCACCGACAAGACCAAGATCCAGCAGGCGCTGGAGAGCATGGACCTGATCACGCCGAACGGGCGCTTCCGCTACTCCCCCACCGACCATTCCGGGCTCTCCCCCGAGTTCATCTCGGTCAACACCGTGAAGAACGGCCAGTTCGTGCCCACCGACTGGGCCAAGGAGCAGCTCACCAAGACCGTCAACGCGGCGGGGTAGCGCGTGCTGGCGGTCACCGGGGTCTCCCGCTCCTTCGGGGGCGTCTACGCCGTCCGCGACGTTTCCCTGAGCGTCGCGGACGGCGAGGTCTGCGGCATCATCGGGCCGAACGGGGCCGGCAAGTCCACGTTGTTCAACCTGATCACCGGGCATCTGACGGCCGACCGGGGCGAGATCTCCTTCCTCGGGCACCGGGTGGACCGGCTCGCTCCGCACCGGCGGGCCAGGCTCGGCATGTCGATCGTCTTCCAGGCGGCCCGGGTCTTCCGCGGCATGACGGTCAGGGAGAACGTCATGGTCGGGATGCACGGGCGTACCAGCGCCGGCTTCGTTTCGGCGGCGCTGCGACTCCCCCGGCACCGGCACGACGAACGCGAGATCGCGGCCCAGGCGTCCTCCGCACTCGAACGCGTGGGGCTGTCGGACTGGGCGGACCGGCCCGCCGACCGGCTCCCCATCGGGCAGCAGCGCGCGTTGCAGCTGGCCCGCGCCCTGTGCGCGCGGCCGCGGCTGCTGCTGCTCGACGAGCCCGCCTCCGGGCTGCGCGGCCAGGAGCGCGAGCGGCTCGCGGCGCTGGTGGAGGAGCTGCGCGCCGGCGGGCTGACGATCCTGCTCATCGAGCACGACGTCGGGTTCGTGACCCGGCTCGCCGACCGGCTCGTGGTGCTCGACCTCGGCCAGGTCATCGCCGACGGGCCTCCCGCGGAGGTGCGGGCGGACCCGCTGGTGCTCGCTGCGTACCTGGGACAGGCGTCATGACCGCCCTCGGCCCTGGACAGGCCTCATGATCGACGTCAACGACCTGGTCGTCTCGTACGGCACCGCGACCGCGCTGGAGCACGTCACGCTGAACGTCGGCAAGGGCGAGATGGTGGCGTTGCTCGGCCCGAACGGCGCCGGTAAGTCGACGCTCGCCAACACGCTCGCCGGGCTGCTGAAACCCTCGTCGGGAACGGTCGAGATCGGCGGGCGGCTGGCGTTGATCCCCGAGGGCCGCCAGCTATTTCCGGATTTGTCGGTCGCGGACAACCTGGCGCTGGGCGGCTGGCGCTCTGGCGAACGCGACCCGTCCTTCGTCTACGACCTGCTGCCCCGGCTGGCCGAGCTCGCCCGGCGGCGGGCCGGCGTGCTGTCGGGCGGCGAACAGCAGATGGTGGCGTTCGGGCGGGCCATGATGTCGCGTCCCTCCGTGCTCGTGGTGGACGAGCTGTCCCTGGGCCTGGCCCCGAACGTGACCGCCGACCTGGCCGCGCACCTGGTGGAGCTGAACCAGTCGCGCGGCCTGACCGTGCTGCTCATCGAGCAGAACGCGCGGCTGGCGTTCGACCTGTGCTCGCGGGCGTACGTGGTGGAGTCCGGGCGGCTGGTGGCCGAGGGCGAGTGCGCGGAGCTGGCCGACGACCCGCGGGTGGCCGGCGCGTACCTGGGCGGGGCGATCACATGAGCGCTGGGGTGGTGAGGACGGCATGAGCGCGTTCCTGACGTACCTGCTCAACGGTCTGGCGGTCGGCTGCGCGATCGCCCTCATCGCCAGCGGCCTGGTCGTCATCCACCGGGTGACCGGCGTGGTGAACTTCGCCCAGGGGACCTTCGCCGTGGTGGCCGGGCTCTGCACGTCCTCACTGCTGGGGCTCGGTCTCCCGCACGGGGCGAGCGAGGTGACGGCCGTCCTTGTCGCGGCGGTCGCGGGCCTGCTCACCGGCCTCGCGGCGATCGGCAAACCGGGCGTGACCCCACTGTCGTCGTTGATCGTCACGCTCGGCGTCGGCGTGCTGGCGTACGCGGTCGAGATCGTGTTGTGGGGCGACCAGCCGCGCTCGGCCCCCGGGCTGGCCGGCTCCGTGACGGTGGCCGGGGCGCGGATCCAGACGCAGCACCTGCTGGTGATCGCGGTGACGGCCCTGACCTTCGTCGCGCTCGCACTGTTCTTCGGGCGCACGTACCTGGGCAAGGCACTGACGGCGTGCGCGTCGAACCCCTACGCCGCCCGCGTCGTCGGCATCGACCCCCGGCGTATGGGGCTGCTGGCATTCGCGTTGGGCGGGCTCCTCGGCGGCATCGCCGGGGTGCTCGTGACGCCGCTGCGGCCGATCTCGTTCGACACCGACGTCACGCTCATCGTGAACGGCTTCGCCGCGGCCGTCTTCGGCGCGCTCACCCGCCCGGTGATCACCCTGCTCGGGGCGCTGCTGCTGGGCGTGGCCGAGACCATGGCCGCCGGGTACGGCTACGGTTCGCACCAGCTGGAAGTGGCGCTGGGCCTCATGCTCGTCGTCATGATCGTGCAGGCCGGCCGCCGCACGGCCATCTCCCAGGAGTCCACATGATCAGGCTCGTGGCCGGTGCGCTGGTCGCCGCCGTCACCCTCGTGCTCCCGGCGATGCTGGACGACAGCGCGCTGGCCGTGTACATCCTGCTCGGCCTGGCCGCCATGGTCACCGTCGGGGTGTCACTGCTCATGGGCTACGCCGGCCAGGTGTCGCTGGGCCAGGGCGCCTTCTACGCCATCGGCGCCTACACCGCGGCGCTGCTCGCGCTGAGCGGCGTGCCGCCGCTGGCAGGGCTGATCGCCGCCCCGCTGGCGGCCGCACTGTTCGCGCTCGTGATCGGCATGCCGCTGCTGCGGCTGCGCGGGCACCACCTGGCGTTCGCGACGCTGGCCATGCAGCTCATCCTGCTCTCGCTCGCCGGGCAACTGGAGGTCACCGGCGGGGACATCGGCCTGCAGGCCATCCCGCAGTTCTCCGTCGGCGGGCTGGAGATCGGCAGCGCGGCCGCGTACGCGTACATGACCTGGGCGGGACTGGCCCTGGTGATGCTGGTGACCCACAACGTCATCACCTCCCGCCCCGGCCGCGCCCTCCGCGCCCTGGCCACCAGCGAGACCGCCGCCGCATCATCCGGCATCCCGGTGGGACGCTACAAACTGGTCGTCTTCGCCTTGTCCGCGGCCTTCGCCGGTCTCGCCGGCGGCGTCTACTGCTTCTACACCGGGTACGTGGCGCCGGGGTCGTTCCCCGTGCTGATCTCGATCCAGTACATCGTGATGGCCGTGGTCGGCGGGCTGGGCACGATCTGGGGAGCCGTGGTCGGGGCGGCCGCGATCACCCTGCTCGTGCAGGGCCTCGACCAGCTGGCCTACCTGCCGGGGATGCCGTCGTACGCACCGAGCGTGCTGTCGTACGCGGTGTACGCGCTCGTGTTGATCGTGGTCGTGCTGTTCCTCCCGAACGGCCTGCTGCCCGCCGTCGCCGACCGCCTGCCGTGGCGCAGGCGAAGCGCCCCTCCAGCGGAGATCCGCTGATACCTGCCGGGGGCGGCCCGGGCGTGGCGACCGTACCGAGCTTCGGCTGGAATCCCGCCGGTGCCTGGCGGCGGCGCGGTCTCCGCCGACGCCGCCGCCGCCGATCCCCGGCAAGGTGCTGGTACCCATCTCCGCAGCACATCCCCGGATACCTGCTGCCCGTCGCAGAGGTATCCGCGCGGCGTCGCCGCGACTGATCATCACTCGACGAAGACCCAAGACGCGTCGGTGTCCGACGAACGCCCTACAACGACGTCACTTTTTGGTTGAGCTCGGCGAGCGTGATGAGCCCGTCGTCGAGCGCGCGGCCGACGAGCTCGCTCTTGGAACGGGCGGCCCGTCCCACGTTGGCGTACTTGACCCGCACCCGCGCGATATAGGTGTCAACGGTCTTGGCGGTGATGTTCAGCTTCGCGGCGACGAGCTCCTTGGACGAGGACACGAACCACGCCCGCAGCACCTCGGTTTCACGCTGGGACAGGCGCGGCCGGCCGGGATCGTCGTCGGCGACGAGCGCCCCGGACAGCGACGGCGCGGTGTACGGCTCACCCCGCGCGGCCGCCCGGATGGCAGGCACCAGGTGCTCGGGCCCCTCACGCTTGGTCAGGTAGGCGAGCGCGCCGAGATCGACACATTTGATCGCGGTCGCATCGTCGATGTGCTGGGAATACACGACCACGCGGCGGCCGTAGTCGACCAGCCTGCGAAGCTCGCCGAAGTCCGGCCTGCGCGGCACCAGCTCCAAATCGAAGATCACTACGTCGGCGGCGGCGCCGGGCCCGGTCCAGACATCGGCGAGCCGGTCCCCCGCGTCGATGAGATCGATCGGCGGCACGGCCTCGGAGCACCAGGAGCGCACACCGGCGGTGATGGCCACGTGATCATCCACGATCACCGCCGTGATCAGCTCGTCCGCTGCGGAATCGGCTGCCATTGAGCCTCCATCCAGACCGTGTCGTCGTTGTTCAAGGCCTCGACCCGTACGCCGGGTGTCGCGGGGCTCGGCACGTCGACCTCGCCGCAGTCCGCGACCACGCTGACCGACACCAGGTCCGCACCGCCCACGACGGTGACCCGCGCCCGGGAGGCGGCGGTGGCGAGCACGATGAGCACCGCCTCGGTCAGATCGCGCCGAACGGCCACGGGCGGCGTGGGCCACTGGCCGCGTGCGTCGAGTTCCACCACGACGCCCTTGCGGTCCGCCACGTCGATGCAGTGCCGCAGCTCGTGCAGCAGAGGATCGGCGACAGTGTCGGCCTCGGCGAACAGCCTCCGCATCCGGGCCGCCTCGATCGCGCACCGCCGCTGGACCACCGAGTTCTCGGGGCGGAGCGAGCCGTCGGCGAGCCCCTCCAGCAGCGGCACCGTCGTCACCGACAACTCGGCGAACCGCTGCCGCCTGCGACGGTGGGACTCCGCGGCGACGGCCTCGGCGACGCGTACCCGCTCGATCTCCTCGCGGGAGGCGGCCGCCGCCGCGCTGAGGCCGCGCAGGACGGTCGCCACGACGGCCACGCAGAGAGGGAAGCCGATCACGCTCACCGAGCCGGTGGCGAACCGGGCCAGGTCCCCCCGGCTGGGCTCATCGAGCAGGACCAGGTGGAGCAGAGCAGTGAGGTCGTGGGCCAGCAGGAACAACACCGCGGACCGCAGCGGACGATCGAGCAGCACGACGAGACCCGCCCAGTTGGCGGCGCCGAAAATCCAGTCCACGCCGGTCGAGGTGCGCCCGTCCGGCAGGGTCACATACGACAATGCGGACGCGGCGAGCACGACGGCGATGGCAGGCCCACGCAGCCGGCCCCACGAACGCCCGCGGACGAGCAGCGCGGCCTCGCCGGCGAGCACGGCTCCCAGCGCCGCGAAGGCGGCCAGCTGGGTGAGCGGTGACTCATGGACGTCCAGGTAGCGCAGCAGGTTGGACAGTCCAAGCCCGAACACGGTGGCCGCGGCGACGAGCAGCGTCGCGATCCGCAGGCCGTGCCGTAGCTGCGCTCGCGTCACCTCTTCGTTGACGTCACTCATGGCCGGCACGCCATTCCAGCCGCACCAGGGTGCCCTCGCCCTCGGTGGAGGTGATCGTGGCCGTGCCGCCGACGCGTTTCATCCTGCCGTGCACGGACTCGCGTAAGCCGCGCCGGGTATCCGGTACGTCCGCCGGCGAGAACCCCTTTCCCTGATCGGCGATGTCGAGCCGCAGCGTCCGCGCGTCCCCGTGCAGCCGGACGGTCGCCCGGGTCGTGCCCGCGTGGCGGCGTACGTTGGTCAGGGCCTCCCCCGCCGCGTCCGCGATCGCCCTGGCGACGCCGAACGGAAGCCGCAGCTGCGCGGGGGCGTCGAACTCCACGGTCAGCTGCGCTGCGTCAAGGTCGGCGCGTAACAGGTCGACGAGGTCGGCGTGCCCCGATGCCCGCACGCGGTCGGAGCGCAGCCTGTCCAGATCGCGGCGCGCCTGCGGCGCCAGCCAGTCCGCGTCCGAACGCACCTGCCCGACGCCGACCATCAGCAGCGTCGTCGCCGCCGTGTCGTGCAACGAGTTGGCGAGCTCGCGTTCGTCGGCGCGGACGGCCGCGGCCACCAGTGACTCGCCGCGCGCCCGCGCGGCCTCGGCCGCCATGCGATCGGCCCGTTCCGCGGCGCGATGGACAAGCACCCAAGCCACTCTGGACAGCCCCGCCGCCGGAATCGCCCACACCGTCCCGCTGATCAGGGTCGCGTCCACTTCCGCCGCTCCCGCCGCGGTGAGGATGCCCACTGCCCCGCCTCCGGCCGCCAGCGCCGCCGCGCCGCCCGCCAGCGGCGAAGTGTGCCACTGGCACGTCACGCAGGCGAAGGTGACCAGAAGCCGCAGCCAGCCGGTGTTCCTGTCCTCGACGGCGCCGGTCCAGAAGACGCTCGCGAACAACCCCAGCAGGACGACCACGTCGAGGGCGACCGGCCCGCTTCCCCGCCCCGCGCGCAGCCACCACGCGTATCCGCAGGTCCAGGCGGCCGCGGCGCCGACCACGAACGCGGTGGCCGCCAGGTGCTCGGGAGGGGCGCGGAACAGGGCGATCGCGCAGATCGGCACCAGCGTCGCCAGGCGCACGGCGGCGGCGTACCGGCGACCGAAGCGAACGAGCAGCCTCCCCGCTTCCCCCGCCACCCATCACCTCACAACTCGCACACTCGTTGTGACGCAGCTTAACGAAAGCGGAGCTGCTGTGTTGGAGTGTCGTGCGGGACACCGGCGACTCACCGCCTTCGGATCCACTGCGCGGCGACCTTGGCATGTGCGGGCCGCGAGCCGGGAATCGAAGTCCCTATCACCGCGACTCACCGCGGCGAAGATTTTGAATTCAACTTCGACAACGCCAATGTCATCGCGATTGATCCGCGGACGAGATACTCTCCGGCTACAATCCCGGAGCGAACGCCTTTGACCGGCCGATCATCCAGGCCACGCCAGATCGCTGTGAGCCGCAGCCCATCTGTCCTGATTGCGGGAGGGAACCGGGGTGTATACGGCAGCGTCGGCGGCTGCGGCGCAGGTATCCCCGAACGGGGACGTAGTTCGCTGCAACTACTGGTCCGGCACCTGGTCGGAAACGCAGGACGGATCTGGTCGCGTGGCCCTCCAGCAGTATCTCTGACAATGTCCCCGACATGCCCTGCGCCCGCACAGTTCAGGATGGACGCCGGTGCCGGGACTCGAAGAGACGCACTGCCCGGTTGAATGGCCTCATACTTCCTGGCCAGTTCGCCGACTTCGTTTCGAGGGCACAAACAACCTAAGTGCCCGCCGCACTGCTGAAGAACGCTACAGTACCCACCAACCCTATCGAGCAGCGGAGTACCAACATGGCAAAGCAGATCGTTGAGTCCTTTATCGACGACATCGACGGCACCGAGGCAGAGAGGACGACGACGTTCGCTCTGGACGGCACGAGCTACGAGATCGACCTGTCGGGCCAGAACCGGGAGAAGCTTGAGAAGGCTCTCGCGCCCTTCATCAATGCGGGCCGGCCGGTGCGGTCCGAGCGGGGTGCCCGTGGCCGGCGCGCAGCTGGTGGCACCAGCCGGACGATGACGCGCGAGCAGTCCGCCAAGATCCGGCAGTGGGCCAAGTCCCAGGGCCTCCCGGTCAGCGAGCGTGGCCGCATCGCCTCCACCGTGGTCGAGAAGTACGAGGCCGCGCACTAGCAACCAGAGAGATCATTTAGAGCCCGCGCTGGAGATGGCGCGGGCCTTCTTTTGCACGCATCCAACCGGACCGACTGTCCGGGGCCGGCGGGATCCCGCGATCGGATAACTGTCGCAGGTCGCGCTCGTTCCGCCGTCGGCTGGTGCGGGCTCCGCGCCGCCCCCGGCAGGCGCCGACTCAGCCAGGTCACCCGCGAAAACCGTTCGATCATGTTGATGAGCAGCAGTTACGCTGGCCGGCGTCTCGCATCACTTCTCGCTCGTTCGGGTGCTCCTACCGGAACCAGCGACCGAACAAAGCTTGGAGGCGCGGCTGTGGCGATGCCCAAGAAGGGCTCACGGCTCATCACCGTCGACGGCACCGTCTTCCGCTGGCGGGTCAGCCACAGGCCGGCCAACCGCCAACGCGACGGCTGGGTCCCTCTCACCTTCGCCGTCGAGCGAGCCGAGGAGCCGGCAGGCGTTCTTGTGGTGTCACTCCCCTGCGCCCGGCCGGACAACTGGTCAGGACAGCGAACGATCACGGTCCGTCCCGTCCTGGTCGCCGGATGCGTCCGGCGGGCCATCGAACAAGGATGGAACTCCGGGGAACGGGGCTCGGCCTCCACCCTCACCGTTACCGAGGACGAACTGACCGTGCTCCTGGGCGAACCGCCTCGGTACCTGATCCCCTTCCTCTGGGGCATGATCCCGGAAGGTGGCGGCATCAAAGACCTCCCTCGAGCCACTCAGATCTGGAGTCGGGACCCATAGCCGCTGTCGTAAGGCGTCGCCGCTGGGGTGATCAGCCGATGTCGATCACCCGCGCCCATTCGGGCGGCGCGTCCGGCACGTAGTCGGGATCGTCCTCGTCCCACGATCGGGCCGCCCTCCTCCGCGGAAACAGCCCCACCACCGTCCGGCATGGTGGCCGCGCGGCCGGCCAGGGGGTCTGCCCGTCGGTCAGGATCACGATGACGTCCGGCCCCGGCCTTGCGCGCAGCGCCTTGGCGAAGCCCGTACGCAGATCCGTCCCGCCCCCGCCCACCAGCGTGATTCCCTCGGCCCGGCACAGCGGTTGCACGGCCTGGGCCGCCGCATCGCACGACACCACGCTGACCAGGTCGTGCCGGCCGCCCACGTCGCGGACGATCGCGGCGACCTCGAGCAGCGCGCTACCCAGTTCGGCGTCGCTGACCGACCCGGACGTGTCGATGACCACCGAGACCCGAGGCGGCCTGCGCCGCAGGCTCGGCAGGATGACGCCGGGCAGGCCGGCGGAGCGCCGCGACGGCCGGCCGTAGGTGTAGTCCTCACCCGCACCCGGGCCGGACGCCGCCGAGCGGACCGCCGCGCCGAGCAGTTCCCGCCACGGTTGTGGCGGATGTAACGCCTCCTCCGCCCACCGCCGCCACCCCTTCGGGACGTCCCCCGGGCGGGCGGTGATGCCCTGCGCCACCCGGAACCGGACCGCGTCTCGTTCCTGCGCGCTGAGCCCGTTCGCGCCCTCGGGTCCGAGGTCCCACTCCCGATCCAGCCCGTCGGCGCCGCTGCCGCAGTCCAGCCAGACCAGCCCCTGCGTGTACGGCCCGAGCCGGAACTGACGCAGGTAGTCCTCCATGAGCTCCCCCTCGGGCAGCCAAAGCATCCCCGGTTCGACGGCGCCCTGGGGTCGGATCAGCCCGTCCCCGTACACGTCGTCGTTGATCTCGAAGTCCGCCGCGATGTTCATCCGCAGCCGGTCACCCGGCCCGGTCAGTCCCCGCTCCGACGCGACCCGGTCGCTCCGACCGTGATGGTCGCGCAGCAGGTGGGAGACCTCGTGCACCCACGCCCCTGCCAGCTCCTCCACGGGGGTCTGGGCGACGAACGCCGGCGAGACGTAGCACCGCCAGTGCCGGTCCACGGCCATCGTGGGCACGAGCCGCGACTCCACCGTGTGCAGCGCGAACAGCGCCGTCGCCAGGTAGGGCCGGACCCGGGCGGCGTGCAGCCGGGCGGCGAAGAGCTTCTCGAGGTCCAGTGTCCCCGCTGCGCCGGGCGTCATCGGCCCGTCCCCGCGACGGCCGCGACCCGCGCCGCGGCCTCGTCGGCCTGACTGCTCAAGGACACCGCCCCGGCGAGTTGCTCGATCGCCGCCGGGACGTCCCAATCGGCCCGGCGCAGCGCGGCGAGCGTGGACGCGGGCACGACCACCAGGTCCGGGGCTCCGGTCTCCAACGCCCGCGCCAGCAGTGTCCACGCCGCGTCCCAGCGTGGCTTCTCCGGCCGCCTCCGGACCGCCTCGACCACGCTGTCGAGCGCGGCCTGGCGCAGGTCGCCCCGCTCGGGCAGGTCGGCCGCCGCCGGGTCGGCCAGCAGCGCCTCAGGGTCCGGGAGGTCCATCCGATCCATGGCGGCCAGCAGCTCCAGCCCTGGACCGTCCCCTACCGTGCCCCGGACCAGCATGGACAGCACGTCCCTGGACGCGTTCGCGGCGGTGGCGAAGGCGGTCAGGCACAGCGCCATCTCCCAGCTGCGGGGTGAGGGCCATGGACCGCCCCGCTGAGCTTCGTTGCTCGGCAGCCGATGCACCAGGGCGGGGCGGGCCGCGAGGAGGTGGCACACCGCACGTCGGGCGAACGTCACGGCCTCTGACAGTCGATCCGGGTCGAGCCGCGGCAGCGACGCCCGCGGCCAGGTCCCGCCGAGGCCGCGCACCACGACCTCGTGGTCATGCCTCCACTGGAGATGGACGAACCGGTTCGCCAGAGGCGGACTCAGCTCCCAGCCGTCGGCCGCGGAGGATCGCGGATTGGCGGCCGCCACGATCCGGACGCCGGCCGGTAGCCGCAGGGCGCCGACGCGCCGCTCCAGCACGAGGCGGAGCAGAGCGGCCTGGACGGCCGGCGGCGCCGTGGACAGCTCGTCCAGAAAGAGCAGCCCCCGGCCGGCACTGGCCAGGCGCACGGCCCAGTCCGGCGGAGCCATCGGGACACCCTGCACCGCGGGGTCGTCACCGACCACCGGCAGGCCGGAGAAGTCGGACGGCTCGTGCACGCTGGCGATCACCGTGGTCAGCGGCAGGTCCAGGGCTGCGGCGAGTTGCTTCAGAGCCGCGGTCTTGCCGATCCCCGGCTCTCCCCACAGCAGCACCGGCAGGTCGGCCGCCACAGCCAGGGTCAGGGCCTCCAACTGCATGTCGACGCGGGGCTCCGTGGCGGTGTCGTGGAGCAGGGCAAGCAGGTCGGCGGCGATGTCGAGCCGGGATTCGTGAGCAGGACCGGAGGACGCGCCGACGGTGACGGACGAAGATGCGGGCATATTGGATCACCTTTGAGGTCTGGTCGGGCCAGGACAGGAAGCGATGGGGACAATTGCGATGAAGGTGAGGCCGCGGCGTCAGTGGCAGGACAGTTGCGAGGAGAGTGAGACCGCGTCGTCAGCGGCAGGACGGCTGCGAGGAGAGTGAGACCGCGGCGTCAGTCGCGGGACAGCTGCGAGGAGGATGAGGCCCGCGGCGTCAGCGGAATGTCGCGTGTCGCAGGCGTGCCCGGGTGCGGCCGGTGCCGCCGGTGCGGCGGGTGCGGCGGGTGCGGCGGGTGCGGCGGCCTGGCCGAGCGGCCGGGCCCTGCCCGAGCCCGGCCAGGCCGGCCCGGAACAGCCCGTGGTCGATGTGCCGCCGCGCCGCCATCTCCAACTCCTCCCGCAGGGCGCCCCTGGGCAGCGGCGCACCAGGCCCGAGGAGATCTTCGACGGCGGCCAGGGCACCGGCGGTGTCGCCGTGGTCCAGGCGCGCGCGGACGTCGATGAGAGAGTCCGGGACGCGGTGGGCCTCGTCGATCACCCGCAGGCAGGGCAGCGGGGTGCCGGTCAGCGCAGCCAGCAACCCCTCACGACGGATCTCGGCCGGGTCGTGGTCCAGCGGGACCAGCACCCCGTTCACGAGACCGATCCGGTGCTGGGCGCCACGGCACTCGACCAGGCGCAGACCGCCTCCCCGTTCAGGGCTCCGCGGCGCGCCGGCCGGCGAATGGTCCGGTACGAGCGCCGGCACGACGAGCGGGTGCAGCCGGTCGGCCTCGATCAGTCCGGCGCGAAGCAACGCCAGGTCGGGCAGCACCCACGTCGCCGCATCAGGCAACACCGGCATCGCGGACGCGTCGCCCCTCGCAGGAGCGGTCCTGATCTGGAGTGCCGGAAGTCCGGGGATGTCCCCGTCCGCAGCCAGATCCAGTACCAGTTGACGCCGCCCCCCGAGCCGCACGGCGACCGCACCACCGGCCCGCCCTTCCGCGCGGAGCAGCATCCACGCCTCGGCCGCCCACCGGTCCACGGCCAAGCCACGCGCCGGCGGCACATCCAGATGCGGAGCGGAACGTCCGTCGTCGGGCGACCGGTCCGCCCCAGAACGGACCCGGAGCTCACCGACCCTGCGGACATCCCACAGGTGACGGTGCAGATCGAGGCGGAAGCGCCGACGAGGACTGGGATGCGGATGCGGACCGGCCCCGAATCGGGACCCGTCCCACAGAGCCAGGCTGATCCGCTGACCGGCATCCGCCCAAGCCGGCGGCGTCCGGGCCACGAGGTGCACCGTGCTGCCGCCGCCATGCCCCACCGGGTGGTAACGGGCCAGCGAGACGGTCAAGCCCGGTCGCATCAGCCCGTCCGGTGCGATCCTCGGCATGTACCAGCGCAGCAGATCAGGAGCCAGATGGCGGAGATCGGCCCGGAGACGGCCGGCGAACTCCTGCCCGTAGACGTGAGCCGCATGGCGCAGATTCAGATCGACGTCGACGTGTGCCGCAGCACACGCACCTGCCCAATCACCGGTGGCACGGCGGGCGGTCGCAGACTCGATCATGGCGGGCGGCACGGCGAACTCACGCACGCGCCGCCAGAAGGAGAGGCGGGAATCCTCGTTCGCGGTCGAGTAGTGCATCAGCACTCACCTTGTGCGAACAGGACCCCCAATCTTCTGAGGGAGGTATTCATCTTGATCAGCGTACAACTTCGCGCAACGGATCCGCCACACAAGACAGCGAACCCCGCTCCCAGCACAGGGACCACGGGATCTTCGATGTCAGCGGTCCCCGAGCCAGATGACGACCGATGACGAGGCGCTGGACCAGGTTGGCGTCCTCGAAGATATGCATGTTCTCCGCCCCGCGATCGGGCGACCTGCGGAGACGGCTCGATCATGCCTTGAGCAGGGGTTGCGCTCGCGGACGCCTCTCATCACTTCTCGCCGATTCCGGTGGTCCCGCGGAACAGCGACGAACGGGTGCAGAGCTAGGAGACGGCTGTAGCGCTGCCGACGAGGACTCACGGCTCATCACCGTGAGGACTGACACCGTCTTCCGCTGACGTGTCCGCTTCAAGTTGAAGGGCAGCCAATGCAAGTTCGGCCAGCGCCGGGTGCTCGGCCGGTGTGGCTGTCGCCTCAGCCATGGTCGCCCGATGGCAAGACCCGACGGACAACGAAGGAGGGGCTTGCCGGCGATCGCCCCAGCCACGGACCGCGCACACCGAAGTCCGTGGACGTGACCCGCGATCGTCACGGCATCAGCCAACCGATACCCGGTGTAGGAGAGGGGTAGCTGTCCGACTGGCACTCGTGCTCTGACCTGCGTAGATGCGTCCTTCGGCTTGCACCATCTGGAGATCATCTCGCGCATGTCCCCGCACCGTCGAGTTCGCCACCACGTCACTGGTGAGGACGAAAGCCGTGTGCGGCGGCCCACGCGCAGACTCCCTCCACCTCACGGCCCCTCTGCAACTGACCATGGAATGCGTGACTGACCAAGTCCACAGTCGTGTTATCGAAGGGCTGGAGAGCACTCCCTGTCGTGGGCAAGCAACGAGCATGGTTGGTGCCTGCGCCTTAATGCAGCCGCAGGTGCAACCGCTGTCGCAGTAGTTCTGCTGAACTGGCTTCAGCGCCACGAGCCCGGAACGCTTGGCGTGGCCGCTTACCAGTGGGACGGAAGTGGGTTGCACCAGCCCGTCCAGCTGTTAGGCGTCACTCGTTCTGTCGATGACGGCGACAGTTCATTCGTCATCCACCTCGCCTGTGGCCACGTACCAGGCGAGGTGCTGCAAGATTGCCTGAAGGGGCGAGTCTTCCGGCAAGATCCAATTCCCCGTCAGCAGGCCGCTCGTCTTGGTCGCCGCCGCGTTCAAGTCGGGGTCGAGCGCCTGCGCCAGGAACTCGAAGGGAGAGAGTTCCCTCTGCAGCCGATCCATCTCCGGTTAGGTGCTCAATCTCATCATCAGGTCGATGTCGGGCACGATCGGCACCTGCAGCGGCCCTCGCTCCTCGTTGAGCTGCCTATCGATCTGCGCGGCCTTGGCGTCGATCCGGGCGCGGATCTGTGCCGCGGCGGCGTTGAGCCGGACCCGGATCTGGGCCGTGTGGTCGTCCCTCACCTTCGGCGCATTCACCGGCTGGCTACGGCAAGGACAACAGGTGGAGGATCTCCGACTACCTCGGCTGTCTCAGGCCAGGATCTGCTGCAGGAAGTAGACGATCAGCGAGGCCAGGATGCCCAGGACGTACTGCATGATCGCCGCCGTCCTGATCGGCAGCGTGCGCAGCGTGCCGAAGTAGGTGTACACCTTGAGGTCCTCCTCGGAGCTGCCCGCGCGGGCGAGCGCGTCGGACGGACTACCGGCAGGCGCCATCAGCGGCGAGATCACCTCGTCCAGGTGGCGGCGCACCATCCGGGACAACGTCACGTACGGCTGGACGCCCACGTACAGGGCGATCGCGGCGGCCAGCACCGGGAAGCCGAGCAGGAAGGCGTCGAGGTACGGCCCGGAGTTCTGGTCGGCCAGCACGATCGCGGCGGCCTCGATGCTGACGACGCCCACCGCCATGGCCATCGAGACCAGCGCGTAGCAGTGGCACAGCCGCACGATCGCGAACGTGCCGGCGGGGTCGATCCACGCCAGGCGGAGCTGGGTGTACGTGCGCAGGCGCAGCGGCAGGTCGGCCACCGTGATGAGCCAGTAGAGCGTGTTGCCGCCGAGGAACCCCATCCAGCAGTTGTGCAGGTAGACGGCCGCGTTCGGCTCGACGACGTCGCCGGGTTGCAGTGCGGTGAGCACCAGCATCCCCGTCGAGACAGCCGCGCCGGCCAACGCGCACAGGAGCTGGCCGGGCACTCTCATCCGCCGGCGGAGCCAGCCGATCAGCTGATCCCGCTCCGGCGAGTCGGCGACCAGGTCGCTGAGCGGGGCGACGAGTTTCTCAGCATGCCTCCAAGCGCTCCAGGCCAGGGCGAGCATGACCACGCAGACCACCGTCGTCGACATGACGTACAGGGTGCTCCGCACGCTGCCGAAGACCTGGTCAGGCGCCACGAACACCAGCACCAGATCGGCGAGGTACGGCCATGAGGCCATCGCCAGCACGGACACGCTCGCGGTGAACCAGTTGGCCCGGGCGCCGGGCAGGAGCGCCGCCACACGCCGGGCGAGAGACACGACCATGGCGCGGCGGTAGCCCTGTTCCAGGGTCGCGGCGAGGCGATCGGCGAAGCCGGGAACGGCCTGGCCGGCCCGATCAGCTCGAACCGGGCTTTCCACCATCTCACTGGCCATGTAACACCCTAGGGTCGGAAGCTACGGTGATCACGGCGCTCTCCAGCATCACGCGCCGACGGTCAGGGCCTCGCGGGTGGGCATCCGCATGACTGCCTTCTGGGATTTCCGGAATGATCTCCTGACGAGTTCGTAGCCTTCCCCACGCCGGTAACCGCTTCACAGTCCATTCGGTACCCATTTCCTGCTCACGCGCCGGTCGCAGGGAGCGCCCGTCGAGCCGCCTTCGCAGGACGTTTCGCCTGGGCTTTCCAATTGCTGCGCTGATGGAAATGCATCCCGACGAATCGAAACTCGAGCCAGACGCGGGCAGACCCCGGAGGTGCATCCAATGCTCTCCAAGGCGGCCATCGGGCGGTCTCCAAGCCGAGACCCTTGTTCACACCGCTGATCAGCCTTGTCGTCGTGTCTCCACGCTGCGTCGGGAACACGCGAACAGCCAGGCGTCCGGCCTTCCTGGGACCGGCAGTGCCAGGCAGGCCAATGCCCGCTCCGCCGTCCCAACCGGCGATCGACAACGTCAACGGCGGGGCACACGGTCTCGGCACACGTCAGGTCGCTGATCACGGCGATCAGCGGCCGCGACCAGGCCGGGCCGAACGCCGCCCCGCTCGCATTCGACGCCACCTACACCACCAGGGCCGAGCTTGTCGTCGACTGCGGGGCCTCGCAGCTCTGACGCCGCGCCAACGGGGCGGCACCTGCGGCACCCCACCCCCGCGGCAGTAGCGGTCATAACATCAAGCCGTTAGCAACTTGACGTAGTCGCTGCCAATATGATCCTGTTATCGATGTCAACACATCCTGAGGAGGACATCATGACCGACACTCGGCGCGTCGCCATCGTCACCGGCGGCTCCCGATGCATCGCATGGCTTGTCCCCGGACACACTTCCCCTTCGCGACGATGCGCTCGATCACGATCTGAGGGCTCCCCTTCCCAACCTGGCCGATCCCGCATCGCTGCACCAGAAGCGTGATCGTCGGCGAGGACGTTCGGCGCCACCTCCGGATCATCACGGACTTTGTGCCAGAGCCGGATCTCGATGGTTGTCGCCACGGGCTCCGGTCGTCGGTCTGCCGAGTCTCCCTGCGCTCGCCGGTCATTCCCAGCGGATGGTGAATACATAACGAGCAGAAAATGGTATGGCCATTGGCAGTCCGTGTAGTGAATGCTTCACTCCCGACCTGGTCGGACCGCACGAAGAAGGCGGAAGCATCGTTAGCGCTTGTTGACGACATCGAAAAGAAGGTGAGTGAACCACTCCATGGCGACATGCAAGACGGAAGACATTGCAATGGCACACCAGGACGCCGCGGACCTCGGCAGTCCTGCCACGTTGTTTCGAGCATGAATGGCTATCGGGGATGGTGAGCGCATGTATGAGATTCGCTTATCCGGCCGTGAGGTGGAGGTCATCGAGGGGCTGTTGGCGCGGATGGCCGAGCGGTACCGGACCGTTGAGGACGACGAGTTCCTGCGGAACGTGAATGTGCACGCCCATGAATTACCGGTGACGGTGCGGCGAGGGCTGGTCGAATTCCGGATGAGTGAGCCCGCCGGTGTGTGTCTGGTGACCGGATTTCCGGTCGACGACACGGCGATCGGCGCGACACCGCGCCATTGGGCAGGCGCCGCGGAGGCGAAGCACGCCTCGGCCCGCGAGGAGTTCTACTTCACGCTGTGCGCGAGCCTGCTCGGCGACGTCTTCGGCTGGGCCAGCCAGCAAGGCGGCAGGCTGGTGCACGAGGTGCTTCCCATCCGGGGCCATGAGAGCCGCCAGATCAACTCCAGCAGTGACGCCACGCTGCTGTGGCACACGGAGGACGCCTTCCATCCTTACCGGGCCGACTATGTCGCGCTGATGTGCCTTCGGAACCCGGGAGGGACCGAGACGACATTCGCGTGTCTCGACGACGTCGTCGTCTCTCGCGACGTGCGGGAAATCCTCGCACAGCCGAGGTTCGTCCTGCGGCCCGACGAGTCGCACCGGCCGGAGAACGCGGGCCCCGGGCCGGTTCACGGCCCCGGCCTGGTGCCGGTCGCGCCCCGCAGCTACGCCCGCATCGAGCGGCTCCTGCGGAATCCCGAGAAGACGCCGGTGCTCTTCGGCGACCTTTCATCGCCCTACGTCCGGCTCGACTCCGACGCCGTGGACTGGGACATCGACGACCCTGAGGCGTTGTCGGCCCTGCGTGTCTTCGTCGAAGCGGTCGACAAGGCCATCGCCGGCTACAGCATGCGCCCCGGCGAACTGCTCTTCGTCGACAACTACCGGGCCGTGCACGGTCGCAGGCCGTTCGTTGCCGCCTTCGACGGAAATGATCGCTGGCTCAAACGACTCAACATCAGCCGGGACCTGCGGCGATCGCGCGACGCGCGGAGCGCGCCCGATGCCCGGGTCGTCTACTGAGCGCCCAGCGACCATCAGGAGCCCGTCGATGACCATCAATGCGATCGGCCTGGGAACGCCAGAACCAGGACCTCGGGGGAAGATGCATGACTTCCCCTTGAGCAGACCCGGATCGGGCGACCTTCACGCTCTGATCGGAACCGTTCTGCGCGCGCTGTCCGACGGCGCACACCAGCGGGGCGGCCCGGTTCCCGCAGGAGAGCCGGTCGAGCTTGCCGGGAACGTGCGTGCCGCACTGGGCCCGTTGCTCTTACGGGAAGGCCGAGGCATCGGCGTTCTGGCGTCCTTGACCGAGATCCTCGCGCGGGGCGCGGTCGACCTGTCCGATCCCGCCTGGTCGGCGCACCTGCTCAGTCCTCCGCTGGCGATCTCGGCAGCCGCGGACGTGGCCGCCGCCATCCTGAACGCCGATCTCACGTCGTGGGACCAGTCGCCGGCCGGAATCGTCATCGAGTCCGAGGTCGTCCGGGCGATGTGCACGCTCGTGGGATACGACCCGGACGCCGCCGCGGGTGTGGTCACGTCCGGCGGGACGGAATCCAACCTCATCGGCCTCTTCCTGGCCCGTGACCGTCCCGGCGGTCCGGGCCCCGCGCACGGCCGATCGGTGATCTACGCGTCGCGGTCGGCCCATTTCTCGATCCGCCGCAGCGCACGGCTGCTGGGTTTCCCCGACGAGAACGTGATCCCGGTGGAGACGAACGCGCGAGACCAGATGGACCCGGACGCGCTGAGGACGGCGATGGAACACGATACGCGGGAGGGCCGATGGCCCGCCTGCGTGGTGGCCACCACCGGGACCACCGATTTCGGCGCCATCGACCCGGTCGAGGACATCATCGCCATCTCCCGGGCCCATAGCGCGGCGGTGCACGTCGATGCCGCCTACGGTGGCGGCGCGCTGTTCTCCGGCAAGCTCGCGTCGCTGCTGACCGGCGTCGAGGGGGCCGACAGCATCTCGTTGGACCTGCACAAGTTCGGCTGGCAGCCGATCGGAGCAGGAGTGCTGCTCACACGGCGCGCGGACGCGTTCGCGCCCATGGCATTCGAGGCGCCGTACGTGAACGCCGCCGACGACTTGCTGGCCGGCCATCTGAACCACACCAACAGGTCACTGCGCACCACCCGGCGGGCGGACGCCTTCAAAATCGCCGTCACGTTGCAGGCGGTCGGCATCGAACGCCTGGGCGAGATGGTGGACCACTGTCACGCGCTCGCCCGACACGCCGCGCATCGAATCGCCGTAACGCCTCACCTGGCGCTCGCGGCCGATCCGGTCCTGTCGACGGTCGTCTTCCGGTACGTTCCCCGGGCGGACGTGCCGGCCGTGTCCGACGCGGTGAACGCGTCCCTCCGCCGCAGAATCCTGGCAGAGGGCAAAGCCGTCATCGGACGTACCGAACTCCGCGCCGGAAAGCCGTCCGTGTGGCTCAAGCTGACCCTGCTCAATCCCTTCATGACGGAGGAAGACGTCGACAGGGTGCTGCACGTGATCACCTCGGCCGGGCGCCTCGAAGATGGCGGGTGACACGGCGTGATCCTTTTCATCGATCTCGCGATCATACTCGGGCTCGCCCGGGTCCTGGGCATGCTCGCGCGCAGGCTGGGCCAGCCGGCGGTCTTGGGCGAGATCACGGCGGGCATCCTGCTGGGCCCCACCTTCTTCGGGACCACGGTCGTCGAGTGGCTGTTTCCCGCCGACACAAGACAGCAGCTGACCGCGTTCGCCGCCGTGGGCGTCGCGATCTTCATGCTCACCGTCGGAACGGAGATCGATCCGGCACTGTTGCGGGGCCGGCACAGGACGGTCGGCCTGATCACCGTCTCCTCCGTCGTCCTGCCGTTCGGGCTCGGCGCGGCGCTGGCACTCTACCTCTGGCGCGCGGAGTCGGCGCCGCCGCTCGGTTACGTCCTTTTCATGGGCGTCGCAATGTCGATCACGGCGTTCCCGGTCCTGGCTCGCATCGTCTCCGATCACGGCCGGCTGACGACCAGGCTCGGCAACATCGCCATCACCTCTGCCGCGCTCATCGACGCCCTCGCGTGGGTGCTGCTGGCAACCGTGCTGGCCGTCGCGGGCGGCGCCGGACAAGATCCCTGGCGGCTGGCCGCCTTCTTGCCCTTCGTCGTGCTCACCTTCACCGTCGTGCCCTTCATAGCCCGGAAGACGAAGGCGTGGGAGGAAAGCCAGGCCGGCGACGTCGGCGTGCTCGCGGCCGTCTGCTGCGGGCTTCTCCTCGCCGGCGCGGCCACCGAGTGGATGGGGCTCCACTACATCTTCGGAGCGTTCGTCTTCGGCGTCGCGCTCGCGAGAACGGGCGCGGGCAGCAGCCGGTTCCCGCAGACCGTGCGCGGCCTCACCGAGCTCAACTCCGCACTCCTGCTGCCCGTCTTCTTCCTCGTCGCCGGGCTGCAGGTCGACCTTTCCCAGCTGGACGGACTCACCATTGTCGATGTCCTCGTCGTCGTCGTGCTGGCGGTGGCGGGCAAGTTCCTCGCGGCGTACGGCGCCGCACGCGTGTCGGGCCTCGACGCCAGGCAGTCCGCGGTCATCGGAATTCTCATGAACACGCGTGGGCTGACTGAGCTGCTCGTTCTCGGCGTGGGACGCGAAGCCGGGCTGATCAGTCCGGCGATCTATTCCCTCATGGTCGTCATGGCCGTGCTGACGACGGCGATGGCCGGACCGTCGCTGCGGATACTCAGTCCCGCGAACTCTCCGGCCGACGTGTGGTTGGCCAGGAAGCCGTAGAAAACGCCACCCCTCCGCCGTGGGGAGGCGGCTTCAGCTGTCGAAGAAAGAGAGCCACCTGTGAAACACCGCTTGCATCACCCGGACGAGCCCGATGAGTCCGCCTCCGCGGTCACCGACCCGGATTTCGTCGCTCTAGGCCTGGGCGGCACGAATATGATGGCGATGCTCTGGACGATCGCCATGGGACGGCGTGTGGTGGGCGTCGAGATGAGAGGGGATCCCTTCCTCGGCGTTCACTGGAACCTCCGAGTGGATCTCTTCCACCAGCTCGGCCTCATCGATCGCATGATGATGGACCGGTACGGCGAGGCGGGCGTGCCCCGCCACAAGGACGGGACCGTCTTCCGTCTCGCGGAACGGTTCTACAGCACGAACACGGTCTCTGGCGACGTCACGCCCGACGAGGTCATCGACAGGTACGACCGCGACCTGCACCTGGTCGGCACCATCAAGCACATCGAGTTCATCGACGACCGGTGGAGGGACGGGCGACCGCACCGGGTGCTGACCGTGCTCGATCCACCGCTCGTGCCGCGCGCTCCGGAACCCGAGGCCATTCGGGCCGATCTTCGGGACGTGCTGGACGGCCCCTCCACATTCCAGGCCGAAGCCGCCTCCATCCTGCGGCTGCTGCGCCGCTATCTCGAAGCCATCGCCGAGATGGACCTCGCCGCGGGGCTCACCCCGCCGCGCGTCAGGCTGTTCACCCAACACCGGGTGGTGGACGCGGAGGGCGAGGGTTTCGTCCGGCAACCGGACGGCAGGTACCGGATTCGCATCATGGAGTTGCAGGAATTCGATTTCAAGGGCCGATTCGTTCGGATGCCGATGCCCGGTCGGGAGCCCATCGACATCGGCGTTCCCGAGTTGTTCGTCATCGCCGAAGGCTTCCACAGCACCGACGCGGTGAGACTCGGTTTCGAGCAGCACGACGTGCCGGTCGACCATCGGGATGGAAGAGGCCCGGTCGTCGCGCAGGCGGATTTCATAGCCGGCCTGCTGGAGATCCTCATCGACGGGCGGCTGCGCCGGAGGATCTCCTCCCAGTTCGACGCTGACGGCCGTGAGTACTGGGTCCGGCAGATCGCGGTCGGACACGAGAACGATCCCGAGGTCGGGTGGATCCTGGTCCAGGTCCCGGACTTCAAGTCGTTCGACCCGATCGCCGAGGGCCTGGTACCGCCCGGCACCGATCCGCAGTCGGCCGAGTACTTCGGCGCGTACCAGCACATGCTCTACGAGTTCTATATCGAGCAGGCGGCCGAGGTGCTGGGCATCGACCAGCCGGCACTCCGCCGCGTGCAGATGGCCTACGGTCCGAAGCTGTTCAGCCTGATCGAGAGGATGGGGGACGACGCCCTGATCGCGAGGAACGGCGTCGTGGCGGGCGACTCGTTCGGCAATGGTCACTTTCTGACCAGCGGAGGCGCCATGACCGGCATGATCGGGCACAGCTCACGGATCTTGCGGTACTGGCAGGCCCGCAACCTCGGCAAGACCCCCGAAGACGCCATCCGGGAACTGGCCGACAACATACGCCAGGACACGAACGCGTGGCTTGAGGTGAGCGCGTCGGAATACTCGGACGCGGTTCCCATCAACTTCGGCGCCGAACGCATCGAAGCCATCGTCGCGGCCAGCGGATATCCCACCGGCGCGCACGACACACGCATCGAAGCGGCCCGGAGGCATCGTCACACGCTGCTCCCGCTGGACGCCTCCGACTGGCGACGCCCCGTCTTCCGCAACGGAATCGTCATGACGGACCCGCTGCCCGAGTTGTCAACGCACCCCTGACCGGTGCCCGCACGGCCGAACATCAGTCCGTCCGCAGTCGAAAGGTAAGTGCGATGACGCTGCACGCCCACCGCGCCGCCGAAACGAACGTCGTGCCCCCCGCTGAATTCTTCGATGAGATCGGCCGATCGCTGCAGGAATGCGAAGAAGCGGTGACGGCCTGTGCTTCCGTGGTGTTCACGACACCGCACCCCGCCGCGTCCTTGTTCGAGGTACGCCGGGACATGGACAGCGCCGAGATCCTCGCGGTGACGAGGAGGCTGCTGAAAAGGCAGCTCGGGGTGAACCGTGAGCTCGCCATCGCGCAGCTCGGCGCCTGTCTCATCGCGGTCGAGGCGAGTCATGAGTTCTGCGTGACCCACGCGGACGAAAGCGACGACGCACGCCGATGCGCCGATGCCACCCAGGCCGTGATCCCCGTCCTGAACCGGGCACTGGCCTACCTGCAGTGGTAGGCCTCGCACGGGGAGTCACGGCGCCGCATCGAGGGTTCCGGCCTCACGGGCGTCGGGCGGGGCGGGTGTTTCCTCAGGACGCCGTCCAGGTCCTCCCAGGTGATCAGCCTCTGTCTGCGACACGACCGGTGGCCGGCTGGGTCGACGGCGTCTTCCTGCAGGTCAGAGGGTCTGATCTCTTCTTTCACGTGTGGCACGTTGACCACCTCTTAGAGCATGGCGCATGGGCCGGGTGTGAGAGCGCCGTGGGCCGATCCTCCCGCCGACGACATGGCGCACGTACGCGTCCTGGCGGTGTGGAGCGCGAGCGCGACCGCCATCCGAGGCGCCCTGTTTCCGACCGTCGACGTCGAAGGCGACGCCGAGCACGTCGCTGGACTGGAAGACGTCGTCGCCCGCCACCTGGTGCGCCTCGGCGCCAAGCACCAACTCCTCGTGCTGTGCGCCTCGGCGCCAAGCACCAACTCCTCGTGCTGTGCGCCTCGGCGCCAAGCACCAACTCCTCGTGCTGTGCGCCTCGGCGCCAAGCACCAACTCCTCGTGCACTGGCAGCGGATCCGGCAGCCACCGGGACGACGCCAGACCAGCGGACCGCCACCCCGACCGACCACCTCCAGCACCCGGGAGCATGACCATGACCAGCAAGACCGTGCTGATTACCGGCGCGACCAGCGGCATCGGCGCCCACACCGCGCGGTTGCTCCTCGATCGCGGCCACCGCGTGGCCGTCACCGGCCGCAACGAAACCAAACTCAAGGCCTTCCTCGACGCGGCCCGCCACCCCGATCGGCTGCTGGGTCTCATCGCGGACGCGGCCGACTGGCAGGCCACCCAATCCGCCGTGACCCGCATTGTGGAGCATTTCGGCGCCCTGCACGCCGCGGTGGCCAATGCCGGATTCGCCTCCGGCGACTACCAGCGCACCGCAGGTGCGACCCTCAGCGACGGCGACCCGACGTTGTGGCCGCCCATGGTCCTCACCAACGTCCTCGGCCCCGCCCTGCTGGCCAAGGTCGCCCTGCCCCACCTTGAGGCCACCGGCGGGCGGCTGGTGCTCATCGGCAGCGTCGCCGGGCTGAAGAACAGCCCCGCCAACCTCTACTCGGCCACCAAGTGGGCCGTCACCGGACTCGCCGAGAACCTTCGGATGCACGCCACAACCCGCGGCATCGGTACTCGCGTTCCGCAGCTAATCGGGGTGCTGAGGCATGATCGAGCATGAAGATGCAGGTCGGCGACATGAGGCCTAGCGGAAATCGCGAGAACGCCTAGTAACACGACTTCCACGAAACAGCAGTCACA
>NZ_VCKY01000110.1 GCF_005889735.1 Nonomuraea turkmeniaca
CGCCCACCCAGTGCGGGCTCGCGACCTTCAACTCCGCCCTGTCCTCCCATCTCACCAGGGGCGGCGTGTTCGGCGGGATCGTGCGTGTCACCGCCGAGGGCGACGACGACCGGCCCCAGCCGGGGGTCGTGCACACCTGGACTCCGAGCGGCCCCGGCGGGTGGAAAGCCGCGGCCTCCGCTCTGGAGGACTTCGACGTGGCCATCGTGCAGCACGAATACGGCATCTACCCCGGCGCCGACGGCCAGGACGTTCTGCCGCTGCTGCGCCGCCTCATCGTGCCGAGCATCGTGGTCCTCCACACCGTCCTGGCCAGGCCGACACCGCGGCAGAAGGTCCTGCTCGAGGAGATCGCGGACGCCGCCGGCGCGATCGTGACCATGACCGCCACGGCCCATGACCGGTTGATGGCCGGCTACCGGGCGGACGCCGGCAAGGTGTTCGTCATCCCACACGGGGCAGCCGACCACCTGCGGGTCCCGGCTCGGCGCCGCTCCCGTCCGCACCTCCTCACCTGGGGCCTGCTCGGGCCCGGCAAAGGCATCGAATGGGCTCTGCGCGCCCTCGCACTCCTGCGAGGCCTCGACCCGCCACCGACGTATACGATCGCCGGAAAGACCCACCCCAAGGTGCTGGAGCTCCACGGCGAGGCCTATCGCGACGGCCTGTATGAACTCGCCGCCCGGATCGGGGTGTCCAAAGCCGTACGACACGACCCTGTCTACCGGGATCAGGACTCGCTGAGCCGGCTCGTCCGCTCGGCGGACGTGGTCCTGCTGCCGTATGACTCGGCGGAGCAGGTCACATCCGGCGTCCTCATCGAAGCCGTGGCCGCGGGCGTTCCGGTCGTCGCCACCGCCTTCCCCCACGCCGTGGAGCTGCTCACCTGCGGTCCAGGGCTGCTCGTCCCGCACGGCGACCCCGCAGCGCTCGCCTCCGCCGTGCGCCGTGTCCTCACGCAACCCGGGCTGGCCGACGATCTCACCGGCCGTACCCATGCCCTGATCCCGAGCCTGCTGTGGCCCGCGGTCGCGGCCCGATACGACGGCCTTGCCAGGTCGCTCCTCGCGAGGCGGCCGGCCGCCACGGCCGCGGTGCTGCCGTGAACGCCGTGGCTCCAGGTTTCAAACACCTGATCCGGATGAGCGACGACACCGGCCTGTTCGAGCATGCCCGGCACGCCACCGCCTTGCGCCATCACGGCTACTGCACCGACGACGTCGCCCGTGGCCTCGTCGTGGCCAGCCGGGAGCAGCACCCAGCGCACCGGCTGACCCGGCTGATCGAGTGCTATCTGGCCTTCCTCACACACGCTCAGGATCGTTCCGGCGCGTTCCGCAACAGGCTCACCTTCGACCGGCGCTGGAGCGACCAGCCAGGCGTCGGCGACTGGTGGGGCAGGGCGATGTGGGGCCTGGGCACCGCGGCGGCCCGCATCTCCGCTCCGTGGATCCGGAAGGAGGCCCTGCGCGCCTTCACTCTCGGAGCCGAACAGCGCTCCCCGCATCCGCGCGCCATGGCTTTCGCCGGGCTCGGCGCGGCGGAGGTCCTGCGCGCCGACCCGGACAGCACCGTGGCCGCCGCCCTGCTGATGGACGCCGTGGAGGCCATCGGCGCTCCCTCGGAGAACCCCTCCTGGCCGTGGCCACAGCCGCATCTGACGTACGCCAACGCCGCTCTCGCCGAGGTGATCATCGCCGCCGGGGACCTGAGGGATGACCGGCAGCTGCTCAGCGTCGGTCTGCGCATGCTCACGTGGCTGTGTGACATTCAGACGAGGAACGGCCGGCTCTCGGTCGTGCCCGCGGCCGGCTGGCGGCAGGATGCGCCGCGGTCGCGCTACGACCAGCAGCCGATCGAGGTGGCCGCGCTCGCCGACGCCTGCGCCACCGCCCTAGCGACCGGCGACCCTTCGTGGCGGGAGAAGGCGCGGCTGGCGGTGGCGTGGTTCCAGGGCGCGAACGACTCCGGCGTTCCGATGTGGGACCCGGCGACCGGCGGAGGCTACGACGGCCTGACCGAGCAAGGTCCGAACCTCAATCAGGGCGCGGAGTCCACCATCGCGCTGATCTCTACCATGCAGCACGCCAGGCGGCTCTCATGACCGACAGGGATCTGGCCACACGGCTCGGCCCGACGCTCACTCCCGACCCGCGAAGAGTGATCATCAAGCTCTTCGTGCCCGGGGAGGACGCCGCGCTCACCCGTACCCGGGCCGCCGCGCTGATCGATCGGATCCTGCTCCTCGACCACGATCAGGCGACCGAAATGCTCCAGCAGACGTTGCGGCGATTCGGTGGGCGGCACCACGATCTCGAAGCGACCTTCGCCCATCACCACGACCTGATCCGCCATCGCGTCCCGCGCGAGGTCGACCTGTCCCTGCCGGCCCGCCTCCTTGTGGGCGCCTACTTCAGTCACGAGTACGCCGTGGAGGGTGCCGCGGTGTGCAACCCGTCCGTGATCCCCCATCCCGACCAATCCGGTCTGCACTCCGGACAACTCCGCGTGGCGATCAGCCTGCGCCAGATCGGCGAGGGGCATCTGTCCTCCCTCGGCTTCGCCACGGCAGTCCTCGGGCCTGGCTCCGACCTCCACATCGCCGACCGCTCCGGGACACTGTCCGTCGGACGCCGGCACCGGACCCATCATCGGCGCGACCTGCTCGCCGCCGGGCTCGCCGACGACGCCTGGGACAACGAGGTGACGGCGGGCATGCTGCGATCCCTGCCGGAACGTTTCGAGGACGACGACTTCGAACACGCGATCGCCCAGTTCCCTCCCGACCTGCTCACCCGCACCACCACGCAGCCGACCCTGGAAGAGATGCGCCGGGCGACGCGCTTGGAGTACGCCGTGACCTTCCCCGCCGATCTCCCTCTTCACCGGCGAATCCTCTGGCCGGCGACCGCAGCCGAGTGCAACGGCATGGAGGACGCGCGATTCGTACGAATCGTCGACGAGGACGGCCGGCCTTCGTATCGTGCCACCTACACCGCCTACGATGGGCAGCACATCCGTTCCCACCTGATCGCCAGCGACGACCTGCGCCATTTCGAGATCACTCCCATGCGCGGCCCCGCAGCCGTCAACAAGGGCATGGCGCTGTTCCCCCGACCGGTCGGGGGACGGAGTCTGGCGCTGTGCCGTTCCGACGGCGAGACCATCGGTCTCACCGCCCTCGACCGACACAACAGCTGGCAACGGCCGATACCCCTGCACACCCCGCACCGGGACTGGGAGCTCATCCAGGTGGGCAACTGCGGATCGCCCATCGAGACCGGTTTCGGCTGGCTCGTCCTGACCCATGGCGTCGGCCCCATGCGCGATTACGCCATCGGCGCCATCCTCCTCGACTCCCACGAGCCGCACCGCGTCATCGCCGAACTCCCCGGCCCGCTGCTCACCGCCGACGGTGCCGAACGTGAAGGCTACGTGCCCAACGTCGTGTACTCCTGTGGCAGCCTGCTCCACGATGACGCCGTGTGGCTGCCCTACGGGGCGAGCGACACCCGCATCGGATTCGCCCGTGTGCCGCTCGACACCCTCATCAAGGAGATGCGTCCGCCACAGTGACGAATGGCCGCCCGCAGGATGTGACCTCCAACGTGGTCACGATCATCGACTCCAGCAGCGGCGCGCCGAAGCCGGTGACCATGGCCACGTCGGGTGCGTCCCGTCCACGTCCGATCACGATGCGGCCCTTGCGCCTGCGGTTGTTGCGCGGATCGGAGGTCCACCGGTCCCCCAGCCACACCTTCGTCCAAGCGGCGGGTGTTGACATCAACCGCCGTCCGGCAACGGGCCACTTCCCGCCTCGTTCTCATACAGCACGATCTTGGACGCGGCTTGGCCGGGGCCGTCCGGGTACCGACCCGGCCAGAGGTGCGCTCCACAGTCGCCGCAGGTTGTCGATGGCGGAGATGTCCGGCAGGTCCTTGGGCCGGCGAGCACATGCCTTCCACGCGAGGACATCGCCCAGCCGCATGAACGGGATGCCGTCGATCAGGTCGGCGGTTTCGATCAGGTAGTGCGTCGACCATCCCGGTGTCCAACGGTCGACGAACTCGATGGCGAACGCCGGGTGGTTGATCACTTGCCCGTGGCCGGACGGGGCGGTGCTTGGCGTGACTCCGAGAGCGAGGGCGATGCACCATGCGGCGCCACGGGCGAGCACGTCCAGGTCGCCCATGCAGGTCCGCAGATTGCGCACGTATAGGGCGGCGGAGCCGCACACGACGTAGTCGCCGTGCGGCAGGTTCAGCCGACTCAGTTCGGTGAACAGGCCTGCCGGGTCCGTCACCAGGGTGCGCGGCTGCGCCGCAGGTGGATGCCGCGATGGCACGTCGGCGAGGTGCTGATGCATCATGTGTTCGTCCTTCGGGCTCATCGGGTCTGAGGGAGGCGCCGGCTTGGCGGGTGAGTTCGGAGCCAGTTAGAGATCTTGAGAGGTTGGCCGAAGAACGAGTTTCGGTACCACTGTGTGGCTCTCGCTCGGCCCGCTCTGCTCGCCGAACTGCGCGACCGGCTCGCCTTCCAGGCTCTGGCCCAGGCGCTCGCGGCCACCACCGTGCGGATCAGCATGTTGGTGGCGTCCGGCGATGGCCACCTCGCTGGGCAGATCACCGCAGCTCAGCCACGTTGATCAAGTCACACCGGAAGAAGAAGCCGGGCGGCCTTCACATACGGCCGCCGTCGTGGACAGGGATCAACCCACCGCGTGCTGTCAGTCCTCCCAGGCCCAGGTGACGTACGCCGTAACGGTCCATTTGTCGTCGTCGCCATGCATCTCGGCTGTTTCGACCCGCGCCACCGTGTTGATCGAGGAGAACGCATCGAGGACGATCCCACCGCGGACGCCGCCGTCGATGTCGAACCCACTCCCCAGGGCTGCCTGCCTATCGGCCTTGTACGTCGTGGCCTGCGCGTTCGCCGACCCGTGCACACGGCTCAGTGACGGGATGAGCGCGTTCATCCTGGCACCGCCGCGAGCGCCGTCGAGTTGGTATCCGGTGGCTGCGTCTTGCTGCTGTGGGCATAGCGCCCTTTCCGGTGGGGGCGGGATCGCCGGTGCTCCCCGATCTTCGGAAACACGATCCCTGTCTCCCTACCATCGCCTCTGGCCTTTGATCGCTCTGCGCACATCTACCCGCTGGTCCGGTGCTCCTGCGCACAGCGCAGCGGCTCCGGCGGTGGCAGGATTGTCGCCAAGCCAGGGAGGTCCCGGCGCGGCACACAGCTCTGGCCTTCCTCAGAGCCGCTGGTCCGGCGGCAGGCAGACCATGAGCGCGCCCGCGGCGGCCTTGGCTTTGATCCGGATGGTGGGCTCGCGTTCCCCGCCGTCGAGCTCGTACGTCAGCGGGACCCCGAACCGGGCCGACACCTTCTTGGCCCGCGTGATCCGGATGAACGGCGAGTCGTCGGAGCGTCCCGCGGCCATCCTGCCGATCACCCGCGCCCATTCGAGCGGCCCCTTGGCGGTGGAGACGCCGACCTCCAGCCAGCCGTCGTCCGGCCGCGCGTCGTCGAACGCCTTGACACCGCCGGCGATCATGCTCACGTTACCCAGCAGCAGGCAGCTCGCCCGGCCCTCGAACCAGGTCGTCCCATCGACTTTGATCTTCATTGGCACGAGCGGCTCGCCGACGTGCCGGACGGCCGCCTTGACGTAGCTCAGCTTGCCGAGCCGCTTCTTGGCCCGCCCACCCGAGTCGGCGATCATTTCGGCCTCGAACCCGGCCCCCGCCATCACCGCGAAGTGTTCGCCGTTGAGCACGCCCAGGTCCAGCTTCTCCCGCCGCCCGTGGAAGCCGATCCGCACCGCCTCGTCGAGGTCGGCGGGGATGCCGAGGTTGGCGGCGAACAGGTTCGCCGTCCCCGCGGGGAGCACGGCCATCGGCACGCCGGAGTCGGCCATCGCGTCGGCGCAGCGTTGCACCATGCCGTCGCCGCCCCAGACGAACACCAGATCGGCGCTCTGATCGAGGGCTTGGCGGACCTTTTTGGGCGCCTTCTTGCTCTTGGCCACCTCGTACCAGAGGAGCTCGCCGACGCCCTCTTCGGTGATGAGCATGCGCAGTCTGTCCAGGCCCGCGCCGAGGGTCTTCTTGCGGTGCGCCACGACGGCCACGATGGGGGACATGCGTTCCGGACTACCCTGGGCGCCGGATTTCAGGCGGAGGAATTGATCCGCCTTGCCGGGGTAGCCGTGCGCAAATGCGTATGGGGAAGGGGCACCAAGGGCACCGCGACCGAGGACTGGGACTGCGCCTGACGGTCGCCAGCCTCGCGGCGGCGCTGATCGTGATCCCGTTCAACCTGCTGCTCGTCGTGGCCAAGATGCCCGTCGACGGGCTGGACGCGGAGGCCGCGCGGAATCTGCACGAGTACGCGCTCGCCCATCCCGGCGTGACGAGGTTCCTCATCGTGTGGACGGATCTGTTCGGGCCGTGGCCGTGGCGCGTCTCGGTCATCGCGTACGCCGTCTGGCTGCTGTACAGGGGCGCGCCGAGGCTGGCCGCCTGGGCCGTCACCACCATTACCGTGGGCGGGCTGCTCGGTCTGGCACTCAAGATCATCGTGGCCCGGGCCAGGCCGCACCTGCTGGACCCCGTCGCGCTGGCGCCGGGCGACTCCTTTCCGTCGGGCCACACGGTGAACGCGACGCTCGGCGCGGGAGTGATCGTCCTTCTTGTCCTGCCCATGCTGCCCCGGTGGGGGCGGGTCGTGGCCTGGACTGTCGCCTGCTTCCTGGTGGTGTCCGTCGGCTACACGAGGATCGCGCTCGGCGTGCACTGGGTGAGCGATGTGGCCGCCGGGATCGTGCTCGGCGTGGCAGTGATCGCCGCGACGGCGGCGGCATTCGAGACGTGGCGGCGGGAGCAGGGACGCAGGCCCGCCTCGCCGCCGGTCGAGGGAGTGGAACCCGAGTTGGTGAAGGCGACCCATGAGCAGAACTGAGCAGGCGAAACACTACGCGTTAGCAATCTTGTTGCCGATGCTCCTGATGGCCGGGGTGACGTACGGCGTGGGCAAGGCGATCCTCGCCTGGCCCACCGGTGAGGCGTCGGTGAGCCGGAGCCTGGCCGCCGACCGGACCTCGCTGTGGAACGGGCTCACCGACTTCGGCAGCAGCCTTTCGGACACCCCGTACATCGTGGCCCTCACCGTGATGGCCGCGATCGTCTTCAGGCGGGTGTACCGGCGCTGGCGCGAATCGATCTTCCTCGTCGCGGCCGTCTGGAGCCAGTCCCTCATCTTCCTGGCCACCACCGGGCCCGTCGGCCGGCAACGCCCGCCCGTACAGCACCTCGATGAGGCCCCGCCCACCTCCAGCTTCCCGTCGGGGCACGTCAGCGCCGCCGTCGCGTTCTACTGCGGGATGGCGCTCCTCCTGACCGCGCATGTCCGCAGCAGGGCGCTCCAGGTGCTGATCTGGGTACTCGGGATCGCCGCTCCGCTCGCCGTCGGCTTCTCGCGCCTGTACCGTGGCATGCACTTCCTCACCGATGTGCTCTGGGGCGTGCTGCTCGGTGTCGGCTGCGTCGTCATGGCCGCCCGGGCGATCCTGTACGCGCGCCAGCGGCAGCGGCAGCGCTCAGAACTCGTTCGATCTGCGTAGACGCGGGGGCCGCCCGTCGGGGTCAACGACGATCCGGTACAACGGCATGGCCATCGCCCGGCGGACGCGTCCGAGACCGGGACTCGGATGCGGGCGCAGCCGGCCCGGCGGGCGGGGCCCCCGGCAGCCGCCCTGGTGCCAGGCCTCGAGCCGCGCGGCGGACTCGGCGAACACCTCGAACGCGCGCTCCGGGTCGCACAGATCGTCCATGTCGCCGGGATCGCGGTCCAGGTGCTCGGCGGCGAGCGTGAGCCGGAGGTCCCTGGCGAACCTGCGGGCCCCCGAGGGCGGACGCGGATCGGGCTCCGCGTCGAGTACGGCGCAGCTCAGTTCGGAGTCGAACGTCCACGAGCGCAGGTTCACGTTGTCGGAGCCGACGTTCGCCCACACATCGTCGACCACGCAGGCCTTGGCGTGCACGTACACCGGCGTGCCCCGGTGGTTCTCCAGATCGTAGATCGCGACCCGGCCCTCGCCCGCGTGCATCAGCCTGGCCAGCGCTTCCGACCTGCCGATCAAGCTGGCCGGGCCGGCCAGCCAGCCGTCCTGGTCGGGATGGCGGGGCACCACGATGATCATGCGGAGGGCCGGCTCCCGCTCCAGCGCCTCGGCGAACGGCTCAATCACCTCCGTGGACCACAGGTACTGGTCCTCCAGGTAGACCAGCGATCTCGCCCGCGTCAGCACCTTGTGGTAGGCCCTGGCCACGCTCCGCTCGCCCTCTGGCGCGAACGGGTAGGCGTGACGCAGGTGGGGATAGGTCCTCAGGAGCTGCACGGCATGCGTCCCGGCCGCCGGCGGCGGAGGGCCGGGCTCCGGCAGCGGCGGCACGTCGGCCATCCGGGTCATGCGGTCGTGCAGCCGTCTGAGCGGCTGACGGGTCTCGGGCGCCGGGTCCTCCCAGCGCTCGCAGAAGACCTTCTCCACCTCGGCCACGGCCGGGCCGCTGATCGCCACCTGGATGTCGTGCCACGGCGGGCGCTCGCCGTACACGCCCGGCATCGGCGCCGCCTGCGGGTCGCCCAGGTGCTCGGCGTCGTCGCGGCGGCTATGGCACAGGTCGATGCCGCCGACGAACGCCACGTCCCCGTCCGGGCCGCGGTCATGGCGCAGGACCACGAACTTCTGGTGGTGCGAGCCGCCGTGCCGCACCCGGGTGTCGAGCAGCGCCTGCCCGCCGGCCGCCTCGATGTCCTCGCCGAGGTGCCGGTTCTCGGCCGAGCTGAAGCGCAGGAAGTCCAGGTGCGAGCGCCAGATGAGCCCTCTCACCAGGGCTCCCTTCTCGGCCGCCCGCGCCATCGCGGCCGCCACCTCGGGGCCGTCCGGCGTGAGCCGCTCGTCGGGGTCGCCGCGCCAGTCGGCGAACAGCAGCAGGTCGTCCTTGCCGAGGCCGGCCATGCGTGCGGCGAGCTCGGCGAAGTAGGTGGCGCCGTGCACGAGCGGACGCACCAGGTTGCCCTCCGTCCAGGGCATGAGCCTGGTCGCGTCGTTCCCGCGTTCGGGGCCGGTGAGGAACCAGTCGTCCAGCCTCATGTACGCCGCCAGCGGGCCTCTCCGAAGCAGTATCCGGCGAACAGCAGCAGTCCGAGGGCCACCACCGCCAGCAGCCAGGGCCCGGCCGGCGTATCGGCGAACGCCCTGAGCGTTGCGTCGATGCCCCCGGCCTTGTCCGGGTCGAAGGTGACGGCCGCCTGGATCACGAAGATGCCGGCCAGCCCGGCGATCAGCCCGCGCGCGAGGTAGCCGGCGAGCCCGAGGCGGTCCATCACCGAGCCGGCACGCCTCGGCATCGGCCTGAGCTGCTTGCGGAACTTCTTCTTGAGGCCGTACCGCATCCAGTAGCCGCCGAGCACGATGACACCGAGCCCCAGCGCGCCCACGACGACCTGGCCCGCGGGTAACGCGAGCAACTTCCCCGTGAGGTCCTGGGTCCGCTGGTCGTCGGAGCCGGTCCTGTGCGTCAGCAGCATGGTCAGCAGCGCGGCGCACACGAACGCGTAGACCACGACCCGGCCGACCGGCTCTACCCGGTCCTTGAGCCTATGGGCGCCGAAAATCGCCTCTGACGCCTGCCACACGGTCAGGGCGGCGAACCCTACAACCATGACCCATAAGATCACGGCCCCGAACGGCAAGGACGCGACCGTACTGATCGCCCCGTTCTTGTCGGCCTCCCGCCCGCCGCCTCCGAACGCGATCTGCACGGCCAGCACCCCGATCAGCGCGTACAGCACACCGCGGCACACCAGCCCCACCCGCGCCAGCTTGTCCATGGCCGGGCTGTCCGCCGCCTGTCGCGCCACGGCTTCGGCTTCGGCTTCGGTCATGACTCTCTCCCAAGAGTTTGCCAAAACCGGCGAACTGCCCTGAATTCCGCGCCCTAGACCTTCATCCGGCGGGACCGGCGGCAGGGCCGGCAGGCGGGCGTCGGAAAGCGGTAAGAGGAAGGCAGGCGGTTTGACGGAAAATCGGGAGATACCGGGTGGAAGGAGAAGATGCCAGCGGGCAAGAGCTGGTACAAGTCGGACGGCTTCTCCCAGCGGGGCCTGGATCACCCAAGGAGCTCGACAAGGTGTCGTCGTGGTTCCGCGTGTCGATCCCCCTCCGGTACCACAACGACACCCAGATCTCGTACACGCTCACGGTCGGCGCCTCTGGACTCGTCTTCGCAGGGTGCGGCCGACCGTCGCGGAGCGGTGCCCGACTCAAGCCTGACACCCGGCGGTCATGCACGTTCCTCGGGCGTGTGGAAGGCGCTTACCGGACGAAACGGTTCCGTTGCGGGTCCGTCCCCGGCCCAGGTCGGGGACCGGATGGCGATGAGTCGCCGACGAACACGGCGGCGAGGATCCGGCTCTCAGACATTGAAGATGCTCACACCGCCGGGACCTACCATCAGGACGAGCCCGATCAGACCGAGCCCGATCAGGATGACGCCCCGTAAGATGTTTCGTCGCGCGACGAGGAAGTAGATGCCGGCGATGACCAGGGTCAGGACCAGGGCGACGCCGGTGATCAACAACAGGATGGCCATAGCGGCGCACTGCCCAGAAGCCGGCAGTCGAACCGAACTTGTCGTCTACCAGGAGGTCCAACGGGACAGACATCCTCAACACTCCATCGCCATCCTGCCGCGCCGTCCTCATCGAAGTCGACGGCCCGCACCTTCCGGTGGCACCCCAGCGGGCAGCGTCGCCGGCCGCCCCGGCGGGGCGTGCCTCCAGCCGCTCGGTAGCCGCTCAGGCTGTTCGGGTCGGTGGTCGAGGTGGATCAGGGCGGGCGGCAGCGCCGGGCGGGCGGGCGACGTCTTGGGTGCATGGTCCCGCGGAGGCGGGTGAGCAGTTCCTCGGCGTGGCCGGCCTGCTCGGCGTGGCCGGCCTGCTCGGCGTGCGCGCGGGCCGCGTTCGGGATCCGCCCGTACAACGAACTGGCGGCATCGTCGTACGGACTGCTGGATCGGATCGTCTACGGCCAGCGCCATGACGATGTCCGGCCACCTTCTGGTGGGATGACGGGCCGGCGCCGCCCAGCCTGGAACGCGCCCGAAGATCGCTTCCCAGAACCGTCGAGTGGCCTTGCACGTCAGGCATTCAGCGATCTTCGTACGGCGGCGTCCACCAGCTCGTGGATCTCCTGCTCGGTGAAGATCTCGGGCAGTGTCAGCCGCTCCACGATGAGCCAGTTCAGAGCGAGGTAGAGGAGCACCACCGAGGCCGAGTCGCCGGGCAGACCCGAGGCGGCGTGGTAGCCGATGTTGGCGTCGATGTCCTCGCGGATGCGCTTGGTCAGCACGGCGCGCAGCTCAGGGCGCCGAGTGGACTCCAGCCGGAGCTCGAGCAGGGCCAGGTAGCCGGAGTTGAAGGCGGAGACCCGATCCACCAGCTCGTGCATGAGCTCGGCATAGCGGGCTTCGTCCTGCACACCCTCCCGGCTGCGGGCGATTGTGGCCTCGTCGGGCAGCAACCGCTCATAGATGCGCCCGCCGACCTGGGTGAACAGGTCGTCGCGGTTGGCGAAGTAGTTGGAGGCCGTGCCCTGGGGCACAGCCGCCTCCGCATCGACGGCCCGGAAGGTCAGCCCCCGCGCTCCCTCCCTGGCCAGCACCTCGATGGCAGCGTCGATCAGCGCCTGCCGCCGCTCCGGATTCTTCCGCACTTGACACCACTCCACTTGTAGTACTACGTTTACACCACTGCAAGCAGAGTACTACATATGGAGTTGGTCGGTATGAGAAAGCTTGTCTACTACGTCGGCGTCTCGCTCGACGGCTACATCGCGGGCCCCAACGCCGAATTCGACTTCTACCCGGTGTCGGACGAGATGGCCGCCTGGATCAACACCCGCTACCCTGAGACGCTGCCCACCCACATCCGCAAGCTCGTCGGCCTCGAAGGCGTGGCCAACAAGGTCTTCGACACGCTGGTGATGGGCCGCGGCACCTATGAGCCGGCCCTGGACGTCCCCACCACCAGCCCCTACTCCCACCTGCGCCAGTACGTCGTCTCCAGCACGCTGAAGATCGACGACCCGACGGTGGAGGTGGAGACCGGCGACGCGATCGAGCTCGTCCGGCGACTGAAGGCGGAGGACACCGGCATGGACATCTACCTCTGCGGCGGAGGCAAGCTCGCCGCCTCCCTGCTCCCGGAGATCGACGAGATCATCCTCAAGAGCTACCCCGTGGTGGCGGGCACGGGCATCCCCATGTTCTCCGGACAGTTCCGCCCCACCCTGTTCACCCCCACCCGGCGCGAGTCGTTCGACAACGGCACCCAGGTCACCTGGCTCGCCAGGGCTTAGTGGCCCGTCACGCAACTTAAGTCCTCGCTGACCTGCAGCAATGAGGTGATGTCCGGCACGCTTTGGCCCTGGCCGGACATCATCCCCACGATCGCCTGATTACCTCCGTGAGAACGGGAGCCGGATGTTCGTCACGATGGGCGTGGCTGTCGCTCCATTGGGGCGATCAGTGGTTGCGGGAATCCGGCCAAGTCCGGGGACCGGGCTTCGCCCCACGCCCGATCCCCGGGGTCACCGCCCCGCCTTCCCCGTTCAGGTCGATCCGCAGACCCGCGTCGTCGACCGCGGCCACGCAAGTCTTGCTCTGACGTGGCAGCTCTGCCTCGATCAGACGTCGTCGGGATGTCACGATCGCCTGTCGGCCCGGCGGAGCATCGCGTCCAGTTCGGGGTCGGGCATGAGCTGCCGGACCTCTTGCGCGCAGCGGCAAGCGCCGGCGAACTTGGCAGCCCACGCCAGCGCCTCTTCGCGTGAGGCCACGTCGACGACCACGAACCCGCCAATGATCTCCTTGGTCTCCGGGTAAGGGCCGTCGGTGACCATCCCGTCCGTGGCCACGACGCTCGCCCTCTGCCTTTCCAGTCCGGCGCCGAACACCCATACGCCGGCGTTCACGGCCTCCTGGACCGCCGCGTGCGCGGCCTTGCCCACGTCGGGCATGTCCTCGCCAGGGATGTGGTCCATCGCGCCGTCATTGAACGAGATCAAGTACTGCGTCATCTCATCACTCCCCTGTCCCGGCGGCTTCCTCCGGCCGCCTCCCACCTGTTCTACGAACGACTCGCCCCCGATTCGACGCTATGCCAAAGATTTTTAACGGGGCCTCCGCCGCTCGGCGCCTGCGGGTGTCATGTCGCCCCTCTTCACGGAGATCATCGCCGCCGCCACCGGCCACGAGTGGTCCCGCCGCACCTGATCTGCCGTGGACAACGCGCGCCCCGGCTTCCCGCACCATGCGTGAGCGGGCAGCCTGTTCGACGACGAACCAGGCAGTCGCCACCGACGGTGGCGCCGAGACTCACGAACAGCGGGATCGGCAAGATCTCGCTGGTGCCCGAACTCGCTGGCATCTGGCGCCGAAGCTCGCGGAGAAACCACGATCGCCCGGCGCAGCTTGACCGGGTCCTTGGCGATCCGGGTGATGCGCTGCGGTTTGCGGCCCTCCTCCATCGACAAGGGCCGGACGAACACATCCGGTCGGCGAGCCATGACCACCTCCCAGATGTTGCAGAGGCAGTCAACCTGACGGTTTCACCGTCCGAGATCAATTACCGGGTCAACGTTCAGAGACGAGCCACCAGGTCGTATCTCCTCGGCCGAGTAAGCGACGATCATGCGTGCAGCCGCCGGGTCACGCGCCGGCGCCGGCCCTTGGTGGGTGCAGGCGGTCGTGAGGCCGGGGCCCGTCACGGTCAAGGGCTTGAACGACACGCCATGCAGTCGCTCCGTTCGCCTGCGTCCTTCCGGGCGGCAGACGCTCGTCCGCCGTGGCGGCCGCGAGCCATGGGGCAGCCGGTCAGGTGCCGCGCTTGGCAAGGGAGAGGTAGTGCGCCCGCTGCTCCGGATCGAGGTGCTCGATGGAGTAACGCAGCAGGACGCGTGGCGCCGTGGAGGCGTGCCGGTCGAGGAAGTCCAGGAGCCGCTCGCGGTCGTGCTTAGGGCACCCCGCTGCTCGTCGACGTCGTCGGCGAGCGGCTCACCCCCGCACTGGTGCTCGCCGCCGCCAGGACCTGCGCGGAGGGGTACGAGTTCTTCGCCCGATTCCACGGCGGCCTCGACGCCGCGCTGCCACTGCTGGCCGCCCACCGCCTCGATGTGACGTTCGGCCGCTGGCACGGCGTGACCGGTCACGTGCCCGAAGGCGCGGAACACCAGCTCATCCGCTACGACGGCATCGCCGTCCTGCTGCCGGAGCACCATCCGCTGGCCGCGCACTCCGAAGTGCCGCTCGCCGCCCTGCGCGAGTCAGACGCCTGCTGGCACTGCGGCGACCACGTCTCAGCCGAGTGGGAGCACACCATGCTGCAACTGTTCGCCGACACCGACACACCGCCCGCGCCGCCCCGGCCCAACGTGCGCGGCGTCGACGAACTGGCCTACCACATCCAGCAGTGGGACCTGCCGGTGCTGACCATCATCAGCCAGCCCGACGTCCCCGGCGCAGTTGTCCGGCCGCTCGTGCGGCCCGTCGCGCTCTATCCGTGGAGCATGATCTGGCGCAAGGACCTGCACCACCGGGGGCCTGGCGGCACTGCAGGCGGCCGCCCGCGACCTCGCCACCGCCGAGCGATGGCTCGACCTGCCCGAAGGTGCCTGGCTCCCGGTTCCCGAGTCGAACCTGATACGCCAACGGTGATCAACGGGGTCTTCTTCCGGGTCCGGACCAACATCACCTGGCGTGACCTGCCGCTCGGCTATGGGAACTGGAAGACCGTTGATACTGAATTGGTCCTCAATCGGCCTACAGGATCGGACCTTATCGCGTATACCGATTCCTGCCAGGCTGAGTGACATGACAACGACAGCGACCCGCTTCGACGGCCGGCTGCTCACGCCTGGCGACGCCGGCTACGACGCCGCCCGCACCGTCTGGAACGCCATGGTCGACCGGCGTCCACGCATGATCGTCCGCGCGGCGGGCGTCGCCGACGTGGTCGCCGCCGTGCGGATGGCCCGGGAACTGGACCTGGAGATCGGCGTGCGCTGCGGCGGCCACAACGTCGCCGGCTTCGCCGTGCCTGACGGTGGGCTCATGATCGACCTGACGCCCATGGGCGGCGTGCGGATCGACCCGGCCCGTCGCCGGGCTCGGGTGCAGGGCGGCGCGCTGCTCGGCGCGCTGGACCGGGCGTCCCAGGCGTACGGCCTGGCCACCACCGCCGGCAACGTCTCGCACACCGGCGTCGGCGGGCTCACGCTCGGCGGCGGCATGGGCTGGCTTGCCCGCCAGTACGGCCTGGCCTGCGACAATGTCGTCTCCTACACGATGGTCACCGCCGAAGGGGACGTGGTGACCGCGAGCCGCACCGAGAACGCCGACCTGTTCTGGGGCCTGCGCGGCGGTGGGGGCAACTTCGGCATCGTGACCGAGTTCGAGTTCCAGTTGCATCGCACCGGCACGCGGACGCTGGTCGCCGAGTTCGACTTCCGCGCCGAGGACGCCGTCCCGGTCATCGAGGGCTGGCGCGACCTGAACGCCGTCGCGCCCCGGCAGGCGACGTTCACCGCCAGTGTCGGCAGCGGTCCCGCCGGCCCGATCGCCACGCTGGGGTTCGTGTGGGTCGGCGACCCGGCCGAGGGCCGCCGGCTGCTCCCCGCGATGCGGGCGCTCGGGCGTCCCGTCGCGTCGCGCGTCACCACACCGTCGTACCTCGAACTTCAGCGACGCGACGACTCCACCGGCGGCCACGCCTACCGCCGCTATTCCAAGGGGCACTACCTGCGGCGATTCCCCACAGCGGCGATCGAGGCGTTCCTGCTGCGCGGCGGCACCGACCTGAGCGCGAGCCCGTACCTGCCGGGCGTCGGCCTGCAGGCGCACGGCGGAGCGATCGCCGATGTCCCGGAAGCAGACGCGGCGTTCAGCCACCGCGGCACGATGTTCGAGTTCGGTGCCGGCTCCCGCTGGACCGACCCGGCCGAGGACGACGCCAGGATGGGTGCAGCCCGCGCCGCCGGTGCGTCGCTCGAGCCGTACGCGAGTGGGGTGTACGTCAACTCGTTGACGGCCGACGAGCTGGCCGATGGGCAGCGCGGCGTACGACGGGCGTACTCGGCCGCGAAGCTGGCCCGGCTGACCGCGGTGAAGACCGCGTACGACCCGGCCAACGTGTTCCACCTCAACCAGAACATCCGCCCGGCACACTGATGCGCATGTCCTGGACGTGCCATCGGCGGAGCGCCTGCGCGGGATCAGGTTCCCCGTACCTCCCGGATGGCCGTCGCCAGCAGCGCGACCCCTTCGGCGATGGCGGCCTCGCCGAGGATGGCGTAGCCGAAGATGAGGCCACCCGGTCCGGTGCCGGCGATCCGGTACGGGCCGACGCCGTGGATGCCGAGCCCGTGCCGGGCGGCGGCCGTCACCACCGCCGCCTCATCGAGGTCGGGCGGGAGCCAGGCGACCACATGCTGCCCGGCGGCGACCCCGGCCGGTTCCAGATCGGGCAGGTGAGTGCGCAGGGCGTCCAGCAGCGCGTCGCGGCGCCGGCGGTACACCGGACGCATCCGGCGTAGGTGGCGGTCGAACTCGCCGCGCGCGAGGAAATCGGCGAACGTCAACTGGTCGAGGACCGGCGAACCGCGGTCGGCGAGCACCTTTGCCGCGGCGACGTCGCCGACCAGCTGGGGAGGCACTACCAGCCAGCCGAGCCGCAACCCCGGCGCGAGCGTCTTGCTTGCCGTACCGCAGTAGACGACATGATCGGGCGCCAGGCCCTGCATGGCGCCCACCGGCGACCGGTCGTAGCGGTACTCCGCGTCGTAATCGTCCTCGATCACGATCGCGCCGCGGCGCTTCGCCCACCGGATCACCTCGGCCCTCGCCGCAGCCGACAGCACTCCCCCGGTGGGCCACTGGTGCGACGGCGTGAGCACGACCGCATCGGCGTCGGCCCGATGGAGCGCATCGACCTCAACGCCGTCCGGACCCACCGGAATGCCGACCACGTCCAGACCGGCGGCGCCGGCCAGCACCCGGGCGTCGTCGTCGGACGACGGGTCTTCCAGGGCGATCCGCGTGGCGCCGTGCCGGACGAGCACCTGGATCAGCAGTGAGATGCCCTGCCCATAGCCGCTGCAGATCACCACGTTGCCCGGGACGGACGATGTGCCGCGCACCCGGTCGAGGTAGTCGCACAGGGCCCCGTGCAGTTCCGGCACGCCACGCCCGTCGAGGTAGGCGAACCGGTCGTTGGGCGTGGTGGTGAGCACGCGGCGCACCGAGCGCAGCCAGGCGGCCCGCGGGAACTGCGACACGTCGGTGCGCCCGTACCCGAAGTCGACCCTGAAGCCGGCTCTGCGCGCGGCCGGCCGTGCCATCGAGGCCGCGGAGCCGGTGCCAGCGGCGGTCGGCGGCATCGACGCGGCGACCTGGGTGTAACCGCCCGATCGGCTGGCGAGGTAGCCCTCGGCCACAAGTTGCTGGTAGGCCTCCACGACCACCCCGCGGGAAACCCCGAGGCCCACTGCGAGGGTGCGGCTAGGTGGCAGCGACGCGCCCGCTCGCAGCCGGCCGGCTCGGATGCTCGCGCGGATGGACGCCTCGATCTGCCGGTGCAGTGGCACTCCGGCGTCGCGGTCCAGCTCGATGAGCAGGTCCTCGGCCGGCCCTGAGTTGGTCCTCACTCGGCCCACAGGATCGGACCCTATCGGCGTGTACCGATTCCTGCCAGGCTGAGTGACGTGCGGGGGTTCCTCGGTGGCGAACCATCCAGATGAGCTCCTGGCCGGAAGCACGGGGACGGGCACTCTGGCCAGGCGACAGGCGGAGCCGTCTCTCTTCGGCAAAGTCACAAACCGCAAGCAGATCGCAGGAGGCGACGAAGGAACGACACCGAGCCGCAGACCGCAGGCGGGAAGGTGCTCTGGCACTTCACGATGTCACTGGACGGGCTTCGTGGCAGGGCCGAACCCCGACATGGAGCACCGGGATCCATCGGGTTGCCGGTGAGCTGTTCCAGCAGGCCGTACAGGCCGAGGATCTGCGGCCAAGGACTGGACCACCGTCTCGTGGGACGTACTGGCCCCGTACATCATGTCCTTACTCGGCTGGGCGAATCTTGTGCGTGGCGGCGGACCGTCCGAGCGCAGCCAAGGGTTGTGGCCGCACGAGCCATGGGGGGCAGCGGCGGGTCACCGGATGCCCGCCGCGTGGAGCCGTCGGGTGGCGGCGGGGTCGATGCTGGTCCTCGCCAGCGAACCGCCCGGCGCTCCCCCAGCACCACCGAGCGCGCCCACTATCACCACGATGAACAACAACGGCATGAACAGCGTTCGGACCAACATGGCCCAGCACGCCTTGGTACCGACGCGACCGCCGTCCTTGACCCGCACGAGCTGCGTGCCGGTGAGGACCGCGCCGAGCGCCCGGCCGTTGCCGTAGCACAGGCCGTACAGCAACGGCACCAGGAACAACGACGAGACCGCCAGCAGGAGAAGAGTCCCGTCGGGCAGGCCAGCCGCGACGTACGCGTATGACACGACGGCGAAGGCCACCCCGACACCCAGCACGAACACCACGAAGTCCACCAGCCACGCCAGGAACTGCGCTCCCTCACCGGCCCGGACGTAGAGGGTGCCGTTGTCGAACACCGCGAGCCGTTGGGCGGTTCGCCGTCCGAGCATGCGCTCCGCGTGCTCCTTGGCGATCTCAAGCCGGGTCAACGGCCGGCCGGATCCGCGGACTGTCACAGCACTCTCCTGTCGTGTGGTCGTCATAGTGTGCGTCAGCTCTTGAGCGTGAAGGAAACTCGGGGATGGCCTGCCGTTGCGGGCTGCGGCGTCCAAGCGCTCCAAGGCGGCTTCACGGATCGTCGCTCGGTCTCGGCCGGTGGCGACGAGGCGGCGTCGCGGCCGAGCCGCTTCATCTCGTACACGGGCGGTGGCGAGGGCCTTTCGAACTCGGGCCGGACCTTGTGGCGGGTGGAGATCTTCTCACTGAAGGTCTTGTCGCGGCCGATGCCGTGCGCTTCCAGGGCATCCAGCTGGGGCTGGAGTTCCTGGGTGAGGGCGGAGCCGATGCGGATGGCCTCTTGAGCAGTGCATACTGCGTATGCATACTTAGTACTCATGCCGGTCAGACACGGGCTACTCACCCTACTCAGCAGAGGGCCCCGGCATGGCTACCAACTGCGGGTCGAGTTCGAGGCGTCGACCGGGGCCACCTGGCCGCTCAACATTGGCCAGGTCTACACAACGCTGTCCCGCTTGGAGCGCGACGGCCTGGTCAAGCCGGGCGAGTCGGACGAGCAGGGCCGGGTCGTCTACACGATCACCGCGGCCGGCCGGGAGGAAATGGTGCGATGGTTCAGCACCCCGGTCATCCACTCCGACCGGCCACGGGACGAGCTGGTCATCAAGCTGGCCATGGCCGTCGCGGCCAAGAAGGTGGACGTCGCCGAGGTCATCCACAAGCAGCGGACGGCGACCATGCGCGCCCTCCAGCAGTTGACCAGGGCCAAGCGAGCTGCCACGGAAGGCGCAGCCCAGCGGCTCGTTCTCGATTCCATGATCTTCCAGGCCGAGGCCGAGCAACGGTGGCTGGATCACTGCGAGGCCGTCCTCAAGGAGGAAAGATGACGTTCGTACGGCTGGCTGAGGTGGCCAGAGTCCATGGTGAAGGGGCGACAGCCGTACACGCTCTGAAGGGTGTGAGCCTCGAGGTCGACGTGGGAGAGCTGGTCGCGGTCATGGGCCCGTCCGGGTCCGGCAAGTCGACTCTGCTCAACCTCGCGGGCGGGCTCGACCGGCCCACGTCCGGGACGGTGCACATCGGCGAGCAGGACCTGGCCACCATGCGCGACCTCGCGGCGCTGCGGCGCCGCAGCGTCGGCTTCGTCTTCCAGGACCTCAACCTGATCACGTCGCTGACGGCGGCGGAGAACGTGATGCTGCCGCGCGAGCTCGACGGCCTGCGCTCAAGCCTGGCCCGGAAGGAGGCCATGGCCGTGCTAGCGGAGATCGACGCGGAATACCTGGCCGATCGCTTCCCGGACGAGCTGTCCGGTGGCCAGCGTCAGCGGGTCGCGATCGCCCGCGCTTTGGTCGGCGAGCGGCGCCTGCTTCTGGCCGACGAACCGACCGGCGCGCTCGACACGCGCACCGGCGACGAGATCCTGCAGACATTACGGGCTCGCTCTGACGCCGGCGCGGCGGTCCTGCTCGTCACCCACGAGCCGCGCTACGCCGCCTGGGCCGATCGTGTGGTGTTCCTCCGCGACGGGATGATCACGGACACCACGGACACGTCGCTGGTGAGCGCCCCATGAGCGTCGTCCTGCTCGCGCTGCGCCTCGCCCGCCGAAACGCGTGGCGTTCCCGGGGGCGAAGCGCGCTCATCATGGTGATGATCGGCTTGCCCGTCCTGGTGATCACGGGGATCTTCACCCTCATCGAAACCATGACCGTCACTTCGCGGGAAGGGCTGGTGGCCGAGCTCGGCACGGCCGACGCCCGCCTCGTCCAGACACCTGAGGGCACGGTGCTCCAGCAGCATCCGAACGGAGCGAGCTGGAACACGAACGGCGGCGACGACGGAGCGGCCGCTCCCGAGCTCGGCTCCGCTGAGGTGGCGGCCCTGCTCGGACCGGGCACCCGATTGATCCCCTTCAGCACCGGCGAGCTCCAGCTGGGCACCGAACGGGTCGGCGCGCTGCAGACCGACCTGCGCGATCCCCTCACCAGAGGGATGCGGACATTGAGCGAGGGCAGATTTCCCACCGCCCGCGAGGTCGCGGTGACACCCGCGCTGGGCCTGCGCCCCGGCGACCTCCTACGGCCGTCCGGCGCGGCGCCGCTCACGGTGGTGGGCGTGGTCGAGCACCCGCACCGGCCCTCGCTTCGCGAGGTCGTGGGTCCGGATCTGCCGCTGGCGCCCCTGGACGGCTTCTGGTCTCCGAACGAGTACGGCCCCGGCTGGCTCGCCGACACCGCGAAGCCCGTCTCCTGGACCGACGTGCCCGCGCTGAACACGGCCGGCCTGTACGTCACCTCCCGCGCCATGATCCTGGACCCACCGCGCGCCCTGGATCGTTCCGCCCCCTCGGACGTCCAGCACACGGTCGGGCTCGGCGCCATGGTGATCATGGTGGTGCTGGAGACCGTGCTGCTGGCCGGGCCCGCCTTCGCGGTCGGGCTCAGGAGACGGCGCCGGGAACTGGCCGTGATCGCGGCGCAGGGCGGCTCGGCCGACCACCTGCGGACGATCGTGCTGGCCGACGGACTGATCCTCGGCGGTGCGGCCACCTTCGTGGCGACCGTGCTGGGCATCGGGGCCGGAACGCTGGGCGCCCCGATCGTGGCGCGCTGGGAAGGGCAGGTCGGCCCGGCGGAGGTGCCGTGGGCGCCGGTGCTGGGCGTTGCCGCGCTGGGCCTGATCGCCGGGATCGTGGCGGCGCTGGTGCCTGCCATGCAAGCGGCTCGGCAGGACACCGTGACCGTGCTGGCCGGCCGCGCGTCCGCGGCGGCCGATCGGCTGGGATGGCCCCTGGCGGGGGCCGTGCTGGTGCTGGCCGGGCTGGGGGCGACCGTGGTGGCGCGGCGCCAGCCGGGCTTGGTATGGGTGTGGCTCTCCGCGGTTATGGTCATGATCGGGCTGGTGGTGTTGACGCCATGGCTGGTCCGCTTCACGGGACGGGTGGCCACGCGGTTGCGGCTTCCGCTGCGGGTGTCCGTCCGCGACGCGGTCCGCCACCGATCTCGGACGGCGAGCGCCGTGGCCGCCGTCATGGCGGTCACCGCCACGGTCGTGGCGCTGGGCATCGGCGCCCACAGCGAATACATGGACCGGCGCAACGCCTATACCTCGGCGCGCCCGACCGGCATGCTGGCGATCTGGGGCGGCAACATGGGCGACGCGACCTGGAACCGGCTTCGCGCCGTGACGGCCCGCCGGTTGCCGGGCGTGCCGCTGGCCGCCGGCTATCACGCGAAGGACGCCCAGGGCCATCGCTACGCGTTGCGGTACACGGTGCGCTGGAACGGGACACGGACGCGCCGTACGGTGGCCATCGGAGACCAGGCTCTGCTCAGGCTCCTGCAAGGGCGCCACGATCCACAGGCAGCCGCGGCGCTGGCGAGCGGCAAGGCCGTGGTGTTCGACGCGACCGCGGTGCGGGACGGCAAGCTGGCGCTGCGGGCGAGCTCCACGTCCGGCCCCGCACGCAAGCTCGAAGTGCCGGCGGTGCTGGCCACACCCGCCGACGAGCACCAGGGCGGGGCCCTGCTGCCGCGCACCCTGGTCGAGCAGGCAGGTTTCTCGACGGCGGAGCGTCAGCTCTATGCCATGTACCGGCCGCCCGCCACCGACACGACGCTGTGGCGCGATCTGGCCGAGGTGACCTCCCGCGTGACGATCGCCTCCGAAGAGGGCTATCGCAACGTGCCCGACCCGGGCTTGTGGGGCTGGCTCGGCGGCGCCCTCGTCCTCGTCGTCGGCGGCACGCTGGCCGCCACTCGCCTGGCGGCCGCCGACATGCTGCCTGAGCGGGCGACGATGATGGCCATCGGCGCACCGACGGGGACGATGCGGATGGTCGTGGCCGGCCAGGCCCTCTACATCTCCGGGCTCGGCGCTCTGGTGGGGCTGGCTGCCGGAACGGTGACGGGCGTGGCGCTGAGCCGGCCGATGACGACACATGGCGCCGGAGATCCCGCCACGATCGCCATACCGTGGCCATTCGTGATCGCCGTGGTGGTGGGGCTGCCCGTTCTGGCCACTGTGGCGGCCCTGATCACCCGGACCAGGCTGCCCCTCGCCCGCCCGCGCCTGTGACACGGATCCCGGACTGTCCGCCCCACCGCGGGAGCGGGGTGACGGTTCGTCGCGTCACCCCCGGCATGGCACCGTCGATCAGGTAGACGGGACGGAGACCGGTGGCCGAGGCGATCGCCCGCCATCATGAACCTGAGCGCGGCCTCCTGAGTCAAACCAGCATGAGACGTCACACGGTCGCCGCCATCCTGCTCGGGTCCGTCGGCTTATGGTGCGCCTTGATCGGCGCCATCGATCTCGCCGTGCTGGCGCACCCATACCGGCTTCACATCGGCAAGATGGACCCGGGATCGGCACTGCAGGCAGTCCCGATACTCAAGGCCATGCTGTTCACCGCCGGCAAACCGTCGACCGCGACGGTGCTCGCGCCCGGTCTGTTCGCCGTCGCGGCGGCACCGTTGATGGTCGTCGCCGCCTTACTGGTCCACCGAGGCAAGCCGCTGGGCTCGTTGCTGGCGGCGATGCTCGGCGCATCGCTGATGATCGTCTCGCTGCTCGGCGCGTTGCAGATCCTCTTCAACGCCCTCAGCGAGGGAGCATCCTGGTATGTCTGGTCCATCGGCACGCTCCTCGGACTCGCCGTGTTGTCGTACGCCCTGGGCTTGTGGGCGATCCCGTCGCACAAGGGCTCCGGTGCGGCTGATGCCTTCACCCGGTGGTCTCTGGTGGCCAGCGCGCTGGTCATCGTGGTGTTGATGGCGGGCACTTACGCATGGGAGCACGAGCTGCAGGTTTTCGGGGCGCCGGTCGCCGCGGGCCTGGCCGTCCTGGCCTGGGCGGCCACCCGGCGGGGCGGATCGAAAGGCGTGCTGATCGCCGGCGGGTTCCTCGCCTTCCCGTTCACCGTGGTGATGTACCTGTTGTTCCCCTCGGTCACGGGGTTGGTGACGGCCATGTCGTTCCCTCCGGTCACGGGTTTGGTGGTGAGGCTCGGCATCTGCGCCCTCCTCACTGTGCCGCTCCTGATGGGCATGGTCCGGCTGGCAGCCGAGGCGGACGGGGAGCGGGCGGGCGGCAGAGCCCCTGCAGCCCTGATCGCCGCTTCGATGTTGGCCGGGCCGGTCGTCACGGTGCTCGGCGTCGTCGGGATCGACGAGGCGCGGAGCATCGCGGCGACGGAAGTTGTCGGCGTACCGAGCGTCGGCTCTGGGTTCCTTGATGCGGCGGCGGGCGGCGCCCAGGTCTACGCCGGACTGTTCGCCATCGCCGCCGTAGGCATGATCATGCTGGCCTGCAGAGTCTGGATCCGGGGCAGCACGCCGGGAACGCAGGCGGCGGTGATCAGCTGGGGCATGGTGTATCTCCTTCTCCTGGCCATCGGCGCCTCGTTGACGCCTTTCGTCATCGGTGACTCCGACGAACTCGTACACCGTGTGGTGCTCGAGGGGCCGGTCTGGTACGTGCCGGCGGTCCGTACGACCCTGGCTTGCGCAGCCGCGTTGCTCGCAGTCGCGGGCTTTCTCCTCATACGACTCGCGCGACGGCGGTAGCGACTACGATCTTGGCGGCAGGGCGGCGCCCGCTGCGACCACGGGCGCCAGCGCCAGCACGGTCCAGGCGAACCAGCGGCGCACGAGCTCGGCCGGCAGCCGTGCGGCAATGCGTCCTGCCGCCAGTGAGGTGAGCAGGGCCGTGCCGGCGAAGGCGGCCACGATGCCGTAGTCCAGGTGCGCACCGACATGTCCGGCGAACCCGGCCGCCGAGTTGATCAGGATGATGACCAGCGAGGTGCCGGCGGCCTCGGTGGCGGTCAGGCCGAGCAGCAAGTTGAGCGCGGGCACGACGGCGAATCCGCCGCCGACGCCGAATACTCCCGTCATGAGCCCCACTCCGGTCCCTGCGGCAAGCGTCCGTGGCAGGCAGCGGCGGCGGTTGATCCGGCCCGTTTCGGTACGGCAGGCGCCGCCGCTGGACTCCAGGCCGCGGAGCATGCGTACGGCCATCACGACCATGATGACGGCGAAGGCGGGCAGCAGCAGCGCGTCCGGCAGGCCGGGGGCGAGGAGCGCACCGGCCAGCGCGGAGCCGCCCGCGCCGAGCACGCCGTGGCTGACGCCCACGACCATTGCGCCGATCAGCACCAGGGCGAGCGTCCCCGTCGTCATCGTTGACAGGACTGCGCGAGCGCGGCGGCGGGGTCGGTCGCGGCGGCCCGGTTGTACGGCAGGCGGGCCAGCAGCAGGCCCATCATGCAGTTGTCGCTCGCCCCGGCGTAGGTCAGCCCGGCCCCAACGAACGCGGTGACGAGCAGGCTCCAGGGCGTCAGGATGCTCAGCAGGACCGAGACGAGGACCAGCAGACCGGCCACGAGACGAACCTGCCGTTCCAGGCTCCAGCGCTGCCGACCGCGGACGACGGGCGCGCCGGCCGCGAGCCAGGCGTTCATGCCGCCCGTCATGACGACCGACGTGGACACCCCCGACCCGGACAGCATGGCCTGCGCGGTGCCCGCCCGGGCGCCGGACTGGCAGACGAGCACGACCTGGCCGGGCGCGCTCTCGGTGAGCTGGGGCAGGTGGGCCTGCAGCCGGTCCAGGGGCACGTTGACGGCACCGTCGACGTGTGCGGTTTCGAACTCGGCGGGGGTACGCACGTCCAGCAGCAGGACGTCGGCTCCGGTGGCGGTCATGGCGCGGGTGGTGGCCACGTCGATGGTGGTCAAGAGGGGTTCTCCGTTCGAACGATCAGGCCGGTTCAGGCGGCCAGCGCGGCGGCGACCTGGGGGGCTCCGGCTCCGGTGAGCACGACGGGCTCGTAGCCGTGGCGGGTCAGCAGGGTGGCGGCGATGGCGGCGCGGCGGCCGGAGCTGCAGGACACCAGGACCGGCCGGTCCGGATCCAGCTCGGCGGGGATGCCGTCGGTGAGCAGGTCGGGCAGGAAGCGCTCACTCGCGCCCGGCAGCGGTTCGGCGCGGCGCTCGCCGGGCATGCGCACGTCCAGGAGTTGGGCGCCGGGCAGCCGGTCCAGGAACGCCGGCAGGTCGGCCAGCTCGAAGCGGGCGGTGGCGGCGGTGCCGAGGTCGCGGATGACGCCGCGCACGTCGTCGAGTCCGATCCTGGCGAGCTGGGTGCGGGCGTCGGAGACGTCCTGGCCGGGCTCGGCCACCAGGGCGGTCGGCTCGCCGTACGGCAGGAGCCAGCCGGCCCAGCTGCCGAAGTCCTCGCCGAGTTCGATGCCGGTCGAGCCGGGCAGGAACCCGGCGGCCTGCGCGGCCAGGGGCCGGATGTCGAGAACGTGCACCTCGTCGGTCAGGTCGGCCACCGTGATCTCGGGCAGGCCCGTACCGGGCGCCGGCGGTGTGCCGAGGAGGTTGGCCGGGCCGACGTGCGCGTAGAAGGCGGGGATGGGCATGGGCTCGGCGAGCAGCTCGTCGGCGAGCGCGGCGGCGGTGGGCAGGGCGAGCAGCGGGTTGCCGTCCTGTTCGGCGCCGATGGTGGAGATGTGGCGGCCGGCGCCGGTCGTGGTGCAGAACGAGCCCTCGCCGTGCGTCGGGTACAGGCCGACATCGCGGGGCAGCGCGGCCAGCCGGTGCAGGGAGTCGTACTGCAGCGTTGCCAAGGTTCTGGCGCGCTCGGGCCCGAGCAGGTCGGGGCGGCCCGCGGAGGCCACCAGCAGGCTGCCGCCGGAGAACACCGCCACCGGCTCGCCGTCGATCAGCACCAGGTAGCTGGTGTGCTCAGGGGTGTGCCCGGGCGTGTGAAGCGGCCGGATGCCCAGGCCGCCGCCGGCATCCAGGTCCTCCAGGTGGAAGGCCGGCGTGTACGGGTACACGGCGGCCGCGGCGGCGGGCAGCACCAGCTCCGCCCCGGCGCGCAGGGCGGCATGGCGCGCGCCGGAGACGTAGTCGTTGTGCAGGTGGGTCTCCAGCACGTAGCGCAGCTCCAGGTCGCGTTCCGCGGCGACGTCCAGGAACCGGTCGATGTCGCGCTGCGGATCGACGAGCACGCCCTTGCCCTCATGGGCGAGCAGGTAGCTCTGGTCGCCCAGTCCCGGCGTGCGGAACACGGTGATCTCCATTCCCGTCATCATCCTTTCTCAAGTACCCCCGGGGGTATGTGTCGGTCACAAAGCTGCCCTCTCAGGCGTTCACGATGACCTTCCCTTGAAGGTGCGGGTCAGGCCAGAGCGAGGAAGAGCTTCTCCAGCTCCTCGATCAGCAGGGGAGCCTGCTCACCACGCGCCCGGGCGTCCATACCCGGGAGGGTATCTGAGCAGGAACAAAACGCCAAATGGCAACACAGCCACCGCCGTTGTGCCGCCCTATGCCCGACCGGTCAAGCCAGGTGCCGTTGCCGGTCCCCTCGGCCACACTGGTGGCCACCGGGGATCGGGGCGTGTGACGCGGTCCCGGGAGAGGCGTCGTCAGCCATGACGTGGCACACGAGCTGCGCACCCGCGCCGGCGATCCTGCGCCGCCAGATCGAGGGCATCCAGGACGTGATTTTCGAACCGCCATCCGAGGCGTCGCCTCCCTGCACGACGAGACGCTCCGGCCGAGCCGGCTCGTCGCCGACCTGGAGACACTCTCATCGGTCGAGGGACGCGGGTGGCCTGAGACAAGGCGCAACGACATCGCAGTGTCCGATCCGCGGGACAGCGGTGGCGCTGCGTCTATGACCAGCTACCTGGAGGCACGTCCAGGTGTGCTCCACCGGGTCGTCGACTCTGTGGGCAAGGTCATGATCGCATGGCGCAGTGCCACTTCCAGGTCGAGGAGTCCGCGGAGAGCGTTCGGGAAAACGCAACGGGTGGTGCAGGATTCGTCCTGCACCACCCGCGCTTCCTTCACCATCGCACCTGGCAAGGAGTCTGCTGACCTGCCTGGGATCAGGCGGCCCTGTATTCGGGGTAGCCGTAGCCCACGACTTGGGACGTGGGCCGGATGCGCTGCTCGACCTTGCCGTTGCCGGTGTTGCCTTCGATCGTGGTGATGGTGCCGTCGCCGTTGTCCTGCTTGACCAGGCCGACGTGGTCGATGCCGCTGGTGCCGCCGCCGTTCCAGTCGAAGAAGACGACGGCGCCGGGCTTGGCCACGGTGCCCCAGTGCTGGTTGGCCTGGAACCACTTGGCGTAGGTGACGGTGTAGGCGTCCCAGCCGACCGTGGGACGGGCGCCGGCCTTCTCGCCGACCCAGGAGACGAACATGGCGCACCACGGGGCGTTGGCGTAGGCCCCCAGGCTGCCGCCGTCGCGGGCGACGGTCTCGGCTGCCCGCTGGGAGGACATGTACCAGCTGTGGAACGGGGTCCCGCCGCCTGCGGCGTTCTCCGCCACGCCGATCTGCGACTGGGCGATCTTCAGGACGGTGTCCGCGCTCACCTGGCCGGCGCCCTTCTGGGCGGCGACGTTGGATCGCGACGGTTGCGTGGTGGTGGACTGGTGGTCGGCGGCGAAGGCCTGGCTGCCGGCGAAGGCCGCGCCGGCGGCCACGCTGATTCCCGCGGCGAACAGGGAAAGGCTGGCGGGCGTCAGGACACGGGTGAAGACGTTCTTGGGCATTACTGGGGAGTGCTCCTTGCTTCCATGCCGCCTACCGGGTTAGCTGACGGGTTCGGGCGTGGAAGTGCCCTACGGGGCGCTCATTCGGAGCGCACCGATTCACCCCAGAGAAATGTGGGTCCCCGGTTCCGCGCGATCGCGGATTCGGCGGCCGCGTTACCGCACGAACGTGACGTTCGTCCTGGTGAGACGCGGTCTCGGCAATATGGGGGGCGTTTACGCGGCATGTAGTGCTCGCCAGGCGTACGCCCTGATGCATCAAAGGTAAGCGAACGGCATAGAAAGATGCAAGCCGGAGTCGGGGAAAGGCAACAGAATCCCCCGCGACATAGGCGATCGCGGCAAAATTCTTTACCTAATCCCGAGTGCAGACGGGGTTTGCCGAGGCCCTTTTCTGCATCGCTTCGGGGACGCATCGAGCGGGGTGAGAGACGACAGTGTTGCGGACAACACGCCCCGCCCGCGTTACCGTTCCGCTCCCGGCAAATGCGGCAGGCCAACGAGAGTTACGGCTCGGTTTGGAGGGCTTGGCGCGCACGCCATACGAGGAGCGACTGACTATTGCCGTCAGTTGACTTGGAGCCGCGATCACATCAAGGACATGCGTCACATTGCTGGTCCGATGCCGCCTGGCCTCACCAGTGTCTCGAGCGTCACTGGCCTCATTCATCGACCCCCATAGCGCGCGATCGAAAAGACCGAGCCGATTCACCCTTACGACGATCACAATGAGCCGGGAGTCGCTTCGTTGACCGGACCGCGCCCTGTCCTGCGGGAAGCCTCAGGATGGACCCGATGCTCTACAGCGGCTGGAACTTCGCCGGCACCTACGGCAGGCCTGGCCGAACAGCGCAAGCTGGGCCGCCCCCCTGCCTGACCATGTGCGGGAACGGCAGAGGCCGGAAGCCGCTCACGCGTTCCGACCTCTGTTCGTGTGGGTGGTGGTGCCGCCGCGGGCATGGCCCGTCAGAGCCGGTCGAGGATCTGCCGCAACTGCGTCACCTCTTCTTGCTGAGTGGTCACGATGGTCTTGGCGAGCTCCCTGGCCTGCGGATTCGCACCACCGGCCTCCTCCATGCGCGCCATCTTGATCGCCCCCTGGTGATGGGCGATCATCTGCTTGGCGAACAGCCTGTCGAAGTCCTTACCCTGAGCGGACTCGAGCTTCTGCATGTCCTCTTCCGACATGGCGCCAGGCATCTCATGACCCATGCCAGGCGAGGGAGTGGGCTTGCCCCACTCGGACAGCCAGCCTTCCATGGTCTGGATCTCTTGCTCCTGCGACTCCTTGATCTTGGACGCGAGGTCCTTGATCTCTGCGTCGGAGGCCTGGGCGGATGCGAGTTCGGCCATCTCGATGGCCTGTTCGTGGTGGAGGATCATCATCTGGGCGAACATGACGTCCGCATCGTTGAAGGTGGGCGACGGCTGCTCACCGGTCATTGTGGCGGTGGGTGTCGGCTGGCTCATCGCCTTGTACCCGGCCATGGAGTCGCTGCTGCCACCGCACGCCCCTACCAAGGCGAGCGCGCCCGCGGCAATCGTGAAGGAGATCTTGCGGTTGACGCGCATGATGCTTCCCTCCCCGGATTTGGGTAGAGCTGCCTGCCTGATGCGGACAGCCTCGGAGCCCGTCCGCATGATCAACGGCTGTAAGCGTCGCAACAACGAGTGATGTGGCACGGCGTGCTCCCCAGGCGAGCATCACTGCAATCGACATGTTTTCGCTTCGCGGGCCGGACACCGGTTAACACCAAACCAGCCTTTAGCAGTGGATACGGAAACGGTTTCGAGGACGAACCAGGAGGCGGACACGTCCGCATCCAGATTGCTCACCCGCCATCCCCTCTCTATGCGGGCCCCTCTTGAGACCGCCATCCGCGCGCGAGGCGACTCGACGTCACCTCCTCTATGTACCCGCTCGGACCGGGCCTGACAGCATCGGCTTTCCCCGTCGGGCACCCCGCCGCGGCGACCCAGGGCAGCTATCGATCACCGCCGTCGCTGACGAGTGCGACTCGTCAGTGGTGGTAAGCGTGAATGACCGCGTGCCCCTTCCCTCGCCCGATGATCCACTTGTTGATCGGCAGCGTGACGAGGAACGCGACCAGCAGCGCAAAGGCCAGCGCACCCCAGAAGAGCCAGGAGGCGAGACCGGCGTCCATGGCGCCCGGGATGATCACCATGACGCCGTTGTCGACGATCTCCATGACGAGGATCGACAGCGTGTCCGCGGCCAGCGCGAGCCGCAGCGCCTTACGCCAATCCACGCCGGCACGGAACAGGCCGCGCAGCGTGAGCGCGTACCCGAAGAAGAACGCCAGGACGACAGCCAGAATGATGCTCGGCACGTCATGCCAGCCCAGCGCGGTGGCGATCGCCATGCCGAGGACCTCGCCAATGGCGCAGCCGGTGAGGCAGTGCAGCGTCGCCGACGCGGCCACCCCCCAGGTCACCTTCATCACGTGTGCTTCATGACCAGGCTCTCCATCTTGAGAGTGCTGGTGCTCATGACGCATGTGAGAACCGGAGGCATGCGCGTCGTGATCCCGCTGTCCATGTCCAGCGTGGTGCATTGATTCAGACATTGCTACCTTCTTGGTCGATCAAGGGCATCAAAGCGCGACCTAACCTATACCCCTACCCCGTATATGGCAACCGGGCCGCCGCGGCGTGATCTCACCGCATTCAGGTGTTCCGCAGGACCGGTGCACAGCTGTGGCGATCATCAGCGCACCGCATGTCCTGCCGAGTGACGTACTCACCGCTCCGGGCGGGCCGGCGACCGTTCGATCACCACTGGCTCCCAGCCGATCTGGTGAAGCCGGCGACGCCGAAGCCGAGGCGGTATCCGGCGGCAGCGACCGGTTGCGGAACAGTAGGAACGCGATCAGTGGTTCCCTGGCGATCCGCGTCTCGTGCAGGCCGAAGGAGGCGAGCATGACGGCGGCCACCGCGAGCAGGGTGAGCGGGCGCGGTGAGGACCAGGCGCTGGCGTCGGTCCGCAGGACCGCACAGGCCAGCAGGAGCAAGCCCGATGGGCAGGTGGACGAAGAAGATCCAGCGCCATCCCGGGCTGTCGGCGAACAGACCGCCCGTGATCAGCCCCGCGGTGCTCGCGACCCCGGTCGCGGCTCCTCAGACGGCGAACGCCCGGCTCCGGCTCCGCGGCGGCCCTTCGGGGAAGACCAGGGCGATCAGCGCCAGCGTCAGAGCGGGTGCTCATGAGCAAGGGACCAGCGGGCCTTCGCCGCCTCTCTACGGGCCGAACAGGATCACGGCCGCATCAGGGCCGACGCGGACGTCGAGTCACTCGCCCTGGCCCTGGCGGGCACAGCACACCAGGGCCAGCCCACCCGCCGCCCTCAGGCGCCCGACTTGCGCGACCGTATGCGCAGGGCGGCTACGGCCGTGATCTCGGGTGTCACACAGGCGTAGAAGCCCGGCATCCATACCTACGATGACCGATAGGAAGCATCGTTTCACGGTTGTTACGGACGGTCACCGGATGTCCCTTACCTAACCCGCACACCCTCCTTCTGACCTGAACATACGCAGGTCAGAGGTGCGGACCACCTCGCTGGGAGCCGCGCAGCGGAATTACGGAGTTTACATATTGGGCACTTGTATCTACGGAAAACCTCTATAGAGTCGCATGAAACACCGCTCGCCCACCGCGGCGGCGGTCTCGACCTCTTATACCCCCGGGAGGTTCCGTGTACCGGCAATCGAGGATGTTCATCGCGATAGCGGCCGCACTCTGGTTAGCTCTGGCCGGATGCGGTGCGGGTACCGAACCTCCGCAGGGCAGCAAGACCGCCGCTGCCGCGAAGAGCGTGACGATCGCCATCTCCTCTGATGAGGGCACCCTGACCCCGTTCACGAACCAGACCGGCTACCCGGGCAACAACCTGGTGAAACTGATCTTCGACACGCTGGTCATCGTCCAGGGCGACGGGGTCACGCCGCTGCTGGCCAGGCAGATCCAGACCACTGACAACAAGGTCTTCACCATGCCGCTCAGGCAGGGCGTCACCTGGCACGACGGCAAGCCGCTGACCGCCGATGACGTGGTGTTCAGCGTCGAGTTCTACAAGAAGAACATGGAGGGCGACTCCTCGATCGACGTGCGGCCAGTGGAGAGTGTGACCGGGAGCGGTGACACCGTGACCCTGACGCTCAAGGCGCCCGATCCGGAGTTCCCGCGGCGCATCCTGGCCGACATGGCCATCCTGCCCAAGCACCTGTGGGAGTCGGTGGAGAAGGTCAGCGAGGCCGGGACCGACAAGGCGGTCGGCACCGGGCCGTACAAGCTCACGCAGTACGACAACGCCCGTGGCTACACGCTGACCGCCAACGCCTCCTACGCCATGGGCCAGCCGAAGGTCGACACCGTGAAGGTCGTGGTCATCCCGGAGGAGTCCACGCAGTTCGCCGCGTTGCGTACGGGCGAGATCCAGCTGTCCACCCGGATCGTGCCGCCGCAGCAGCTCCAGGCGCTGGAGCGCCAGCCGAACATCGGCGTGGTCAAGGGCACGGAGTTCGCATCCACACTGCTGGCTTTCAACACCACCAGGGCGCCGTTCGACAAGCCGGAGGTCCGGCGCGCGCTGGCCAAGGCGATCGACGTGAGTGACCTGGTCAAGACGGCCCTGCTGGGCCAAGGGACGCCGGGCAACCCGGGCTTCATCCACGCCGAATCCCCCGTCAAGCCCGACAGCCTCGCCCCCGTCTACGACGTCGAAGCGGCCAAGCAGGAGCTCGACGGATTGGGCGCCAAGCCGGGCGCCGATGGGATCCGGGTGCTCGACGGCAAGCCGATGTCGTACGAGCTGCTGGTCCAGAGCACCTCCACCGACCGGTTGCGCAGTGCCGAGCTGATCCGCGACATGCTCAAGGCGGTGGGTGTGGCGGTGAAGGTGTCCTCGCTGGATCCCGACTCGCTGGATGCGAAGGTGTGGCCCGACTACGACGTGCGCAAAGGCCGTAACTACGACATGTCGATGTGGGGCTGGTCGGCTCCGGTCATGCTGAGCAGCGGCAGCATCGCCCAGCTCGTCGCTTCGGACCCGGAGGACGGCTCGCTCAACATCGTCGGTTTCAAGGACGACCAGGTGGACGCCACCGTGAAGACCCTGACCTCGGCCCCCAGCATGGAGGACCGGACGGCGGCGGCCAAGCAGCTCCAGGCACAGATCGCCGAGCAGATGCCGTTCCTGACGCTCTACTACCGCAACGGCGCCTACGCCTTCCGCAAGGACGTCTTCAGCGGCTGGACCTGGCAGAACGGCTCGGCTGTGCTCAACAAGTTCTCCGTCGTCGACTTCAAACTCCAATGACTTGGCGGTACGCGGCGGGCCGGCTGGCCGAGTACGCCGCCGTGCTGGCAGTGGCTCTCACGCTGAACTTCGCCCTACCGCGCGCCCTGCCGGGCGGGCCGCTGAAGTTGTTCGGCAGTCCGGAGGCGCTGGCCAGGCTGACTGCCGACGAGCGGGCGCAGATCGCCACCCAGTACGGCTTCGGCAAGCCCCTGCACGAGCAGTTCCTCGACTACCTCGGCGGCGTGTTCACGCTCAACCTGGGCACCTCGCTGTCGGATGGGCGGCCGGTGACGCAGGCGCTCAGCGAGGCGTTGCCGTGGACGTTGCTGCTGGTGGGCACCAGCATCGTCGGCACGGCGCTGGTGGGGGTGACGCTCGGTGTGCTGGGTGCGCTGCGCCGACGGCGGGGCAAGGGGTCGGGGC
>NZ_VCKY01000111.1 GCF_005889735.1 Nonomuraea turkmeniaca
GCCGGCCCCTTCTCCCCACCGGGCTCGGCCCTCGTCTCGCTCTCCCACCCGAAGATCGAACTGCACCTCCACCCCCGCCGACCGAGTCCGCTGCACCAAGCTCTCCAACTCCCCGAGTCCCGGCGCGGGCCCCAGATCGGGCACCCCAGCAGACCTCAGCGCGCCAAGCAGATGCCGCATTTCGACCAACGCGCCCCTGCTGGCGGTCTCGATCACACGCAGAGCATCGTGCGCCTCCTCCGGCCTCGTCGCCATCACATGGTTGGCGACGCCGGCCTTGACCGCGATCAGCCCGACGCTGTGGGTGACGACGTCGTGGAGCTCCCGGGCAATGCGTAACCGCTCCTCCGTCACCGCCTGGGCCGCCAGCCGCTCGGCGTCGCGCGCCGCGTACAGCCTCCGCTCGTAGACAGCGCGCCCGATGGTCCAAGCGCTGCCCAGCGCCGCGATACCCAAGAGCGGTTGATCAAGGTGCAAGACCCACTCCGGGGCGCCCTGCCGAGGCGTGCCTGCCATGGCCAGCCCGCCGACCGTGACGAGGCTCAGCACTCCTATCGCAGACGCCGGAAGCAGACTGCCGGCCCTGTCGCTCAAGGCGACTACATAGAGCGCGTACGCGGGCGCGAGATAGGGAAACGCCATGGCGCCGATCGCCCCTGCGAGGATCGCGAGCACCAGCGTGAAGAAGAAGACGGACAGCGGCCACACTCTCCGCAGCGCCAGCGGCAGCCCCAACGCAACCGGAAGCCCGATCCTCGCCCAGGGCGGCAGCGCCGCCACACCGGCCGCCGATGTGAAGAACACGAAGGTGACGACCAGCCCCGCCATCAGATCAAGCAAGATCAGCTGGCTGCGGCTCAGTCGCCTGGCGAAGAAGGGGTGGGTGTCGTCCACGCGTTGAACCGTAGCCGCCACGGCGACCTCGCCACGTCAACCCACGGTCTGACCTTCAAGTTCGAACCCTGGTCCGACGCGCCGGCAACCCTCCGCACCGCATGCTTGACGCCGTGATCGAACTCCACCAACTCACCAAGCATTACGGCGGGACGCTCGCCGTGGACGATCTGTCCTTCAAGGTCGAGCCCGGCCACGTGACGGGCTTCCTGGGCCCCAACGGCGCGGGCAAGTCCACCACGATGCGCCTGATCCTCGGCCTCGACGCCCCCACCTCGGGCCAGGCTCTGGTCAACGGCCGCCGCTACGCAACGCTCAGCAGACCGATGCACGAGGTCGGCGCGCTCCTGGACGCCGGCGCCGTCCACGGCGGCCGCAGCGCTTACAACCACCTGCTCTGCCTGGCCCGCACCAACGACATCAGCGCCACGCGCGTGGCCGAGGCGCTGGAGCAGGTCGGCCTCTCAGGCGTGGCGCGCAAGCGCGTGGGCGGCTTCTCTCTCGGCATGAAACAACGGCTCGGCATCGCCGCCGCATTACTCGGCGACCCCGGCGTGCTCATGTTCGACGAGCCGGTCAACGGCCTCGACCCCGACGGCGTGCGCTGGATCCGCGACCTCATGCGCTCCCTGGCCGCCGAGGGCCGGACCATCCTGCTCTCCAGTCACCTGATGAGCGAGATGGCCCTCACCGCCGAACGCATCGTCATCATCGGCCGCGGCAAGCTGATCGCCGAGTCCACGGTCGCGGAGCTCACGGCCCGCTACCCATCCCTGGAGGACGCTTACATGGCCCTCACAGCGGACAGCGTGCAATATGGGGCGGCTCGATGAAGGCAGTCTTTTCGTCCGAGTGGTTGAAGCTGCGCTCGGTCACCTCGACCTATCACACGATCGGCACAGCGGCCCTCATGGTGGCCCTCGGTGCGGCGTGGACGTTCTATGTCAGCGGCCTCGCCGACGAGCGCGGATCACTACGGGCGGCGGCGCCGGAGGAGGGCTTCCTGCCACTCGTCCAGATCAGCCTGGCAGTACTCGGAGTGCTCGCGATCACGAACGAGTACGCCACCGGCATGATCCGCACCAGCCTCATCACCGTCCCGAAACGCGGCACCTTACTCCTGGCCAAGGCCGGCATCGTCGGCCTGACCACGTTCGTGGCCGCGAACGCCATCCTCCTCGTCACCTACTCGGCGAGCCGCCTGATCGCGAGTGACCGCCACCTGGGCTTCAACGGCACCTCCTTCGCCGACGACCTTCCCAAGCTGCTCGCGTCGGCCTTGTCGGTGACCGCCCTGGCATTGGTGGGCCTCGGCCTCGGTGCCGCCATCTGCTCAACGGCGGGGGCGATCGTATCGGTCGTGGCGCTGCTGTTCGTCCTGCCCGGCGTCGTCAACTACCTCCCTCCGCCGTGGAACACCCGCGTGGCCACGCTCCTCCTGCCGAACCTCGTTCCCCAGATAGCGGACGAACGCCTGTCCACCCGGCTCGGCGACGGATTCCTCCCTCCCTGGGCGGCACTCGCCGTGCTGATCGCCTACCCGATCGTCACTCTCACCATCGGCTATTTCCTGCTCCGCCGGAGAGACGCATGACCATGAACAACAATCCCGACCCCTTTCTGGGAGCCAAGGCCTCCTACACCCTTGCGATCGCCAGGGCCACACCGGGCCTCGGACCGGCGGGACGTTCGGCCCTCCCCACCGCGGAACGGAAGACACCCGCATGAGCATCCTTGCTTCCGAATGGCTGAAGGTCCGCTCCATCCGCTCGACATACCTGATCATCGGCCTCAGCCTCAGCGCCGTCCTCCTGGGCCTGGGACTCGCGGCGATGGCCGCCGGCATGTACGACAGCGCTCCTCCGGACAAACGGCCCAACGCCCGGATCGCCGAGCTGGAGGAGGTCCTGGTGATCGTGCCCCAGTTGTGCATGGGCATCCTCGGCACGCTCGCCATGACCTCGGAATACGTCACCGGCTTGATCAGAACGAGCCTGACCGTCGTCCCCCGCCGCTGGCCCATACTCACGGCCAAAGCCACGATCATCGGCTTCCTAGGCTTGATCGTCGGCCCGGCGGCAGTCTTCGGGACGTACTTCGTCTCACGATGGATCCTCGGTGACCGCTTCTCGGGCGCGTACACCACCGAATTCCTGGACAGGCTCCCGATCCTGGCCGCCAGCAGCCTCACGGTCCCGGTGTTCGCGCTGCTCGGCCTGGGCCTGGGCGCCCTCCTCCGTTCCACCGCGGGTGCGATCGCGACCATAGCGGGGCTCGTCTATGTGATCCCCATAATCATCGGCAACCTCCCGGAGCCGTGGAGCGAGCGCCTCGGCTCACTCATGATCGGCGCACTCCCGCGCCAGATCACCGGCGACGGCAACGCCAGTTCGGTATTCGGCTCGCTCCTGCCTCCAGCAGCCGCCGGGGCGTGCCTGGCCGCCTACGCCGCACTCCCAGTGCTGGCCGCCATCTGGCTGGTACGCCGGAGGGATGTCTGAAGTGCACCCCTAGCGGCCCGGGACGCGCCTGTCTGCCCACAACACCGGCAGCCCAGAGAGCGCGCGCCGCATTCACGGACCCATCGCCCTATACGGCCAAGGCAGGCACCACCGAACGCCCACCACCCACGCGGCCTTCCACTGGTACGGCAGACACCACCGCCTGCCGTACCACCAGAAATCTCAGACCTCCACCACCACGGGAATGATCATCGGTCGGCGGCGATAAGTGTCGCTCACCCAACGCCCGACCGTACGCCGGACCACCCGGCGGATCTCCTGTATGTCGATCACTCCGTCCGCGGCCTTCTCCTCGAGGGCCCGCTGGATCTGCGGAATGAACTGCTCGAACTGCAGCGGATCGATGCCGGACCCACGCGCGTGTATCTCAGGACCGGCGGTGAGTTTGCCCGTGTTCGAGTCGACCACGACGACGACGGAGATAAACCCTTCGTCGCCGAGGATCCGGCGATCCTTCAGCGAGGTGTCGGTGATCTCTCCCACGGAGGTGCCGTCCACGTAGACGTAGCCCGCATGCACCGCGCCCACGATCTTCGCCCTACCGTCGACCAGGTCCACCACGACGCCGTCCTCGGCGATCACGATGTGATCCTCCGGGACGCCGGTGAGGGCGGCCAGCTTGGCGTGGGCGCGCAGGTGGCGCCACTCGCCGTGCACGGGCATGAAGTTCGAGGGGCGGGTCAGGTTCAGGACATACAGGAGCTCACCCGCGGCCGCGTGACCGGAGACGTGCACCTTGGCGTTGCCCTTGTGAACCACACGGGCGCCCCATCTGGTCAGCCCGTTGATCACCTTGTTGACCGCGGTCTCGTTCCCGGGCACCAGCGACGAGGCCAGCAGCACGGTGTCGCCTTCGGCGATGCGGATCGGGTGATCGCGGTTGGCCATTCTGGACAGCGCCGCCATCGGCTCGCCCTGCGAGCCGGTGCAGACCAGCACCACGTCCTTCGGCGGCCACTCCTCGATGTCGCGCGAGTCCACGATCAGCTCCGGCGGCACCTTGAGATAGCCGAGGTCGCGGGCCACACCCATGTTGCGCACCATGGACCGGCCGACCAGCGCGACCTTGCGACCGTGTTTGGCGGCGGCGTCCATGACCTGCTGGATGCGGTGGACGTGTGAGGCGAAGCTGGCCACGATGACGCGCTGCTCGGAGGTGCGGATCACCTCATCGATGACCGGCGCGATCTCCCGTTCGCTGGTGACGAACCCCGGCACCTCGGCGTTGGTGGAGTCGGACATCAGCAGGTCGACGCCCTCGGTACCGAGCCGGGCGAAGCCACCGAGGTCGGTGAGGCGCCCGTCGCTCGGCAACTGGTCCATGCGGAAGTCGCCCGTGTGCAGGACGATGCCCGCCGGAGTTCTGATCGCCACGGCCAGCGCGTCGGGGATCGAGTGGTTGACGGCGAGGAACTCGCAGTCGAAAGGCCCGAAGACGTGCCGTTCGCCCTCGACGACCTGGTGCTTGGTCGGCTGGATCCGGTGCTCGGTGAGCTTGGCCTCGATCAGGGCCAACGTGAGCTTGGATCCGATGAGGGGGATGTCGCGCCGCTCGCGCAGCAGGTACGGCACCGCCCCGATGTGGTCCTCGTGGGCGTGCGTCAGCACGATGGCCTCGACGTCGTCGAGCCGGTCCCTGATGTATTCGAAGTCGGGCAGGATGAGGTCGACGCCCGGCTGTTCGGGGTCGGGGAACAACACCCCGCAGTCAACGATCAGCAGGCGGCCTTCGTATTCGAAGACGGCCATGTTCCTGCCGATCTCCCCCAGACCGCCGAGTGCGACGATGCGCAGACCGCCGTCGGGCAGCGTCGGCGGGGGGCCAAGCTCAGGATGCGGGTGGCTCATAGCTGGCCCCCACGGTCAAATCGTGTGCTCAAAACTTCCAGTTCCTCCCCGTTCCTATGCGTCTGTCAACTTCACCCCGCCGGCTACCAGGCAAGCACGCAGCTCGGCGATTTGCTTCTCTGTGGCGTCCACGAGCGGCAGCCGTACCGGACCGACCGGCACGCCGACCATGCTCAGCGCCGCCTTCGCCATGATCGCGCCACCGGCGCGCAGCATGATCCCGTCTACCACGGGAGCCACTTGGGTGTGGATCGCGAGGGCCTGGGCGACGTCGCCGTTCTTGTGCAGGCGGATCATGCGCGCCAGCTCGGCACCCACCACGTGCCCGACGACACTGACGAACCCAGCCGCACCGAGCGAGAGCCAGGCGAGATTGAGCAGGTCGTCGCCGGAGTAGAAGGCGAGATCGGTGGCCGTCATCACCTGGCTGCCGGCGAACAGGTCGCCCTTGGCATCCTTCACGGCCACGATGCGCTCGTGCTGCGCGAGCCTGATGAGGGTCTCCGTCTTGATCGGTACGCCACTGCGTCCCGGAATGTCGTACAGCATCACGGGAAGGCCGGTCGCGTCGGCGACGGCGGAGAAATGCCGGTACAACCCCTCCTGCGGAGGCTTGTTGTAGTACGGCGTCACCACGAGCAGTCCGTGTGCCCCGGCACGCGCCGCCTGCTTCGCGAGCTCGACACTATGGCGGGTGTCGTTGGTGCCCGCGCCGGCCACCACGGTCGCGCGATCGCCGACCGCGTCGAGGACGGCGCTGACGATGCGCTGCTTCTCCTCGTCGGAGGTGGTGGGCGACTCACCGGTCGTCCCGTTGACGATCAAACCATCGTTGTGCTGCTCATCCACCAGATACGTGGCGAGACGGCGCACAGCGACGTAATCGACCTCACCGTCGGGGGTGAACGGCGTGACCATCGCGGTCAGCATGCGGCCGAAGGGTGCGTCCGTGGTTCCAGTTGGCGATGCCATAGTGCGAACGCTACCTGGATTCGGAAATCCATTGGACGTCGCCACCCCGCTTTGGCTGCCTGGAGCCGCCCTTTTGCGCCCCTTCGCCGGCATTCCGGAGGGCGCTCCGCCGGCAACGAGCCTCAACCCGCCCCCAGCCGGGGCACCGCACACCCAAGATCGAACCGGTATCCGCTACCGCGGCAGTTCGATTTGATACCTGATGAAGCCTCGGTTTTCGGCCACCTTGTCATACAGACGGCGCGCCGTGCTGTTCGACTCATGCGTGTTCCAGTACACGCGCGAGCAGCCACGCTCCCGCGCCCACCCGGTCACGGCCTCGATCAACGCCCGCCCCACACCCTCGCCGCGTACGTCCGGCGCGGTGAACAGGTCCTGCAGGTAGCAGACGTCGATGTCTGGCGCCGAGGTGTTGCCGTGGGTGAGGAAATGCGTGATCCCGACAAGCCGCCCGTCCAGCCTTGCCCCGAAGGCATGCAGCCGGATGTCCGCCTGAAACTCCTCCCATACCCGGTCGTACATCTCATCCGGCTCGGTCCGCTCATAGAAGTCGATGTACGCACGGAACAGGCCTTCCCATGCATTCCGATCGGATGGAAGGAGCTTGCCGATGTTGATCACTAGGTCTCCTGAAGGGCCTCAAACTGGGATGAGACGCCACAACCTAGGAGAAATCTGCATTCCGCACTACAGCCACTCCGCAGCGATCCAAACCGACCACTTGCCCAGCCACGCCATCGTGACCGGCCGCCATCGTGACCGGCCGCCATCGTGACCGGCCGCCATCGTGACCGGCCGCCATCGTGACCGGCCGCCATCGTGACCGGCCGCCATCGTGACCGGCCGCCATCGTGACCGGCCGCCATCGTGACCGAGCCCACTGGATGGCGGACATGGAAGAGGTCGCCGATATGTGCTCGGGGGTACACACATCGACGACCTCTACCGGAGAATCGGCACCCCTTACATCTGCGTTACAGGGTTTCTTCGATATTTTTCCGCCATCGCAAAGTTGGGGCTCCAACTGCCATCGATGACGGTCAGTTACCTGTCGAATACGGCAACATGGGGCAACGCCTCACACGAACCCCCAGGGATGGACTAGTGGCCACCTCAGATCCGGTCTACCTGCGTGTCGTCGAAGACATCCGACGACAGATAACCGACGGCAGCCTGCCCCCCGGCGCGCCCATTCCCTCGCGCGCGCAGCTGACCCGCAAGTATCAGGTCGGCGAGACCGCTGCCCGTCACGCGCTACGCGTGCTGGCGGGCGAGGGTCTCATCATTGGGCGCGTCGGCTCGGGCCATTACGTCAGGGAACGCCCCGACCTGACAACGTTGCACCGATGGCGTTATCTCGACCACCCTGCCCCGTTCGCGGCCGACCTGCAATCCCAAGGCAGGCGCGTGACCTGGGACTGGCACAGCGAGCCGATCGAGGCCGGGCCCGACATCGCCAGACGGCTCCGTCTCAAGGAGACGACCCCGCTCACGAAAACCCGTTACGTCTACCGGGCCGACGGCAAGCCCCTCCAACTCGCCACGTCCTACGAGCCGCTGGAGTTCGCCGCCCACTCGGAGGAGGAACGGCGGAGTCTGGTCGCGAGGATGTACGCGCACGGCATAAAGATCACCGAGGTCGTCGAGAGCGTGCACACCCGCGTGCCCCGTCCCGCCGAGAGCGACGCGCTGGACCTGGCGGGGGGCGTACACGTGCTGCATGTCGAACGTACGCACTGGGCAGGCGATCGCCCCGTGGAGACGAGCGACATCGTCATCCCGGGCGACCGCTTCCGGGTCACGTACAGCATGCCCATCTAGAGCGGAGGACTCCGGGCGGGTCTGCCTCCCCGCCCGGAGCCTCGCCGCCGGCCCCCATCACCCCGAGGGAGATCCACCCGGCAGCACCCGCGAACGCAGCACAGCGATCACCCTCTTCCCCCGCGCATGCCGGTCTCCACGGACAGGTGCGCCTCCCCGAACCTCTCCATCGCATAGATTCGCCCCACCACCGGACGCTCGACGCCTTGATCGACGTATTGCGCCAAGGTCGAGATCCCGGCGGCGGGAGCTCGCCATCCTTGACGTACACGGGGCCCTGGCAGAAACGCCGACAACACGGCGAATCCCATCCCATCGGCGGACGTGGTGACCATCCGACCCCCTCGGCGCGCAGCAGCCGTCGGCAGGCGCCGAGTGAAGTCCCGTGAGAATCCTCGACCAGGCGATCACATGGTGGCTGGAGAACGGCCATCCACTGTCGCCCACGGAAATCGCCGACCAAACGGGCCCCCTGGCCGCCGCCGTCATCGCCGAGGCCCGGAAACTCACCCCTCCTGACAAGCCGCGGATGCCCCTCGCACGACCGCGAATTTCGCAACAAACGCGCAGGTCAGAGATTGTCGGTCAGCGTTGATACAACGGTCGCGGAGGTTGCCGATGCGACTCAAAGACCTGCCCACACACGACCGGCCACGCGAGCGGCTCATGTCCAGAGGCGCGAACGCCCTGGCCGACCGCGAGCTGCTGGCCGTGCTGCTCGGCTCGGGCTTTCGCGGTTCGAGCGCCCTGGACCTGGCCACCCAGGTGATCGACCACTGCGGAGACCTCGACGGGCTCGGCCGCTCCGACCCGCATCGGCTGCTCACCGTGCCAGGTGTCGGCCCCGCCAAGGCCGCGAGGGTGGCCGCAGCCTTCCATCTCGCGCTCCGCGCGAGAGCCTGGCCAGAGCGGGAACGCATCACCAGCACGACCGACCTGGCCAACCAATGCGCGCCGCTCCTGCACGGCCATACGCAGGAGCGCCTCGTCATGGTGGTGTGCGACACCGGCGGCCGCGTGCTGAAACGGTCGGTCGTGACCGAGGGCGGCACCGACCACACGGCCATGCCGATCCGAGAGGTGATCACGGAGGTGCTCACCACGGGCGGCGCGATGTTCGGCCTCGCCCACAACCACCCGAGCGGCTCCCTCAACCCGAGCACCGCCGACCTGGAGGCGACCTCCCGCCTCCTCGAGGCCGCGCAAACCGTCGGCCTCCGGCTCCTGGACCATCTGATCATCACAGACGCCGCCTGGAGACGGATCCCCGTGTAAATCCCTTCCACCCACCCACCGAACGTCAAAGGGAATGATCCCGTGTATAGCGCCGAACAGCAGTTTTCCAAGCGCGGCCCATGAGAATCTAATGGCGCGGGTAGGCCGATACGGACGTCAGCCGGCCATTACTCGTCGTGGCGTGGTCCTGTGCCTCCTGGCAGGCACGGGACCATGTCCACGCTTCCGCGCCAACCCCGGGCGGGGCGTATTACGGTCGCGTCGGCGGTTCCCTTTGGCCGAGGCGCTTCGTCTGGGGTTGCGCGAAAGCGCACAGCGTGTGAAGAACAGCGGCTTCACGCGCTTTGGCAGGGGTGCCCGCACGCGGCGAATCTGTGCCATTGCCCCAATGCGGGCCCCCTGCCACACCTCATCCCGCTACCGGGATAAACGGCGATTATCCGACTTAATACGAGGATGCCGGTAAAGATGTGGCCATCGGCACGCTCTACCGCGCGGACCGCGTCGATGGCGTCACGTCGGCTCCCGGGACCATCGCTCATCACTCGACCTTGACCCATGCCGCTCGAAGAGCTCACGCGCCGGCCACTCAGCAAGATCAGCATGGAAGATCACGCCAGCTCTACGACATGACCGTTAGGACGACGTCTCATTTGGCGAGTCGGCGGTAGCAAATGAGGGCTGCGGCGAGCGCGACGAAGGAGGCGAAGTGATCACCCCGGCGTTCGTAGCGGCGGTGTAAGCGTCGGCAGCCAGCCAAGAGGACCGTTCTCTCAACCACCCAGCGGTGACGTCCCAGCCGCTGGTTGGATTCGATGCCTCGGCGGGCGATGCGCAGTGTGATGCCCCGGCCACGCAGGAAGGTCCGCAGGTGGGCATAGTCGTAGCCCTTGTCGGCGGCGCCCCCCATGGCACTTCCTGAGTTGTCCTGGCCCCGTGCGCCCGATCAACACGGCACCGAGCGCGGCGGGTGTCCTGCCCACGTCGAGCGCGATCCGCATCGCATCGGCACCGGTACGGGCTTCACACCACCCTTGAGCGATGCCTCCCGGCTCGGCGGCAGCAGGAGAGCCGGGAGGACGCATCACCGGACAAGGCCCTCCAACAGCCGGGTCCACATGATCATCGCTTCGCTCTGCCGCAGGCGAGCACCCTCGTCGACCTGAATCTCTCGGCCGCTCCGTCGGGTTCTGCGGATGAAGAGCAGGCCACCCGCCTGACACAGCTCGTAATAGGTCGGCTGGCAGTCGCACGTGTACGCCCGGACACGTGCACGTGCGCCAGGCTGTTCAGGATCCCACCTCAGGGGTGTGTAGCCGGAGCGCGGCACCGGCACATGGGTGCCCATGCAGGAGTCGTCGCTCGGCAGTGGAAGAAGTGCGGGCATGGAAGAACCATACGTCTGGTTGTCTCCTCCTGTCTACCTTCAAAGAGCGCTCCGTCTAAATAGACAGGACGATATGGGTGGTCTTGTACCCCTTGGCCTATGTTGCCTATGTGCTCGACTACGACGGAGACACCCACATCTACGTTCAGATCGCCGACATCCTTCGGCGCCGAGTCTCTGGGCTGTCGTCCGGGCACCCCGTGCCCAGCGAGGCCGACATCCAGCAGGAGTTCGGGGTCGCCAGGACCACCGCCAGGCGCGCGATTCATGTGCTGCGCGAGGAAGGGCTCGTCTACACCGTCCAGGGTGAAGGGGCGTTCGTCGGCACGCCCGACGAAGCCCCTCGCAAACAGCGGAAAGTGCCGTTCTATCAGCAAATCGCGACAGAAATAGCTGATCAGATCAAGGCGGGAGAATATCTGCCTCGACGCCCCATACCCGGGGAGTCAGCGCTGGTGGAACAGTACGGTGTCGCCCGGGAAACGGTGCGGCGGGCCATGGCGCTCTTGCGGGAGCAAGGGTGGATCTACACCGTTGCTCAGCGCGGCAGCTACGTCTCTCCCAAGGAGTCGTGGCCCCAGGCATGATTCCGCTGAACTGCTTGTATCGAGACGTCTACGATGTGAGCATGCTCGACCGCGAGGGGCCCGTCCCGCTCTATGTGCAGGTCGCTGAGGTGATCGAGGAGCAGATCATCAGCGGGAGGTTGGCCGCCGGCGAAGCCGTGCTGAGCGAGGCAGCCATGGAGGCCGAGTACGGCATAGCAAGGACCACCGCGCGAAGGGTGGTGCGAGAGCTCCGCGATCGGCAGCTCGTCCATACCGTTCAAGGCGAGGGCACATTCGTCGGTCGTCCCGGCGTGCCCCGCATGCGGGAGACGACAGCCTTGTACATGGTCATCGCGACCGACGTCATTGCCCGGATCAGACGCGGCGAGCTCCGGCCGAATCGGGCAATACCCAGCGAGGAGACGCTGATGCGGCGGCACGGGGTCGCCAAGGTCACGGCGCGGAAAGCCGTCGCGCATCTGCGCGAGCAAGGGTGGGTCATCACGGTCCCCTATCGCGGCACCTATGTGTCCGCCCCGGAGGACTGGCCCAGCGAATAGCGTCTTGAATTCTCTGCAGTTCCCTGACGGAATCAGGCGATTCGGACGGGCGTAGCCTGGCCCAAGCCACCAGTGCGAGCGCGAGCGCGAGTGCGAGTGCGAGCGTCCAGGTAGGCGCGGATCCGCCGGGTGCGGTTACGGATCTCCGCCGGACTCACCCCGTCCGGCAGGACCTTGCGCAGCGCCTCCCGTTCGGCGCCGGTCCGCTTGCGCGCATCGGCCGGTCTTCTCCACCAGCGTGGCATGAGCGCCGCAGGGGGCGGTCGCGGTGAGCTTGCTCGTGCCCCGCGCCCAGACCGCGCGGCACGAAGTCCCGACGGGTTGCCCGGGCTCTCAGCACCACAGGCACAGGCACATTCCGTGAAGGGTGGCGACTCCCGCGAATTCCGCGGCCCGCGTCGTCATGTACTGGCGGGGAAACGGTGCGACCCGGAACCACAAGCAAACCACCGTTGACGAATCACCGACCTCGTAGCCCTGGGCGGACCAGTAGCGGCGGTGGCTTTCTCGCCAGTCCTCCGTCGATCGATAGCCTTCCCCTTCGGCCTGGGCGAATTCCGAGGTCACGGCCGGGAACGGCGTCAACTCCACTCGTACGATCTCGATTTCCGCCGCCCGGCCGCCCGTGTCGGCCGCGAGGATCAGGTGTTCGCCGACATGCTCCACCTCCTCCCCCTCGGCGTGGTAGTCGAGGGCGAGGAGGCCGGCCGTGGCGGTTTTCTCGCCCGACAGAGCCAAGGCGGTCAGGCGGGTGCGGAGTTCGCCGGGCGTGCCGAGCTCAAGGACTCTGAGTCCATCCATGCGGGGCCACATGGGTGCATGCTAGAAGACCGGGATGATCTCCTCGGGGTCGATGAAGTCGACGGGTACGCCTTCCAGGTCCAGTTCGGGAATGGCGGGGAAGGCTATGCCCCAGCGTTCTACGATGGCGCGGATTCTGGCCATGGCGACGCGCCAGTTCTCGGCCTGTTCCTCGTACGACAGCACGCCCAGTCCCGCGTCCCTGGCATGGTTCATGAGGACGCGGTGGTTGGGGAGGAAGTAGGGCGGGAGTTCCCAGAAGCCTTCGGGGGGCTCCCAGAGGATCATGCTGAGGAAGACGAAGCCGGCTCTGAGCTGGCGGGTGATGAGGGTACGCGTGTCGTCCGTGAGACCCGGCCATTCGTTCTCCAGGATGGTCATGCAGATCTGGAGGTGGCGGGACTCGTCACGGCCGATGCGTTGGAACATCTCGCTGAAGACCGGGTGCTGGGTGCCTGAGGCCATGCCTCTGAACAGCGTCGAGGCGGCCATCTCGCCCATCATGAAACTGGTGAAGAGGACAGGGAGCGAGTACTTGCCCACGGCCGTGGTGTAGCCGTTCCAGTAGCGGCCGCCGTTGTGATAAAGCCAGCCGATGTTGTTGTGAGCGGCCGTTTCCAGGTCGTCGGAGGGGGTCCAGTTGAGTGGGCCGCCCGGCCAGAGTTTGGCAATGGTGCGCTGGCAGCACTCCTCGTGGTTCATCTCGTCGCGGGTGATGGAGAAGAAGCACTTCCTGACCGGATCCTCTTCGTGTTTCTCGAAGGCCTGGATGGTGGCGCGGGCGAACACGGCCGGTCCGGAGGCGTCGAAGTTGGCGAGGACGGCGAACCAGTACATGATCCCGAGACGCTGCTCCCGGGTGAAGTCCTCCGCGTTCAGGCCGTCCCAGGGGAGGTCGGCCGGGTTCCAGACCATGCGCTTGGACTTCTCATAGATGGCGGCGAGTTTCTCCGTCTCGACACGCCACTCCATGGGATAGATGTTGGGCTGCGGGATTTCCGGCGCGGGCCAGAAGCCGCCCTCCGGGATCGTGAGGTCCGCCATTGTTGTGACACCTCCTCCCCCAATCCTGCGGGGTGGCGTCACGGCTTTCAAGTACGGGCGCGCTGGGTGATGGCCACGCAGACGAGTACGGCCAGCGCCGCGGCCACGGTGACCAGGCCGAATCGCTCACCCATGAGGAACCAGGCCCAGAGGAGGGTCAGGAGGGGCTGGGTGAGCTGGGTCTGACCGGCTCTGGCGATGCCGCCCTTGGCCAGGCCCGCGTACCAGGGGAAGAAGCCCAGGAACATGGAGATGACCGCTACGTACAAGAAGCCCGCTATCGCGTTCGGCGTGAAGGCGGTCGGGGTGGTCACGGCGAGGAAGGCCGTCATCGGGGCCGTCAGGGGGAGGGAGAGGACAAGGGTGTGGGAGATCACCTGCCAGCCGGGACGGTCCCTGGACAGGCGGCCGCCTTCGGTGTAGCCGATCGCGGCTGAGATCAGGGCGGCGAGGAGGAGCAGGTCGGGCCAGGACGCGCTGCCCTGGTGCTGGGTGAAGGTGAACGTGGTGATGGCGACGGCGCCGGCTGCGCACGCTGCCCAGAAGAGGGGGCGGGGGCGTTCACCTGCTCTGAGTACGGCGCAGACCGCTGTGGCGGCGGGGAGGAGTGCGATGACCACGGCGGCGTGGGCGGTGCTCGCGCCCAGGGCCAAGGCCAGGCCGCTGAACACGGGGAAGCCGAACACCACGCCGAGGGAGATCAGGGCGTACGCGGGCCAGAGGGGTCTTGGAGGGAGGAGCGGGGTGTTGGTGACATTCAGGCAGATCAGGGCCAGCACGCCGGCGATGGCGGCTCGGCCGATCGCGACCAGCCAGGGGTCGAAGCCCTCCATGGCGTAGACGGTCGCCGGGAAGGAGCCGGAGAAGGCCAGGACACCGAGGAGGGCCAGAGCCGTTCCTTGTCGCCGGTGACGGCGCGCAGAGACGGGCGCAGGCGCGGATGCGGGTGCGGGTGCGGCCCGAATGGCGTGGCCAACCACTGGAGCACGGTCGGCGGCCGAAGCAGTGGGGCTATCGGGCGGGACCGCTACTCCATCGGAGACAGTAGCGCTATTCTCGTCCTTCATGAACAACGATAGCAGTATCGCCCAGATCGCCGCGATACTGCGCGAAGAGGCCGCCCGCCTCGGCCCCGGTGCCCGGCTCCCGTCCAGCCGGGAGATCATGCGCAGGCACAACGTCAGCCCCGTCACCGTGTCGCGCGCCATCGGCCAGCTCGCGGCCGAGGGCCGGGTCGTCACGAAACCGGGCAGCGGCGCCTTCGTCACCCAGCAGCACCAGATCACGACAGGGCAGGACACCGCCGACCTGTCCTGGCAGACGGTCACGCTCGGGGACCGGGTCGTCGACGACGGGCCGGTCGCCGCGTTGCTGGCGTCGGCTCCCGAGGGGATGGTGCCGCTGACCGGTGGCTATCTGCACCCAGGGCTACGACCGGACAAGCAGCTGGGGGCCGCGGCGGCGCGGGCGGTACGCCGCCCGGACGCCTGGGCCAAGCCGCCCCTGACGGGACTCCCCGAGCTGCGGCGGTGGTTCGCGGCCCAGACGGGCGGCGACGTGACCGCGGCCGACGCGTTGATCGTCAGCGGTGGCCAGGCGGCGCTCACCCACGCGTTCAGGGCGTTGGCCGCCCCCGGTACGCCGGTGCTGGTCGAGACGCCCACGTACCCCGGCGCACTGGCGGCGGCCAAGGCGGCCGGGCTGCGCGCGACGGCCGTGCCGATGGACAGCGATGGTGTACGTCCGGAGCTGCTGGCGGAGGCGTTCGCCGTCACCGGTGCGCGGGTGTTCTTCTGCCAGCCGACGTTGCACAACCCGACCGGGGCCACCCTGCCCGTCGCACGCAGGGAGCAGGTGCTGCAGGTGGCGCGGGCGGCGGGGGCGTTCGTGATCGAGGACGACTACGCCCGTTACCTGACCGAGCACGCGCCTCCGTCGCTCGCGTCCATGGATCAGCACGGGACCGTCGTCAACGTGGGGTCGCTCACGAAGATCCTCTCGCCGAGCATGCGGGTGGCCGCGGTGATCGCCCGCGGGCCGGCCGCGCACCGGCTGCGGGCCAGTCAGCTCGTGGAGTCGTTCTTCGTGGCGCGGCCGTTGCAGGAGACGGCGCTGGAGTTCGTCGGGTCGCCGGCCTGGCGGCGGCATCTGACGGCCGTGCACGCCGAGATCAGGACGCGGCACGACGCGCTCGCGGCCGCGCTCGCCGCGCGCCTGCCCGAGGCGGAGATCCACCTGCTGCCTGTCGGCGGGATGCACCTGTGGGTACGCCTGCCGGTCGACGTCGACGAGAACGCGCTCGTCGAGGCGGCCCGGCGGAACGGCGTGCTGGTGAGCCCCGGCAGGATGTACTACCCGTCCGAGCCGCCCGGGCCGCGCCTCAGGTTGACGCACATCGCGGCCACCCATCTGGCGGAGCTGCACGAAGGGGTGCGCCGCCTCGCCGAGGCCCTGACACAGGCCCGGCATCCGCTCATACCCTGACGCAGACCCGGCACCCGTTCATACCCTGACGCAGTCCGGCACCACACCCCCGCCCGCTGGCCGGGTCTTGATCACAGAGCCAGTAGAGTGGCCGGCATGTCGTCCTCCGCGGAGCTCATCCGAGACTTCGTGAACACCTACGACGTCGAGTCCGACACCGACGAGCTCGCCTCCCCCGCCGACCTCGCGCTCTGGCTGCGCGAACGCGACCTCATCGGCCCCCGCGACCGCGCCACCGACGACGACCTCCACACCGCCCACGTCCTCAGGGCGGCGCTCAGGGCCGCGCTCAGGCGCGAAGGAGGCGACTTCCCCACCCTCCTCCTCCAGGTGAGCACCCGCACCGACGGCGCCCCTGAGCTGGTGCCGAGCAGGAGCGGCGTACCAGGCGGCCTGGCCAGGATCGCGGCCGCGACCATAGGGGCGGGGTGGGATCGGCTGAAGGTGTGCGCCGAGGGAACCTGTCAGTGGGCGTTCATCGACTCGTCGAAGAACCGTTCCCGCTCGTGGTGTTCTATGCGGCTATGCGGCAACCGCACCAAGACACGCGCTTACCGGGCGAGGAAGCGGGGTTCGCGTCGTCTCCAAGTGTCAAACACCGATACGGTGTAACTCGTGCCTTGTGGCACGTACGGCAGGCGAAGGAGCGGGCCGAGATGGCAGACGTAGGCGTCCGGGCGGCCCGGCGCGAGGATGTGCTCCAGGTTGCGAATTGCCAGATTCGCGCCTGGCGCTACGGCTATCGGGAGTTCCTTCCCGAGGGGCCACTTGAGCAGATGACCGGCCCGGCAGCGGAGAAGATGTGGCTGCGGCAGTGGGACGAGGCGATCGTCGCCCCGCCCACCCCCATGCACCGGGTTCTGGTGGCGGTGGAGACCATCCTCGACACCGAGGGTTTCCCGGCCCTCGGCGCGGGCGGCAGTGCCGCCCTCGTGACCCCGCGCGGCGGCGAACGCGTGGTGGGCCTGGCTTCGCACGCCCCTGCCGAGGACCCGGACCTCGACCCCAGCGTGGCGGCCGAGATGCTGACGCTGCTGGTCGACCCCGATTTCGTCCGCAGGGGCCATGGCAGCCGCCTGCTCAACGCCACGGTCGACTACCTGCGTGACGACGGTTTCCGGCAGATCGTCACCTGGGTGTTCGCCGACAACCACGCGGTGCTCGGCTTCCTCGAGTCCGCCGGCTGGGGCGAGGACATGGCCGAACGCGTCCTGGACATGGGCCGCCCGATCAGGATGGTCCGCCTCACAACGGATATCAGCTGATGGCCACTCCCGCACAGTGGATCGCCGGCGCCCGCCCGCGTACCCTCCCCAACGCCATCGTCCCCGTCGTGGTCGGCACCGGCGTCGCCATCGGCGAGGGCGGCTTCGTGTGGTGGCGGGCGATCCTGGCGCTGTTCGTGGCCCTTTCGCTGCAGATCGGCGTCAACTACGCAAACGACTACAGCGACGGCATCCGCGGCACCGACGACCAGCGGGTCGGCCCGATGCGGCTGGTGGGCTCGCGCGCGGCCACGCCCCGGGAGGTGCTGATCGCGGCACTGGGCTGTTTCGCCGTCGCGGCGGTGCTGGGGCTGGTCCTCGTGCTGGTCACGCAGGCGTGGTGGGTGCTCCTGGTGGGCGCGGCGGCGATCGCGGCCGCCTGGTTCTACACCGGCGGCAAACGCCCGTACGGCTACCGCGGGCTGGGCGAGCCGGCCGTGTTCGTGTTCTTCGGCATCGTGCCCGTGGTCGGCACCGCGTACGTGCAGACGGAGTCGCTGAGCTGGGCCGCGTTCCTGGCCTCGATCCCGGTGGGGCTGCTGTCGTGCTCCATGCTCGTGGTGAACAACCTGCGTGACGTGGGGACCGACGGGCAGGCAGGAAAGCGCACGCTGGCGGTCGTGCTGGGGGCCGAGCGCACCCGGACGTTGTACGTGGCGTGCCAGGTGGTGCCGTTCGTGGTGGCGCTGGCGATGGTGCCGATCACGCCGTGGGCGGCGCTCGTGCTGCTGGCCGCGCCGCTGGCGATCACCCCGATCAGGACCGTGCTGAGCAAGGCCGTGGGGCCCGCGCTGATCGCGGTGCTGCAACAGACAGGCAAGCTGCAGATGGCGTACGGGCTGCTGTTCGCCGTCGGCCTGGCGATCATCTTCTGACGACCCTCGCGGGATCGCAACGGGAGGAATTAGCCTAAGAGCCCTTTACAGGGGCAGTCAATTTGGACAAGTGGTCCGGAGAAGTGGCCCGCCGCCGCACCTAGCGCGAGGGATCTAGTTGAACCGGCCAAGCCTGCCCGCGAACATCGAGGAGTTCGAACGGGCACTCGCTGAGTGCCTCACCATCGCCACCCGCGCGATGCCCGACTCCCCAATGGTCAGCATCGCGCTGCCCGCCGAGCAGGGCCTGCGTACCGTCGCCTGCTCGCACGCGCGTGCCGAGCTGCTCGACGAGCTGCAGTCGACCGCCGGACATGGCCCCTGCCTCGACGCGTTGGACTCCGGCGAGCCGGTGACGGCCACGGACCTGGGCGCGGATTCCCGCTGGCGCCGGTTCGCGGCCGAGTCCGGCCTGCTCAGCCTGCACTCCGAGCCGCTGAAGTCGGAGGGCAGGCTGCTGGGCGTGCTGACGCTCTACTCGGGCCGGGGCGGCGGTTTCAGCGAGGAGACGCGGGTGGCCGTACGTGTGACCGCCGACCACATCGGCGTCGTGTTCCGTACGGCGGTCGACGCGGCCCGCATGCGGGAGGTCGCCGCGCAGCTCAAGGAGGCGCTCACCACGCGCGCGATCATCGACCAGGCCCTCGGCATCGTCATGGCGCAGCGGCGGTGCACGTCCCACCAGGCGTTCGAGATGCTCCGCCACGCCTCCCAGGACAGGAACGTCAAGCTGCACCAGATCGCGGCGACCATTGTCGAGAAGGTGACCGGCGAGCCCCCGCAGCGCTCCCGCTTCGAGGACCCGCCCCCGCGCGAAGTGGGCTGGGCGTAGTCATCACAGTTCGATAACCGCGAGCATTCAGTGGCTTTGACGATGCATCCTCTTCCTCAAGGGGGAGACGATGCCCGATATCGCAATGCTCTCTGACGCGCCGGTCAATTGGCACGGCGACCTTCTCCAGTTTCGCCGGTATGTCGATCCGCTCGTTTCGGTCATCACCAATCCCCGTACGCAGACGCCGTTTACGATCGGCATTTACGGCTCCTGGGGCAGCGGGAAATCCACCTTGCTGAAAATGGTGGACGAGCGGCTCCGGGACGAGCACGGCGACGAGTTCGTCCGCGTGCATTTCAACCCCTGGGTGCACCGCCGCGAGCCGCAGATGCTGCTCCCCCTCCTGAACGCCCTGCACACCGAGCTCAACGAGGACCCCAAGCGCCGCTTCGCCGACACCGCCAAGCGGATCGGCGCGATCATGCTCAACCTGGCCGCCGACGAGATGCTCAAGAAGATCAACTTGGGCTCGGCCAGTGTGGAGAAGATCGGCAAGCTCGCCCAGCAGTACGCCGAGATGCGCGGCCAGGTCGACAGCCAGACCGGCCGGCTACGCACGCTGCTGCAGAAGGAGGCCGACCACCTGGCCGAAAAGGGCAGGAAAATCATCTTCTTCATCGACGACCTCGACCGGTGCGAGCCCGACCAGATCATCGACGTGCTGGAGTCGGTCAAGCTCTTCCTGGACATCGAGCACGTCTTCGTGCTGATCGCGCTGGCCAAGGACGTCGTGGACCGGGGCGTGTCGATCAAATATCAGCCGTTCGGCTTCACCGCCACGGACCGCCTGGGCGACGAGTACCTGGACAAGATGATCCAGCTCCCGCTGCACCTCTACCCGCTCGGCCCCGCCGAGGTGGGCCGTTTCATCCTGGACTCCGATCCCGGAGAGCTGGCCGGCGCGCACGTGACGACGCTGGAGAAGATCGTCACCGCCAACCCGCGAAAGATCAAACGCACCCTCAACCTGCTGCGCGTGACGGAGGCGATCATCGAGGGCAGCCCCGGCCTGGCCGGCCTCAACAAGGACCTGGTCATCCGCCTGGTGGTGCTGCGCGTGCAGAGCCCGGAGTTGTTCACGGACGTGGTCCGCGTACCCGCCTTGCTCGTCGCGCTCGAGCTGCTCCACCAGGGCAAGCTGGCGCACCACACGCCGGAGTTCGAAAAGCGGTTCAAGCGGCAGGCCCCAGCACTGGGGCGCCTGATGGAAATCCATCTGGGCTCCCACGATTTCCTGGAACCGCTCTTCGGCGGCTCCGCCTTCGAGGCGTCCGAAGACGAGCTGCCCGCCTACCTGACCATGATCGGCGGGTGAGCGATGCACGTCACCGACGCCCGCTACGAGCTGTACGGGCTGCCGTCCGGCAACCCCTACGCCAGCCGCCCCCTGGACCCCCTTGCGTGCGAGGAGGACCGCCACCGCCTGTTCGACCTCGAGGGCTTCATCCGGTCCACCGCGATCGAGGCGACCGTGGAAAGCGCTGCGGCCACGGACAGGCCGGCCTTCTTTCTCATCACCGGCATGGGCAACAGCGGCCGCACCTCCCTGGCCAACCACGTCATGTACCGCTACCAGCACGCCAGGACCGCCCGCCTGCCCCCTTTCAGGTTCGTCACCCACTACGCGGAGCGCGGCGAGATGACGCATGACGCCTACCGGACGCTGCGCTCCACTCTGCTCTCGCTCCGCGCCAAGATGCGCGTCAACCAGATCGACGTCCCGCCGCCGCTCGCCGAGATGTTCACGGAACTGAGCAGGCGCCCGCGCGCGCAGGCCATGGACGACTACGAGCTGCAGGAGATCGCCGACTACGCCGCCGCCATCTTCGCGGCGCACGACATGGGCTTCGGCGTCCGGTACGAGGGCGTGGCGACCAAGGAGCTCATCACCCTGGCGACCAGGGTGTTCGAGAACGCGAGCACGGTCGTGGTGTTCACCGTCGACAACTACCGGCACGCGACGGCCGTACAGCTGACGAGGGCGGACCGGCAGGAGTTCGCCAGGCGCGGGCACATCACCGATCTGAGCCCGCTGTCCCCCGCCCAGATCGCGGCGCTGGCCGACCACCGATGGACCGGTCACCCGCCCTCCCCTTTCGACTCCGCGGGGGTGCTCAAGGCCTTCCAGGAGCATCCCTGCACCATCGGCCAGGCCCTGCGGCACCTGTACAAGCTGCTCGACACCCGGCTGCGCCAGTACGACGGCGACGAGCCGTGGCCGACCGACGGCCTGCGTATCCACGAACACTGGCTGCTGCTCCATATGAGCAGGGACGAGACATGGTACGGACCGGGAGGTTTCCATGGCTGAACACCTCGCCCGCAACCCGTTCCCGGCCCGCGGCACAGCCAGCGCCGCGGAGACGGTCCACCCGGAGATGTTGCGCGAGTGGGCGGACCGTACACCGACCGCGCCGCTGCCCGGCGTGCGCGACGCCGAGCGCCTGGCCGAGGAGTACGCACGGGACTTCCAGGACGAGACCACCCGCCACGGCGGCCTCGGCTGCCTGTACGGCGCCCACGGCGCGGGCAAGACGCACGCGGCACGCCACATGATGGCCACGGTCCACCGGCGGGAGCCGGACGCGGTCCAGCTGTACGTACGTTTCCAGGACGACGACCTGGTCGCCGCCTACCGCCGTCTGGTGCCCCAGTTGTCCCAGGGCCTGCTCACGGACCTGATCGTGCGTTACCTCGGCACCCTCGCCGGCGACCAGGCCGCGAACGCAGGCGTGCCCGCCGATCGCGGCAGGCTCATGTCGGCGCTTGACACCGAGCCGACAAGGGTGTTCGACCTGTTCGACGCCCACCTGATCGAAGCCGGCCGGGTGTTGGAGGCGCAGGCCAGGGAGATCGCCGCGGTGACCGGCGACGGGCAGCGGTTCCAGCGGGCGTTGTCGTTCCTGATCCGCCCCGAGTTCTCCGACGCCGCCTACGACTGGTTGTGCGGCCGGCCGATCGGGCTCGACGCCGCCCGGGCGCTCGGCGTCGGCGAGCAGATCGGCGATCCCCAGACCTGCCGCTACGGCCTGCAACTGCTGGCCACGCTGGTGACGCGGAGCGGCCGGCCGTTCGTGCTGATCTTTGACCAGTGCGAGAAGTTCCTGCTCGATGACGGCGTCCCGGTGCCGGCGAACCTGGGGCTGCTGCAGAGCCTGGTCGAGGTGGTGCCGCGGGCCGGCGGGCTGCTGCTCCTGGTGGCGAGCGAGGCCGGCTGGCAGGCCATGCCGCCGGACCTGCACCAGCGCATCGGCCCCGGCGCCATTCACATGATGCCGCTCGTCCCCGACGACGCCCGGCTCGTGCTGCGTGTCTACCTCGACGCTCTGCGTGACCCGCCCCGCGAGGACATCCGGCCGATCACCGAAGCGGGCCTGCGTGAGCTGCTGCGCCACAGCGGCGGCAACGTCCGGCTGCTGCTCCAGCTGGCATGGGCGAGCTTCGAGGCGGCTCGGGGCGCGGACATCGACGCGGAGGTGGCCGGGACGGCCGCGCTCCGCTACCGGCGCGCCCCCGTGCTGGCCGAGCTGTCCATGCTCGTCGAGTCGAAGCTGCTGGCGGCCGGGCTCGCCGTCGAGCGCGTCCCCGGCGAGGACAGGTCGGCGACGTTCCGGTTGCCCGGGCCGATCAAACCGCAGGTCGTGATCAAGCTGAGCGAGGCGGTCTTCTTCGACGACGAGGTGTCCAACGCCGCCGACATGGTCGCCCCCGGCGGGGACATCTCGTCCGCCTACACGGCTCTCCTGGTCACCGGGTACGTGAGCCCTCCGGTCCTGACCGCCCTGCGCCGCGTGGTGCACACGGTGCTGGTCGCCGACGGCTCCCCGGCGTTCTCCCGCGAGCTGGACGCGCTCGTGGCCCGGGCCGCGTCCATGGTGGCGGCCAAGGACCGGCCTTCGTCGGATCCGGCGCTGCTGAGTGAGACGTTGCGCGAGCTCAGGGCGTATCTGGAGGAGCTCGGCTCGCAGCGGCGCGGCGAGTCCGTGGCGCTCGGCCGCAACCTCGCCGTTGTGGGCCGCCCGCCCGAACCCGGGGCGGCCTCCGGGTGGCCGGCCACGCGGACGGACCTGACCCGCCGCATCGCCGAGGCCAGGGCCGTGCGGGCGAAGGCGGACTGGGACGGCTTCCGCAAGGCCCGTCAGCACGTCATCCGCGAGTGGAGGACACAGCTCGCCCTGGTGATCGGCGCCGTCGTCGTGGCCGCGCTGCTGCTGGCGGCGGGCCTCGCGCTGGACGGGACCCTGCCCCTGCTCGCCGGGGCCCTCGTCATCGCGGTCGCGGGGGCCATCCCCGCCACGCGACTGGCCAGGTCCTGGGTACGCCGGCCGGGCGCGCCGCTGGACTCCAGGGCCGACCTCGATCAGCTCGGCCGCGAGCTGCGCCGGTACGCCCGTCCTGGCGCCACCGATCCGGTGATCCGCTACGCCCATGCCGGCAAGGAGGACCCGGACAAGGGTTTCGAGACGCTGATGGACGCCATCCGGATGGAGCCCCTGGCCCTCGTCCGGCAGGCGATCGGCCGCCGCCTGGCGACGACCGAGCGTTGCCCCGCCGAATGCGTGCAGGAGATCCGCCGCGGCCTGCGCGAGCGCATCCCCGAGGTGCTGCTGCTCCTGGCGCGCAGGCAACACCACACGGACCGGGAGCAGCTGTCGCGCACGCTCTGGGAGCTGCCGCCCGAGCTGCGGATCCTCGTGGCGCTGGCAAACCCGGGACAGCCGCAGCTGGCTGCGGGCGCGCCGGCCCAGCATCCCGCCGAGCTGGTGCTGGCCGCACTCGGCGCACGCGGTACGAGCCATCCGCTGGCGCGGGGATACCGGAGCGGAGTGGCGCAGCTCGCGCCGGGCGAGTTCCCCCCGAACGAGCTCCGGGCCGCCGCCCGCCTGCTGTCGCCGCTCGAGCCGGACGGCCTGGGCGGCTATGACTGGCTCCCCCTTGTTCCCGAAATCGATGAACTTTACCTATATTTCGAGGAATTGCTGTATTACCAAGAGGAAATTCGCTCTTATCGCCATAAATCTTGACTCGTTGGGCGATGTCATGAGAGATAGAGACGGGGTGGAGCGCTCCTCCCACGCGACGATGCAGGTATCTCGATGGAGCGCACGACGCTTAAGAGGTAACCCGTTGTTCGGAAGCCCTGATTCGGGACCGCTGCGCACCAAGGGGTTCCCGGAATTCCTCGACGTCGACGCGTTGCTGGCGAAGGGCTGGACCCCGCTGGCCTTCCAGCAGTTCGTCATGAAGATTCACAGTCGCTGCGACCTCGCCTGCCGCTACTGCTACGTGTACGAGATGGCCGACCAGAGCTGGCGCGACCAGCCGCGCAGGATGTCCGAGGCCATCGCCGACCGCGCGATCGAGCGCATCGCGGAGCACGCCTCCCGCCACGACCTGCCGGAGATCGACGTCATCCTGCACGGCGGAGAGCCGCTGCTCGCCGGCCCCGAGCTCATCGCCCGGGTGGTACGCGGCGTGCGCGGCGCGGTGGACACGGGCACGAGGGTCAACGTCACCATCCAGACCAACGGGGTCCGGCTGGACGAGGCGTACCTGCGGCTGTTCGAGTCACTGGAGATCCGCGTCGGCGTGAGCCTGGACGGCGACGCGGAAGGCCAGGACCGGCACCGCCGCTTCGCGAACGGGCGCGGCAGCCACGCCCAGGTCAGCGAGTCGCTGCGGCGGCTGACCGCAGGCCCGTACCATCACCTGTTCAGCGGCATCCTGTGCACGATCGACGTGCGCAACGATCCGGTGCGGACGTACGAGGCGCTGCTGGAGTTCGACCCGCCGGCGATCGACTTCCTGCTGCCGCACGGCAACTGGGGCGCCCCGCCGCCGTTCCGCGAGCCTGGCTCGCCCGCGGCCCCGTACGCCGACTGGCTGATCCGCGTCTTCGACCTCTGGTACGACAGCCCGGTCCTGCAGACCGAGATCCGCCTATTCAGGGAGATCATGCGGCTGCTGATGGGCAGCCACTCGCGGGCGGAGATCGTCGGGCTGTCGCCGGTGCGCATGGTGGTGATCGAGACCGACGGAAGCGTCGAGCAGTCGGACATCCTCAAGAGCGCCTACGACGGCGCGCCCGAGACCCGGCTGCACGTACTCCGCGATCCGCTGGACAGAGCGCTGCTGCACCCGTCGATCGTCGCCCGCCAGATCGGCGCGGCTGCGCTCTCGGAGACCTGTCACCGTTGCGAGATCATGTCGACCTGCGGCGGCGGCATGTACGCGCACCGCTACAGCCCGGACACCGGCTTCGCCGAGCCGTCCGTCTACTGCCCCGACCTGTACCGGCTGATCAGCCATATCGGCGACCGATGCGCGCGGGACGTGGCGCGGCTGCGAGGAGCCGGGTGAGGCCGGCGCCGCACCACATCTCCGGCGCCGCGTTCTCCGGGCTGGCCGCGGGCGCCGGAGGCGCGCAGGCCGTGGCCGAGCTGTGCGCGGCCCAGGCGAGCAAACACCGCCTGCTGGTGCGCCTGCTCGTGGATCAAGCCGGTGACGCCCGCGTGTCCCGCGCTTACGAAGCGCTGGCGGAGATGGAGACCGCGGCCCCGGAGGAGATCGGCCGCTGCCTGCGCCACCCCGCCGTGGGGGCGTGGGCCCTGCTGGCCTGCCGCGGCCAGGCCGACCCGGCGCGGCTGGCGGCGGTCGCGCTGGCCGCGGCCGTGCGCACGCGCACCGCCTGTCGCCTGGAGACGCCGGTCCGCGGCGGCACGCTGACGTTGCCCTCGCTGGGCCTGCTGACCCTGCCCGAGGACGTGCCGGACGGGGCCGAGATCTCCGTCGAGCCGGCGGACGGCGGGGCGGAGCTGCGCGCCGGCCGTCACGTGCGCCGCCTGGACCTCGCAGGTGACGGGCCCGGCTGGCAGGTCCTGCACCGCGTGCCGTTCGGACCGGACGTGGTCATGACCGTCGACGACCTCGACCCTTACCGGTGGCCCGGCGACGACGTCGACGGGCGGCTGACGGACGAGCGGCGGCAGCTGTGGGCCTCGTGCCTGCGCGAGGCGTGGAAGGTGCTGCAGACCCGGCACTGGACGGTGGGCGGGGAGATCGCCACGGCCGTGTCCGTGCTCACGCCCGTCGTCACGCGCTCGCTCGAGCAGCACAGCGCATCGGCGCGGGACACGTTCGGCACGATCGCGCTGTCCGACCCGATCGACGGGATGGGGATGGCGCTCACCCTGGCGCACGAGCTGCAGCATGCCAAGCTGTACGCGCTGAGCGACGTGGTGGCCCTGACCCTCCCCGACGACGGCCGCCGCTTCTACGCACCGTGGCGCCCGGATCCGCGCCCGCTGTCGGGCCTGCTGCACGGCGCGTACGCGCACGCGGGCGTCGCCGGCTTCTGGCGGCGGCACACGGACGACCCCGATGACGGCGAGCGGGCGCAGGTGGAGTTCGCCCGCTGGCGCGAGGCCTCGTACCAGGTCACCGGGACGCTCCTGGACAGCGGCGCGCTGACCGAGGCAGGCACGTGGTTCGTCGCCACGCTGCGTGACACGCTCGGCCGGTGGCAGGCCGAGCCGGTCACACCGGCCGCCGAGGCTCAGGCCCGCCGTCAGTCCGAGCGTCACAGGAGCGCCTGGACCGGCGACCAGGCTTAGATGGGCGGCGGGTCGAAGTCGCAGTTGAGCCGCTGACCGGCCAGCAACGCGAGCGCGTCGGGGTGCTCACGTCCCATGACCTGCTCGAAGCGCTGCGTCGTCACCGCCCGCAGCTCCCTGGCCTCCTCCTCCGCGCCCGTGGCCTCCAGGTCCAGGCACAGGTTGGCGGCGCAGAGCAGGCTGAGGTAGTGGTCGGGGGTGAAGAACGTCTGGATCCGCCGGTAGTTGTCCTCGCCCAGCGCGCGGGCCTCGTCGTGCCTGCCCAGCGCCGCCAGGTCGTTCTGCAGGTTGATGGCGCAGCTCACGGCGTAGTCGTGGTCGCGGCCCACGCGTTCGCTGAGACCGGCCAGCGCGGCCTCGTCCATTTCCGCCGCCGTGGCCGGGTCCCCGCTCAGCCGTTTGAGCAGCGCCAGGTTGATCGTGGCCGCGTGGGTGAACGGGTGCTCGGTTCCGAACACGTCGGGGTAGTGCTGGAACGCCCGCTGCGCCATCTCCAGCGCCTCTTCGTAGTCGCCGCTCGCGCGCAGCGCGTTGGACAGGCCCAGCGCGGCCGCCATGGTCTCCGCGTGCCCGTCTCCGAACAGCCGGTTCAGCCGGGTGTGCGTGTCCCGCATGAGCTCGAGTGCCTCGGCCAGCCGGCCGCTCCTGCGCAGGGAGATCGCGTAGTCCTTGGCCGCCAGGATGGTGTTGGGGTGGTCGTCGCCGAGCTGCGCCACACCGTAGGTGTAGGCCTCCTCGGACATGTCGGTCGCCACCTCGAACTGACCGCTCAGGCGCACGGCACGGCTCAAGTTGGTCCATGTCGACAGCAGCAGGCGCCGCCCGGCGCCTTCCACGCCGCTCCGGTAGAGGTAGATCTGCTGGAGCAGCTTCTGCGCCTGGTCGTATTTGCTCGTCAGGGTGAAGTCGGTTGCCAGGTTGTTGCGGGCCTGCAGGGCCAGGTTGTCGTTCTCGCCGTGGAGACGTGCGTAGATCTCGGCGAGGTCGGCGTCGATCTCCTGCGCCCTGGCGAACTCGCCACGACCGCGCAGCGCGCCGGCGTAACCGTTCCTCGCCCACAACGTCTCGGAGTGCTCGGGGCCCAGGGACTCGATCATCGCGTCCACGGCCTCGGACATGAGCTCGTCCGCCTTGGCGTACTGGGTCAGCGCCAGGTTGACCAGGCCCTGGTGGACGCGGGCGACCAGCACGTCCTTGTGCCCGGCGCCGCTGGTCTGCGTCCACTTCGTGATGTACTCGGTGAGCAACACCTGCGCCTGCTGGTAACTGCCGCGCACGTACAGGTAGCGCACGAGGTCGAGGGCGAACTTGCGGACCGACGGCTCCCCGCAGTCCATCACCTCCGACGGCTCCAGATGGGCGGCCAGCTCCTCGAACCGGGCCCAGGTGCTCGTGTCGTCAGGGTCGCTCGGCGCGGTGCCCGACAGCAGCAGATGCACCTCGTGGCGGAACTCGGCGCGGTCCTTGTCCGGGGTCTCGTTACGGAGCAGTGCCTGGTTGAGCCGGTGGACCTGGAGCGTGCGGGTGGACGGCTCGACCTTGACCAGGGCCAGGCGCTCCAGGTGGCTGAGCGCGTTGGTCAGCACGATCGGGTCGGACAGGATGGACGCGAGCCGCGGGCCCACGACCCGGTTGCCGCGGCGGAAGACGTCGCGCGGGATGGGCTCGGGGCCGAAGAACGCGCAGCAGCGCAGCACCTCGACCGCCTCGGGGATGCGGTCCTGGAGCTGGGAGACCGACAGTTGCCAGGCGGCGGTCATGGACTGCGGGTAGGTCGGCGCCTTCTCCAGGCTGAGCAGCCGGCTCGTCTGCTCCTCCAGCAACCCGAGGTATTCCTCCACCGACATCAGCGTCCTGGCCAGCAGGGCGGCGGCCTGCTCCAGCGCGAGCGGCAGGTCACCCAGCTTGTCCGCCAGCCGGTCGGCCTCCACCTCGCTGATCGCGTCCTTCAGCCGCCTGCGCAGGAACGCCGTGCTCTCCTCACGGCGGAACACGTCCACCTGGATGGTCGGCTCATGGTCGCTCCAGTGCGAGTTGCGCGAGGTGATGAGGACGTGGCCGGGCCCTCTCGGGATGAAGTCCTTGATGTATTCGGGCTCCTCGGCGTTGTCGAAAATGACCAGCCAGCTCCTGTAGGGCGATCCGCTCTCCAGCGTGCGCAGCACCGCCTGGGTGGCCTGCTCCACACCGGTGCTGGTCGCGGGCGGCAGGCCCAATGCGGAAGCCATGCCCGCCAGCACTGAGGGCACCAGCATCGGCTGGTCCGCGGAGATCCACCAGACCAGGTCGTAGTGGGCGCGGTACTGCCAGGCGTACTCGATCGCCAGCTGAGTCTTGCCGACGCCACCGAGACCCTGTAACGCCTGAGGCTGGGCGACGACGGCGGTCACGGTGTTGATGCTCTTCCTGAGCGCCGTCAGAAGGTCCTTGCGGCCGGTGAAGTTGGGATTGCGTTTCGGAACGCGTTCCCAGACCTTCGGTCCCTGCGCTGGCACGGAATTCTCAGCCACGTCGGTCCTCCGCTTCACGCCCGAAGAGAGTAGAACCCCATCCTAGAGGTTGATTAGTCGTCGTGTTTATCACAGAATCATAATAAGAATCTTGCCCGATCCATGATCGAGCGAAATTCGGAATGCGCCTGCACATCGTCCGGTATATGGCTGACCGAAAATGGATGGAGCGCACATGCGTGACGGACAGTACGGATCGACCCCGCTGGTGGACGTGGCCACCGTCTCCCTTCGCGACCTGCGCGACATGAACAGCGCCGCGCTGCGGGCTGCGATGGCTTCGTGCCTGGCCGACGACAAGGAGCAAATGGCCGCTTTCCAGAGCGCCATCTAGCGGGAGCCATCTCATATCCATCCGGCCGGCGAGACCTGAATCGGGCACACGTCCGGACTGCACTTTATCTCTCCGGGTGGGTGTGCTGACCACGTCGCACGTGCGAAGATATCGCCCACCGTGACCGTCGCGGCGGAAATGTGCGGCGAATGCGACAGCGGATGGGATCGGCATGGTGACTTCCGGCATGAGCGGACAGCAGGCGACGCCGGCGCCGTATCAAGGCTTGCGCGCCTTTCGGCCTGAACACCGTCACAAATTTTTCGGACGCGATGAAGAGTCCCGCGAACTACGCAAACTGTGGCAGGCGCAACGGCTGACCGTCCTGTACGGCGCCTCGGGCGTCGGGAAGACCTCGCTGCTCCAGGCGGGTGTCATACCGCTGCTCGCCCCGCACACCGCCGATGTGCTCCCCCTCGGCCGGGTCACGCACGGATCGGACTTCCCGCGTGCGGCGCTCCCCCCGCACAACCCGTTCGTGCTCGCCCTGCTGATGTCGTGGGCGCCGTCGGTGCCGCCCAACCGGCTCGCGGGCATGACCATTCCGGCGTTCCTGAAGGCGCGGCCGGTCAAGCGGGACGCCTACGGCGAACCGGTCAACACGCTGGTGGCCATCGACCAGGCCGAGGAGCTCTTCGCCGGTGGCCGGCAGCGGCTCTACCGTGACTGGTTCTTCGGTCAGCTCGCCGAGGCGTTACGGGCCGACCCCGGGCTCCGGCTGCTGGTCTCGATCCGCATCGACCGGCTGATGGACCTCCTCCCGTACGAATGGCAACTCGCCGACGACAAGGACTCCTCAGGTGAGCCGGAGTCCGATCTGGAACGGTTCCCGTTGGAGCCTCTGAGCTTCGACGGCGCGCTGGAGGCCGTCCGGGAGCCGGTCAAGGGCACCGGGCGCACGTTCGCCCAGGGCGCGGCCGAGCAGGTGGTACGCGACCTCATCAGGATCAGGGCGCGCACGAACGGCCGGCAGGCGGAGGGAGTGGAGCCGGTCCAGCTGCAGGTGGTCTGCGAGTCCCTGTGGCACTCCATGCCGCCGGCGGCCACCGAGATCACCACGAGGGACGTGCACCAATACGCCGACGTGGCGCTGTCCGAACACTACGAGAGAGTGCTCAGAGGGGTCGCCGCCGAGCGGTTCGACGGAGACGATCGCCGGGTGCGAACGTGGTTGCGGCTCACCTTCGGCGACCGGCAGCCGGTCAGGCAGAACACGATCAGGAGCGCCGGAATCGGCAGGAACGTGATCGCCCTGCTGGTGAAACGGCATCTCATCAGGGCCGAACAGCGCATGGGCCGGGGCTCGTACGAGCTGGCGCACGACCGGCTGCTCCAGCCCGCCGAGCCGGGTGACTGGCCGGCCGACACGCCGCCGCCGGTGCTGGGGCCCGAGGACTTCCTCCGCGAGGCCGAGGACGCCCTGCGCGAAGGCGATCTCCCGCAGGCGGCCAAACTCGGCGAGGAGGCCATGGCCCGCTCGCAGGAGAACGACCTGCGGCTGCGCGCGCGGATCTCGTCGATGCTCGGCAACGTGGCCTACGAGGCCGGCGATCTCCAAAGCACCGTCACCCACTACAGCGAGGCCGCCAAGTCCTTCGAGGCCGCCGGTGCGGTGGCCGCCGTGGGGCCGCTGCTGACGGCCATCGGGCGGCTGCGGCTGGCGCAGGGCTCCCCCGCCGACGCCGTACGCGAGCTGCACGCCGCGATGGTCCGCGTGCCCGCGGACCTCACGATCCAGACGGAGCTGGCCTGGGCCCTGTGGCAAGGAGGGCACCTGGACGCGGCCCTGGGCGTGCTCAATGGCGTGCTCGACCAGGAAGGCAACAACACCGACGCCCTGCTCAGCCGCGGCCAGATCCTGGCCGGCATGGGCGAGGCCCGCGCCGCGCTGCGCGACCTGAACCGGGCCAAGCCGCTGCGATGGCCGTTCGCCAAGGCCGCGTACGCGCTCGCGCTCGCCCAGACCAACGACCTCGAACAGGCTCAGCAGGAGATGATCGAGGTGCTGGCGGAGAGCCCGGACCACGATCCGGCCCTGGCGCACGGTCCGCTCCTGCTCTACGCGGCCCAGGTGGAGCAGCTGGCGGGCAAGACCCTGTCAGCCGTGCGTCTGGCCGAACGTGCGATCTCCGCTCAGGGGCCCGCTCTGCCCGACCACATGGCCGAGGTCGCCAGAGAGCTGGCCCGCGCCCGGTGACGCGTGCCGTTCCGGGCCCTCGGGCAGCAGATCGGGCAGGGGCGGGGTGAAACGCTCACGGAGCGGGGTGCCGGTGAAGAGCACCGCCGCGAACAGCATGACGACGAACAACACCACCGTGCCGCCCGTCACGCCCCACCAGCTGACCAGGAGACCGCCCAGCGGCGCGGCCAGGCAGAGCGCTCCGTGCGACGACAGCCGCGAGACCCCGACCACGCGGGCCAGCGTTCCGGGATCGATGTTGTTGACCTCCACGGCCCGGATCGCCACGTTGCTGAGCGCACCGCCGAACCCGACGGAGAAGAACCCCATGGCGAAGAGCGGCCGGGCGCCTGTCCACGCGCCCACGGCGGCGAGCAGCAGCGCCACCACCCAGATCCAGGTGTGCACCCGCAACACCGACCGTGTGGGATGCCGGAGATAGGCCACGGCGGAGCCCACGGCCCCGCCCACTCCCGACGAGGCGAGCACCAGCCCGATCTCCACGGACGGCATGCCCTGCGAACCGGCGACGAAGACCATGATCAGCGCGTTGACCATCAGATTCGTGAAGGTGATCAACATGATCGAGCCGCCGAGAAACGGCTGGTCGATGAGCGCGCGGAAACCTCCGGGCAGCTCCCGCAGCAGGGAGGAGCGGGTGGAACGACGTCTGGGCTCGCGGCGCAGGCCCACGAACAACCCGAAGGAGATCGCGAAGAGCACGGCGTTGAGCGCGAACGGGATCGCTCCGCCGACCCCGAAGAGGTATCCGCCGAGCGGCCTGCCCGCGATCGAGGCCAGGTGGCTCGCGGCCTCGCTCTTGGCCAGCGCCTGCCGCATCATGACCCGCTGGACCAGACGTGGCAGCAGTGCCGCCTCCGCCAAGGTGTAGAGCACCCACAGTGTGCCTTCGAGCGCCGCGGCGCCCATGAGGAACGGCAGCGACGGGCCGCCGTACAGCATGGACACGAGCACGGCCGTCACGGTCAGCCAGCGGCCGCCCTCCGCCAGGAGGATGATCCGCCGAGGCGATACGCGGTCGACGAGGAGCCCGCCGGGGAGGTAAAAGACCAGAATGGGGATCGTCAGCGCGAAGCCCGCCCAGCCGGCCGCGGTCGGCGAGCCGGTCTGCGCCAAGGCCAGGAGCGGGTATGCCACGCCAAGGGTACGCATGCCGACCGTGGAAATGGCCGAACCCGCCCACATGAGGGCAATCCTGGCGCCTTTCGATGGCGGGCCTGGGATATCGGGCGACCGATCGGCTGTCTCGTCCACGCCCCCCGCCTCGACCTGTGCCTTTCCGGACCCGACTTTATGGTCACGGGTGAGGTCGAGCATGGCGACAACCCGCCTCTTAGTGGGGAAATAGGGACTGCATGGCAAGAAATTACAGCCGGGGCTGGTGGGAGTATAGGGGAAAGATCATGCGAGCACCCAGCTAAGCATCTTTCGGACCGACCGCAGACCGCATTTGCGAGAAGTTAATGCCTGAACCGTGTGGCAGATCATCTCTCGCCCGTGGTGTGATCTTAAGGTGGTGTCAAGCAGTGATGAGCACCATATGTTGACCTTTGCCCGGCTAAGCCATGACTTGGCGGCGCTGGAGGTCAGGGCCGGTCAGGTGCTGATGGTGCACTCCTCGCTGAAGCGTCTCGGCCGTACCGAGGGCGGGGCGGCCACGGTCGTCGCCGCGCTGCGGCGACTGCTCGGCGACGAGGGCACGCTCGTGGTTCCCTCCGGCACGTCGAGCAACTCCGACACCTCACGCCTCTACCGCACCGCGGTTGCCGGGATGACTCCGGAGGAGGCCGCCTCCTACCGCTCCCGCATGCCGGCCTACGACCCGGCCACGACCCCCTCCGACCTGATGGGCCGGATCGCCGAGCACGTGCGTACGCTGCCGGGGGCGCTCCGCAGCGCGCATCCGCAGACGTCCTTCGCCGCCGTCGGCCCGCGGGCGGCCGAGATCATCGAGGGGCACGCCCGCGACTGCCTGCTCGGCGAGAAGTCGCCGCTCGCCCGGCTGTACGACGCCGGTGCCCTCGTCCTGCTGCTGGGCGTGGGCTACGACAAGTGCACGGCCTTTCACCTGGGCGAATACCGCTACACCGACCGCCCGCCGCGGCGCGGCTACCGTGCCGTGGTGGACGACGGGAACGGGCGGGTGTGGTGGGAGTTCGAGGACGTGGCCGTGTACGACGGCGACTTCGCCGCTCTGGGCGCCGACTTCGAGCAGACCGGCGCGGTGCGGGTGGGAC
>NZ_VCKY01000112.1 GCF_005889735.1 Nonomuraea turkmeniaca
CTCCTGGACCGGCTGGATGCCCGAGAACAGGCCCTGACCCGCCAGATCGAGCAGACCCAGACCGACATCGACTCCTTGACCGCGCGGCTCAGTGAACTCAGCCAGGAGGTCGAGCATCTGCGGATCAGCCGCAAGACGCTCCTGTCCCTCGCTGAAGCGGACCCCGCTCCGGCCGAACCGGACGCGCCGCGGCTGGTCGGCTTCGATCATCCCTACTACCAGCAGATCCTCACCGTCTTCGGCCAGGCCGAGGGCTCTCTACGCGCCCGCGACCTGGCGCTGGCGATGGGCCTTGCCCCTGACGCCCAACGGCATCCAAAACGTCCGCGCCAAGCTCAAACGCCTGGCCAGCCGCGGCATCCTCGTCGAAACCGAGCCCGGCTTGTCCACCCAGCCGCGCCCGTAGACCGAACAGCGACCCACCGACCCGCAGACCTCATCCGACCGCAACAACGAAAGGGGCATCAGCTCGTGTAACGCACTCTTATGAAGTGCCGAGGTCCCTGCCTGATGGGGCGGGGGGCCTCGGCGCCGTCGGTCATTTCAGGCCGGCGAGGAAGCTTTTGGCGAGCTGCGCAACGGCCCGTTGCGCAGAGGAGGACTCGAAGACCGGCTCCTTGTAGCCTTGGGCGCCGACGACACCGCCACCGGCCGTCGTACCCCTGAAAGTGAAATCGACCGTCCGTTCGCCGATCAATACCTTGATCAGGATTTCCTTCCTAGGCGCCTCGTCCGGCCGACCCGGCCTGGTGGTGGTGGAGACCACGGCGAACGCCTTCTCGCCGAGTCCGGAGAGCTCCTGGCGAGGCTCGTAGTCGACGTGGATGTTGTCGTCGCCGATGCCGCCCTTGGCGCGATAGCGGTCGTACTTCTTGGCATCTCGATCGAACTGGAACGCCGATCCGGTGCCGCCGCCGCCCCAGTCGACCACGTGGATGCGCAGTTCGCCGCCCCGGCTGGTGTACCCCTGTCCGGGCTCGTGCTTGACCGCCTCACTGATCCGCCACGTGCAGGTGGTCTGCTGGATTCTGCCGTCGTTACCGCCGACGGATGGTCCTTCAGCGGTGGGGAAGAATGCCGACTCGATGTTCTTGGCGGTGAGGGTCGCGCACGGCCCGGTGAGCTTTACCTTGCCGGGGTCCTTGGCCATTTCCGCGGTGATGAGCTCGGCGACCTTGCCGGCCGCAGCCCTCACCTCGTCGCCGTTGGGGTATTTGTTGCCGCTCCGGTTGTCGCCGCCGTACTCGACCTGGATCAGCCAGGGCCCCAGCCGGACGAACACGTTGGCCTTGAGGCCGCTGTGTCCGAATGAGGACTGACTGTACGACGCGTCGCCGTACTCCAGCTCCTTGAGCTCGCCGAACGCCGAGCCGGAGGTTCTTCCGTCGACCCGCTTGCCGTCCCGGACGTTGACCCGCCGCTGGTGCTCTTCCTTGTCGTTGTCGAACTGCTCCTTGGCGTACTCAACCGCGTTCTGTCGTTCGGTGCTCTTGGCTTCCACCGAGATGCTTAGAGAGCGAAAGCCGATGACGCCGTCGCCGACGTCCATCTTGTTGTTGGACCACTTGCACGCGGCCCGCTTCTCGCTTGCGGTGGCCGCACTTGTTGACGAATCCTTCCCACCGTATTTACCGTCGGTGACCAGGCTCTTGCGGACGTCGTCCGGAATGGCGGCGCAGAGTTGGTCGCCGGTGATCGGCCGCAATTTCACCGCCTCGGCAGTCTTCACCCCTTTGCCCGTCGGCGATGGCGGCCGGACCGAACTACGCCGTTCTCCGGTGGAGCTCAAGAACGATCCGTCGCCGCCACCGGGGCGAAGGAGCATCCAGCCCACGCCCAGCCCGGCGATCAGGACGACGGCGAGCACAGCGGCTACGGCGATCAGCAACCCCTTCCCGCCACCACTGCGCCGGGGAGGCGGCCACGGCCCTCCGCTGCCGCCCGGCGCCGGTCCCGGTGGGATCGGCGGAAAGCCACCGGCATGCCTGCCCCCCCTTCCGGGCGGTCCCGCCATTCCAGGCTGGCCTGGCATTCCGGGCTGGCCTGGCATTCCGGGCTGGCCTGGCATTCCGGGCTGGCCTGGCATTCCGGGCTGGCCTGGCATTCCATTCGGCTGCGTCATTCCAGGCTGGCCCGGCATACCAGTCGGCCCCATCGGACCGGGCTGGCCCGGCATTCCAGGCGCGCCAGGTCCCTGCGGCTGCCAGCCGGGGACCTGCCCGGGAGATGGTGGGAATGGGGTCGACATCAGCGGCCTCTCAGCACAGATCAGCGGTTGTTCGGCGGAATCCTAGTGCGCGTGCCCGTTGTCCAGGCGCGCGGAGATCGACCGTAAGCCGTTCTCGGGGATAGTGCCGGCGATGTCAGACCGATGCCGCCCGAGCCGTTCGTACCGCCTGCGGTAGCACCAGGCGCGCATGCCCGTGACGGCCACCATAGCCGAGATGCCGTATCTCAATGTCCCCCGCCTTGCCCCCTCGAACGAAAGGGGTGATTGCTGCCCCTCGGCCGGCAGCTACCCGCACAGCACGGCATGCGCTGCCCGGCGCCTGTACCGCAGCTTGTCGACAGCCTACGGAAAGGGATAATGCGGGCATGTCAGGCGAACGCCCCACAATCAGGTCACAAATCGGTTGAGTCGCTGCGACCCACGGCAGCGGGCCTTGTGGCCGGCCTGTTCGTGCCGACCGTTGGCCTCCTGGCGGGAATCGGCTCGGTGCCGTACTTCGCGGGAGCCCCGTCATCACAGAGCTCCGGGCCCGCGCGTACACGCACATCCCCTACCCCCTGGCCGCGTCCCTCGCCCTCGGTTGAAAGGTGGGGCGGTTGTCCAACAGCGCCGGAAGATGGCGGCTGGAGGTGACCTGGGGAGTCCAGCCCAACAAGGCGATCTTCACCCGCATAAGGATCAAGGGCGGCCGGATCAGCGATGCCGCCTACCGACCGCCCTTCGACGATCTCTTCCGCACGTCGAATGCGGAACACCGGTGGAGCTATGGGGATTCGAACCCCAGACCTCCTCCATGCCATGGAGGCGCGCTACCAACTGCGCTATAGCCCCTGGTCACCGCTACGAGTCCACCCGTTGCGGCGCTCGGAGAGCATATAGCCATCCGCGCCGATTCGCCTAATCGCGCCGCCCGTCCCGCGCTCTGGCCACCAGTACGGCCAACCCGTCGAGCTGGCGGCGCAGACCGAACTCGAAGAGCGAGTCCAGGTCCACGTCGAGTCCCGGCTGCGACACGACCTTGGCCAACGTGGGGTAGGCGCCGGAGGCGAACATCTCGCCCAGCTCGGCCTCCCGCGCTCGCATCCACTCGTCGTCAGTGATCCCCGTCTCCGTCCGCGCCCGCTCCTCGGCCTCCAGGCTCACGGCGGTGCCGCGGATGAAGTTGATGAGGGACATGGCGGCGTGCAGCATGGTGTTGGCGTCGAGGCCGAGCCCGTCCACCGCGTGCAGCAGCCGGTCGGTGTGGGCCATCCCGTTGGGGACGAACTGGGGCCTGGTCAGGGAGACGGCCTGAGCCAGCCAGGGATGGCGGCGGTGGATACGCCACTGCCGGCGCAGCGCCACCTCCAGCTGGGCCCGCCAGCCACGTGCCTGGCCAGGCGCCGCCCGTGCGGCCTCCAGCCCGGCTGGACCGCGATGCGGCGGGTCCTCGCCGTAGACCGCGTCGGCCATCAGGTGGACGAGCTCGTCCTTGCCGTCCACATGCCGGTACAGGGACATGGCGGAGGCACCCAGCTCGGCGGCGATGCGCCGCATGGAGACGGCGGCCAGCCCCTCCGCGTCGGCGATCTCGACGGCCGCCCGGACGATGCGCTGCCTGGTGAGGTCCTCCGCAGGCGGCTGCCGCTCCGGCCCGGCGACCACGGTCCCGACGCCGGGCACAGCCCGCGTCAGCCCCTCCTCCTGGAGCCGGCCGAGGACCTTGCTGGCGGTCGCCATCGCGACGCCCCACTCCCGGACGATCTGCCGGGTCGAGGGCACCCGGTCACCCGCCGTCAGCTCTCCAGCCACGATGCGGCGCCGGATCTCGTCGACGATCCGGAGGTAGGGCACATCCCCCGCTCGTATGCCCGGACTATCCACGCTCGCGCCTCCCGCCCTAGTGCACCAGTCCTCATCCAACCACATCGCTGACCACCAGTGCACTAGTGCGCCCATCCCAGTCTTGCCACATAAACCAGCATCCATCTATGGTCCGCGTACGGCGTAGACGCACTGAAGGAGCACGCCATGCGCGACCTCGACATCCTCATCTCCGGCGGCGGCATCGCCGGCCCCGCGCTCGCCCACTGGCTGGCCCGCCTCGGCCACCGCCCCACGATCGTCGAACGAGCCCCCACCCTCCGCACCGGCGGCCAGGCGGTCGACTTCCGCGGCACGACACAACTGGAGGTCCTGACCCGCATGGGCATCCGCCAGAGGGTTGAAGACGCCCAGACCCGCATGGGCGACATCACGATCGTCGACGCCCGCGGCAAGCGCGTGTCGAGCATCCCGTCGGCCGTGTTCAGCGGCGACGTCGAGATCCTGCGCGGCGCGCTGAGCCGCATCCTCCACGCCGCGTCGAACGCCGAGTGGGTCTTCGACGACTCGATCACCACGCTGGCCGAGACCGCCGGCGGCGTGCGGGTGAGCTTCGAAAAGTCGCCGTCCCGCACGTTCGACCTGGTCGTGGGCGCGGACGGCATTCGCTCCACCGTCCGCGACCTGGCCTTCCACGAGCCCGCCGAGCTGCGCCATCTGGGTCTGCACGGCGCGATCTTCTCGGTGCCGGGAACGTACGGCCTGGACCACGAAGGACTGATGTACAGCGTCCCCGGCCGCTGCGCCACGATCATGCGCACGGGCGGCGAGACGAGGGCCGCGCTCGACTTCGCGTCACCCACGCCGGCGTACGACCACGGGCGCCGGCGCGAGCTGATCGCGACCGCCTTCGACGGCCTCGGCTGGGAGATCCCATCCCTGCTCAGGGACATGTGGGCGGCGGAGGACTTCTACTTCGCCCCTGCCGCCCAGGTGGTCCTGCCGCGCTGGTCGTCCGGCCGCGTGGTGCTGCTGGGCGACGCGGCCCACGCGCCCGGCCCGGGCGGGATGGGCACGGGCCTGGCCATCATCGGCGCGTACGTGCTGGCCGGCGAGCTCACGGCGGCGCCCGACCACCGCACCGCCTTCGACCGCTACGAACACGAGCTGCGCCCCTACGTCGAGAAGTGCCAGAAGCAGGCACGGGGTGCCGCCGGCTACCTGGTCCCCCAGAAGGGATCCCAGATCTGGCAGCGCAACCAGACCATGCGCGTCCTGTCGCGCCTCCCGGGAATGGGCCTCCTCAGGAGGTTGACGGCCCCGAGCGCCATCCCGCTCAAGAACTACGCCGTGCCTCCGGATCATCAGGAGCCGGCTCCGCTCCCTCTACGACCCGGCACTGCCGCACGCCCAGGTGCCCCACACTGATCGTGACCGTGTCACCCGGCACGTCCCCGGCCCTCCGGGACGCGTACGCGATCATGCGGTTACGCGAATGCCATGGTGCTCCACTGGTCGCCACCCACGACCAGGCCGTTGACGGCCGCGCTCATCGGCAGGTCACCGTGGACCCGGGCGGCACCGGCACGCCGTCGTCCGGCCCGAGCACGGCGTAGGAGTTGGTGACGTAGAAGCGGCGTAGGAGTTGGTGACGTAGAAGCGGCGTAGGAGTTGATGACGTAGAAGCAGGGCGCCGCGTGCCGCTGCGGGCACGGCCGCTCCCGTCAGCTGTCGACGAGTGATGCGTCCGAGATCCGCCGCCGTACGGCCCCCGAGCCGTACGGGATGGTTATGCTTCGGCGTCCGGCCGGTCGTCGCTGTTGACCGGCTCCGGCAGGGTCCCGGCGTTGTGCTCGAGCAGCCGCCAGCCCTTGCGCCCTTCCTGCAGCACGGACCAGGAGCAGTTGCCCAGCCCGCCGATCGCCGGCCACAACTCCTCGGGCAGCCCGAGCAGCTCGCAGATGCCGAGCCGCAGCGCGGCGCCGTGCGAGGCCACGACCAGCAGCCCGTCATCGTCCAGCCGGCCCGCCCACCGGCGCATGGCGGCCGCCACACGTGCGGCGACGTCCTGGACCGGCTCGCCGTCCGGGGCCTCCCAGGCGGCGTACTCCACGGGCCATTGCGCGGCGATCTCCTCCCGCGTCAGCCCTTCCCACTGGCCGCCTCCGCGCTCGCGGAAGGCCTTGTCGACGGCCACGTCGAGCCCGACGACACGCCCGAGCGCCAGCGCCGTGTCGTTGGCCCTTTGCAGGTCGGAGGAGACGATGAGGGTAGGCCGCAGGGAGGCCAGCAGCGACGCGGCCCTGGTCGCCTGCGCGACGCCGGTCTCGTCGAGCGGGATGTCGGAGTGTCCTTGGAAACGCTGCTCAACGTTCCACAGCGTCTGCCCATGTCGCAGACATACGATCCGCTTGCTCATGCGGATTCCTCGCCGGAAGGCTCGTCATCAGCATGATCATTGCTGCTGCGTCTAATGGTTCGTTCGCTCCGCTCACTCACGCGCGCGTCCGCTGGAGGTTGGCCTGCATGACGCTCTCCGGCAGCGGGATGGCCGGGCAGTCCTTCCACAGGCGCTCGAGCGCGTAGAACGTACGGTCCTCTTCGTGCTGGACGTGCACGACGATGTCGATGTAGTCGAGCAGCACCCAGCGGCCCTCGCGCTCGCCCTCGCGGCGGACGGGCTTGGCGTCGGCCTCGGTGCGCAGCCGCTCCTCGATCTCGTCGACGATGGCACGGACCTGACGGTCGTTGGTGGCGGAGCACAGCAGGAAGGCGTCGGTGATGACGAGCTGTTCGCTCACGTCGTAGGCGAGGATGTCATCGGCCAGCTTGTCGGCCGCGGCCTCCGCGGCGATGCGCACGAGCTGGACGGATCTGTCAGATGCGGTCACGATGCGGGTCTGTCCTCCTGTGTCGGCAGCATGCCCATATGTTGAGGGTACCCTTCCGGCCCGAAACCCCTCACGTGCGGCACGGAGAGGTTCACCCGTGGCCGTGATAGAGCCCCCTCTTGTTGATGTACTGAACGATTCCGTCGGGCACCAAATACCAGATCGGCTCCCCCTTTTCCACCCGCTGGCGGCACTCCGACGAGGAGATGGAGAGGGCGGGAATCTCCAGCAACGTGACCTTGCCCTCGGGCAGCCCCGGATCGTGCAACGTGTGGCCGGGACGCGTGCAGCCGACGAAGTGCGCCAGCTCGAACAGCTCGTCGGCGTCCTGCCAGCCGAGAATGGCCCCGAGCGCGTCGGCGCCGGTGATGAAGTAGAGCTCCACCTGTGGGCCATAGATTTCGGCAACATCCCGCAAAGTGTCGATGGTAAAAGTCGGCCCCGGCCGGTCCACGTCCACCCTGCTCACGGAGAACCGGGGATTCGACGCGGTCGCGATCACCGTCATCAGATAGCGGTCCTCGGCCGCCGACACCTCGCGCTCCGCCTTCTGGTACGGCCGCCCGGTAGGCACGAAGACGACCTCGTCGAGCTCGAAGTGATGAGCGACCTCGCTGGCCGCGACAAGGTGGCCGTGGTGGATGGGATCGAACGTCCCGCCCATCACACCAACTCGCCGAATCCCTTTCACACCAGGCGCATTCATCATGAATCGGACCTTACGCGGACACCTTCCGACAACATGATGGGACCCCCCTTGACGATGGCCGCGCATGACTTCCGTTGCGGACGTAGCATGCCGGGCATGACGACCACCCCGGACCGCAACCGCGTCCAACTGCCCGGCATCTCGTCCCGAGCCTACGAACACCCCGCAGACCGGTCCGCCCTGGTCGCTCTGCGTAAGTTGAGTGGGTTCGACACGGTTCTCAAGCAGATGTCCGGCCTCATCAGCGAGCGCAGACTGCGCCTGATGTACCTGGCGTCGGCCGTGCGCGTAAGCGAGACCCAGTTCCGCTCCGTCTACGACATGGGCCGCGACGCCGCCTACACACTGGACCTGCACCGGATCCCCGAGATCTACATCCAGCAGGACCCGAAGGTCCAGGCCATGGCCATCGGCTTCGACGACCCGTTCATCGTCGTGACCACCGGCCTGCTCAACCTCATGAACGAGGAGGAGCAGCGCTTCGTCATCGGCCACGAGACCGCGCACATCCTCTCGGGTCACGCGGTCTACCGGACGATGCTCGACATCCTCACCCGCCTCGCCACCCGCGTCGCGTGGATCCCGCTCGGCTACATCGGCCTGCGGGCGATCGTCGCGGGTCTCGAGGAGTGGTACCGCAAGTCGGAGCTGTCCTGCGACCGCGGCGGCCTGCTCGTCGGCCAGGACCCCGAGGCGGGCAAGAGGGCGCTCATGAAGCTCGCCGGCGGCGACTACACCCACGAGATGAACATCGAGGCGTTCCTGGAGCAGTACCAGGAATACGACACCGCGGGCGACCTTCGCGACGGCTTCCTCAAGGTGCTCAACCTGCTCGGCACCACGCACCCGTTCGCCGTGGTGCGCGTGGCCGAGCTGGACAAGTGGCAGCGCAGCGGCGAGTACGACCGGATTCTCGGCGGCGACTACCCGCGCCGCGAGGACGACCCCAACGCACGAGTGACCGACGAGGTCAAGGCGGCGGCCGAGTCCTACCGTGCGTCCTGGTCGCAGTCGCAGGACCCGTTCATCGGCGTGCTGCGCGACGTGGCCGAGGGCGCTGTCAACGCGGGCGAGCGCATCTTCAACCGCTTCTCGCGCCGCGACGGCGGCCAGGGTTAGCCCGATCAACGTACGCGGCCGATCCCGCTTGATCGACCGCGTCCGGCCCGCCGCCCATCCCGTGGGCGGCGGGCCGAACCAGCACCTCAGAGCAGCAGGGCGATAGCGCGTACGGCGGCCGCGCACAGGGCGACGAACCCGCCCAGCACCGCCAGCGCGCGCAACCCCTCCCTGCGGAGATCAGGCAACCGGCCGCCGATCCGCTCGATCTCGCGCCCGGTGATGCCACCACACAACATCCCGAACACCACGCCCGCCACCGTTACAGGCGCGGGCTGCTGCCACCAGTCGGTGTCGATCTCACCGCCGCCGGTCACCCAGAGTGCCCCGCCCGACGCCACCGCGACGGGCACGCCCGGCCACACGACGGCGGTCGCCACGGCCCCGGCCAGCGCCAGTGGGAAAAGCAGCACACGCAGCGTCACCCGCGTACGCTGCGAGCTGCGGTTCCTGATCAGCCAGTGGCTCATCCACAACGTTCTGGTCAGCACCACGAACACGGTCGTGATCGCGATGGAGGCGATCGGCCAGATCACCGAGGTCACCACACACGGCACGGCCAGCACCGCGAGCAGCAGCAGGGCGCCGTTGCCCGCGGGCAGCGTGGTGTGCGACTCGGGGGTGCGCTTGCTCTGCGGCTTGGCCCTGCTCCGGACGGCCGCCGCGGCGCGCTGGCGCGGCCCCGTGTTCTTCCCGTCGACGCTCCCGCGGGTCCGGGGCGCGGGCACCTTCCCGTCCGCGCTCGTCCTGGCCCGCGCCACGGCCCCGTCCATCCGGCTCCGCGCCACGACCCCGTCCGTGCCGCCGGTCCTGGCCCGTGCCCCGGCCCCGTCCGCGCCGGTGCGACCGCGTGCCGGCGTGCCGTCCGCACCGGTGCGGCCGCGCGCCGCCGCACCGTCCGCACCGGTACGACCGCGTGCCGGCGTGCCGTCCGCACCCGTACGACCGCGCGCCGCACTCCCCTTGCCGTCCGTCCCGGCGCGGCCGGTGTCGGCGGCCGGGCGCCGGCGCGGCGCGGGCACCTTCCCGTCCGCGCTCGTGTTGTTGGGCCTGCCACGGGCGGGCTTGGCGGCCGCCTCCTCGGCGGTGCGGCTCCGCGCGGGCGTCGCCCGGCCCGCCTCCTCGGCCGCATCGGGGGCCGCGGACGGCTCGGGCTCCGTGGCGCTGGCGGCCTTGGCCAGCCGCGACAGCCGGTCGGCCAGCAACGCCGCCGTGGGCCTCTTGCCCGGCTCCCTGTTGAGCGCGGCCCGCACCAGCGGCAACAACTCGACGGGCACGCCCTTGAGGTCGGCCTGCCCGTTCAGCACCGCGTACATCTGCGCCTCGGCCGTCCCACGCCCGAACGTCGGCCGCCCCGTGGCCGCGAACGCCACCGTCGCCGCCCACGCGTGCACGTCGGCCGGCGAGTCGACCTGCTCGTCGGCGAAGATCTCCGGTGCCGTGTAGCCGGGAGTGCCGAGGAACGTGCCCGTCATGGTCAGCCGGGTCGCGTCGTGCACCTGCGCGATCCCGAAGTCGATCAGCACAGGCCCTTCCGTGCCCATGATGATGTTCCCCGGCTTGAGATCGCGGTGCACCACTCCGGCCGCGTGAATGATCGCGAGCGCCGCGGCGATGCCCTGCGCCATGCCGACCAGCTCGGTGACGTCGAGGGAGCCGCTCTGGCGCACCCGCTCCAGCAGCGTGGCGCCCTCGATGTGCTCCATGACCAGGTACGGCCGCACGCCGTTCAGATCGGCGTCCAGCACCTTGGCCACGTACGGGCTCTCGACCCGGCGCAGCGCTCGGACCTCACGCTCGAGTCTGATGCGCGAGGTCTCGTCCTCGGTCAGGTCGTGCAGGACCTTGAGCGCGACGCGCTCGCCCCGGCGGGTGGTCGCGAGGTAGACCTCGCCCATGCCGCCCCGGCCGAGTCGCTCGACCAGGGTGTACGGCCCGACCTTGCCGAGCTTGCTCACCGTCCCTCCCCGCCGAGCGCGCCCATAAGGGACACAACCCTAGCGCCGGGACCCGAGTCGCCGCTTGAGGCACGCCGATGGTTTATCGGCGCGTGTGGTCGGAGAGCATGCTGTCGAGCCCGGCCGCGGGCTCGTCCGACAACCGCTTGCGGCCTTTCCTGCGCCAGTTGACGTGGCCGCGGCTCTCCAGCCAGAGCAGGAGCCGGTCGGCCCCGAACAACACCGCGGCCGAGAAGACGAGGGCGACGACAATGTCCATGTCTCCCAGTCAAGCCGCGACGTGTGCACCGGTCAGGCCGACACGCCGGTCAACGTGTTCATGGCCGCGCTCCGTCCGGCGGCTCGGTCGCCCTATGCCGCCTGCTCATGGCGTCACTCCGTGAGGCGGGCTCAGTCGCCGGACGCCGCTATCACTGTGCCTTCTGACGTGCGCAGATGCCCCTCACCGGTGTAGACCCACTTGGTGGACGTCAGCTCGGGCAGCCCCATCGGCCCACGCGCGTGCAGTTTCTGCGTGGAGATGCCGATCTCGGCCCCGAATCCGAACTCGCCCCCGTCGGTGAACCTGGTCGAGGCGTTGACCGCCACGGCCGCCGAGTCCACCAGCGCCACGAACCTGCGGGCCGCCTTCTGTGAGCGGGTGACGATGGCGTCGGTGTGCCCGGAGCCGTAGCGCCTGATGTGGGCCACCGCCTCCTCCAGCGAGCCGACGACGGCGGCGGCGATGTCGAGCGAGAGGTATTCGGCGGAGAAGTCGTCCTCGGTGACGGGCACGACGCCGGAGCCATGGTGGGCGATCCGCTCGTCGCCGTGCACGGTCACGCCTGCCTCGGCGAGCGCCTCCAGCGCCTTGGGCACGAACGTGTCCGCGATGTCCGCGTGCACCAGGAACGTCTCGGCCGCGTTGCACACCGACGGCCGCTGCGCCTTGGCGTTGACCAGGATCTGCACGGCCAGATCCACGTCGGCCTCGGCGTCGACGTAGACGTGGCAGTTGCCGACGCCGGTCTCGATCACCGGCACCGTCGACTCCTCGACCACCGAGTTGATCAAGGAGGCACCGCCGCGCGGGATCAGCACGTCGACCAGGCCGCGAGCCCGCATGAGCTCCTTGACGGAGTCCCTGGTCTGCCCGGGAACCAGCTGAACGGCCCCGGCGGGCACCTCGGTGGCCGCCAGCGCATCCTGCATGACCCTGACCAGCGCCGTGTTGGAGGAATAGGCGCTGGAGGAGCCCCTGAGCAGCACCGCGTTGCCGCTCTTGAGGCAGAGCGCCGCGGCGTCGACCGTGACGTTGGGGCGACCCTCGTAGATGATGCCGATCACGCCCAGCGGCACCCTGAGCTGGCGCAGCTCCAGCCCGTTGGGCAGCGTGGCGCCGCGGACCACCTCGCCGACCGGGTCGGGCAGGTCTGCCACCTCGCGCACGGCGTCAGCGATCTTGGCGATCCTGGCCTCGTCGAGCCGCAACCGGTCGATCATCGCCTCGGACGTGCCCTGCGCCCTGGCCTGCTCGACATCCTTGGCATTGGCCTCGACGATCTCGGCCGCGTGCGCGACGAGGGCGTCGGCCACGGCGCGCAGCGCCCGGTCCTTCGGCGCCCGCGGCAGCGGGGCCAGCTCGGCGGCGGCCTCTCGTGCCGCCTGGGCGACCCTCAGGAACTCTGTGCTCATGGCTACGCTCCGCTTCCGCTGCACAGGGCCGCTCCCAGCCCTGATCTCCCCGGGTGTTCAGCTGTGGGCTTCCAGTATGACGATGTCGTCACGGTGGATCAGCTCGCGTTCATATTCCGGACCGAGGGCGCTCGCCAGCTCTCTCGTGGAGCGTCCGAGCAGGTCGGGGATCTCGACCGCGTCGAAGTTGACCAGCCCGCGAGCCACCACGAGCCCCTGAGGCCCGCACAGGTCCACGGGATCGCCTGCCGCGAAATCGCCCTCCACGGAGGTCACCCCGGCGGGCAGCAGCGACTTGCGGCGCGTCACGATCGCCTCGACCGCACCCTGGTCCAGATGGAGCAGGCCGCGCCCGGTGGTGGCGTGCGCGAGCCACAGTAGGCGCGTGCCGGGGTGGCGGCCACCTGGGTGGAAGTAGGTGCCGACGTCGGCCCCGCTCAGCGCCTGGGCCGCGTGAGCGGCGGCAGTGAGCACCACAGGGACGCCGGCGCCGGTGGCGATCCTGGCGGCCTGCACCTTGGTCACCATGCCGCCGGTGCCGACGCTCGCGCCGTTTCTGCCCAGCTCGACGCCGGCCAGGTCCTCCGGGCCGCGGATCTCGGCCAGCCGGCGCGCCCCGCCGCGGCTGGGCGGGCCGTCGTAGAGCGCGTCCACGTCCGAAAGCAGCACCAGCGCGTCCGCCCTGATCAGGTGTGACACCAGTGCCGCCAGCCGGTCGTTGTCGCCGAAGCGGATCTCGTCGGTGGCCACGGTGTCGTTCTCGTTGACGATGGGCACGATGCCCAGCTCCAGCAGCCGGGTCAGGGTGCGCTGGGCGTTGACGTGGTGGGCGCGCCGCATCATGTCGTCGGCGGTCAGCAGGACCTGGCCGACGCGCAGGCCGTACCGGGCGAAGGAGGAGGTGTAGCGGGCCACCAGCACGCCCTGGCCGACGGACGCGGCCGCCTGCTGGGTGGCGAGGTCGCGCGGTCGCGCGCTCAGCCCGAGCGGGCCGAGGCCCGCCGCGATCGCCCCGGAGGAGACCAGGACGATCTGCGTCCCGGTACGGCGCCGCGCCGCCAGCACGTCCACCAGGGCGTCCACACGATCGACGTCGATCATTCCCTGGGGGGTGGTGAGCGAGGAGGAGCCGACCTTGACAACGACCTTCGACGCCGAGCTGATCTGTTCCCGCACATCTGGCAGCCTATCGAAGCTCCGGCCGGCCAATTAAATACATTGACTGCATCACTTCATTCGATGTAGTCATTTACCCATGTGTACACGAACCTACGTAGTCACCGGCGCCGCCTCGGGCATCGGCGCCGCCACCGCGGACCACTTGGCGGCCTCGGGAGCGCGCGTGATCCGCTGCGACGTACGCGACGCCGACGTGATCGCCGACCTGGCCCTCCCGGAAGGGCGTGAACAGCTCATCTCCCTGGTCAGGGTCGCGTCGGGAGGAAGGATCGACGGCGTGGTCGCGGTCGCGGGCGTCGGCCTGCCGTCCCCGCTCACCGTGCGGCTCAACTTCTTCGGCACCCTCGCCACCCTGGAGGGCCTGCGCCCGCTCCTGACCGAGTCCGACCGGCCCCGCGCGGTCGCGGTGTCCTCGCTGAGCGCGATCGTGGCCGCGGACGAGAGCATCGTCAAAGCCTGCCTCGCCCTGGACGAGGAGGCCGCCGCTGCCGCCGCCGCGGCGGCCGTGGAGGCGGGGCGGGGCCGCATCGTCTACCCGTCCAGCAAACTCGCCCTCAACCAGTGGCTCAGGGGCGCCGCCATCGGCCCTGACTGGGCGGGGGCCGGCATCCCGCTGAACGCGGTGGCGCCGGGCGTGGTGGACACGGAGGCGGCCCGCAGGACGCTCCTGGCCGACCCGGCCACGAGCGAGCTCGTGGCCGCCACGATGCCACAACCCCTGGGCTTCCCCGGACCGGTCTCGGCGATCGCGTCCCTGCTGGCGTGGACGGTCAGCGCGGACAATTCCTTCATGACCGGCCAGATCCTGTACGCCGACGGCGGCGCCGAAGCCACCCTCCGCTCCTAGCCCGCATCCGCTCCACAGCCCGGCCGACCGCGACCACCGGCGACAGCCGGGGGCTAGCCGAGCCGGTTGTCGGAGCCGCGCGGCCCGTGGTGGACCGACTCGGCGTTCAGCGTGGGCTGCCAGTCGAAGATGTATCCGCCCTCCATCGGCCCGATGACCACCTCGGCCCCCGCCTTGGCGCCGGCCTTGGCAAGCTCTGCCTCGACGCCCAGCCGCTCCAGACGGTCGGCCAGATACCCGACCGCCTCGTCGTTGCTGAAATCCGTCTGCCTGATCCACCGCTCCGGCTTCTCGCCAGTGATCTGGAACAGGTTCTCGTTGACCCGCCGCACCCGGAACCCGGCTTCGCCGAGCTGCTTGGGCCGGATCACGAGCCGCGTCGGCTCCTCGATCGGCTTGTTGGCCCGCGCCGCCGCGACCCACTCGCCCATCGCGTACGTGAGCTCCCGCAGCCCGTCGTGGGTGGCCGCCGAGATCGTGAACACCTGCAGCCCCCGCGCCTCGAATTCGGGCGTGACCATCTCGGCCAGCTCCCGCGCGTCCGGCACGTCGGCCTTGTTGAGCACGACGATCCGCGGCCGGTCCTCGAGCTTCCCGTACGCCCGCAGCTCCGCCTCGATCACCTCGTAGTCCGTGACCGGATCGCGCCCCGGCTCCATGGTGGCGCAGTCGATCACGTGAACGAGCATGTCGCACCGCTCGACGTGCCGCAGGAACTCGTGCCCGAGGCCCTTCCCCTGCGACGCCCCGGGAATCAGCCCAGGCACGTCCGCCACGGTGAACACGGTGTCCCCGGCGGTCACCACCCCGAGGTTGGGGATCAAGGTCGTGAACGGATAGTCGGCGATCTTCGGCTTGGCCGCACTCAGGGCGGCGATCAGCGACGACTTCCCGGCGCTCGGAAACCCGACCAGCGCCACGTCCGCGACGCTCTTCAGCTCCAGCATGACGTCGAGCTCGTCACCCGGCTCCCCGAGCAGCGCGAACCCGGGCGCCTTCCGCTTCGTGCTGGCCAGGGCGGCGTTGCCCAGCCCGCCGTGCCCGCCTTGGGCGATCACGTATCGGGTGCCGGCCCCCACGAGGTCCACCAGCACCTCACCCGTGACGGCGTCCTTGACGACCGTGCCGTTGGGCACCGGCAGGACCACGTCCTCCCCGTTGGCGCCGTCCCGGTTGGAGCCCTGGCCCTGCTTGCCGTTCTCGGCCTTGCGATGGGGCCTCCGGTGGTAGTCGAGCAGGGTCGCGGTGTTGGGGTCGACTTCCAGGATCAGGTCGCCGCCGCGCCCACCGTTCCCCCCGTCGGGGCCGCCGAGCGGCTTGAACTTCTCCCGGTGGATGGAGGCACACCCGTTCCCCCCGTCACCGGCCTTGATGTGCAGGACCACCTGGTCCACGAAGTCCGGCATGCCTCACTCCTTCATCGCCCCACCAGGGGCATCTCATACTTCCCGCACAACGCAAAAAGGGGTGGATCGAAACCGCTCGATCCACCCCAGACGATCCCCGAGTCGGGAGCAGGAAAAGCTACTCCGCGACGGGAACGATGCTCACGGCCCGGCGGCCGCGCTTGACTCCGAACTGCACGTGGCCGGCGGCCAGCGCGAACAGCGTGTCATCGCCACCACGGCCGACGTTGTCGCCGGGGTGGAAGTGGGTGCCACGCTGGCGGACGATGATCTCGCCCGCGTTGACCAGCTGGCCACCGAAACGCTTGACGCCCAGGCGCTGAGCGTTGGAGTCACGGCCGTTCCGGGTGGACGACGCGCCCTTCTTGTGTGCCATCTCTCAAACTCCCGATCAGGCCTGGTCGATACCGGTGATCTTCACCTGGGTGTACCGCTGGCGGTGACCCTGGCGCTTCTTGTAACCGGTCTTGTTCTTGTACTTGAGAATGCGGATCTTCGGGCCCTTGGTCTCGCCGAGAATCTCGGCGCTGACCATGAACTTGCCCGCCTCGGTCGTCACGTCGCCATCGTTGACGACGAGCACCGTCGGCAGCGAAACCGAAGAGCCGACCTCGCCGGCGACCTTGTCCACCTCGAGGACGTCACCGACGGAGACCTTCTGCTGCCTGCCGCCGCAACGAACGATCGCGTACACCGCGGAACCCTTCTACTGACTCGCTGTTGCACGACCATCCCCCAAGGGGACGGCCGCCGAATGCTGCGCCTGTCATTCGGTTCTGTCTGGAACCGACGATCCGAGTAGGCGCGCCAACAGGGCACGTCACCTGACGCACCGATTCACCAGGGTACCGGATTAACGGTCCCCTAGGCGAACCGGACGGATCGTCGGACATCCGTCGAGGGCTACTCGGCGGACTTGGCTCGGCGGGAGCGTCGCCGCCCCCTGCCAGAAGTCTGACCGGCTTGGTCGTCCTCAGTCGGGACGTCTTCAAGCGCACCGGTCACCGTATCACGACCGGCGGAGTCCTTGGCCGCGGAAACCTTGTCCGAGACCGCCTTCTCGACGGCCATCTTCCCCTGCGTGCCGCGCGGCTCCGGCTTGGTCTCGACCGGCTCCGTGGACACCAGCACGCCACGCCCGTTGCAGCACTCACACGGCGTCGAGAATGCCTCCAGGAGGCCCTGACCGACCCGCTTACGCGTCATCTGGACCAGGCCCAGCGAGGTGACCTCGGCCACCTGGTGCTTCGTCCTGTCGCGCGCCAGGCACTCCAGGAGCCGCCGCAGCACCAGATCGCGGTTCGACTCCAGCACCATGTCAATGAAGTCGATCACGATGATGCCGCCGATGTCGCGCAGCCGGAGCTGGCGCACGATCTCCTCGGCCGCCTCCAGGTTGTTCCTGGTGACGGTCTCCTCGAGGTTGCCGCCCTGGCCGGTGAACTTGCCGGTGTTGACGTCGACGACGGTCATCGCCTCGGTACGGTCGATCACCAGCGAGCCACCGCTCGGCAGCCACACCTTGCGATCGAGCGCCTTGCCCAGCTGCTCGTCGATCCGGTACGACTCGAAGACGTCGCCGCCCTGCTCCCCGTCCCACTTCGACAGCCGCTCGCCCAGGTGCGGCGCGACATACTTGACGTAGTCGTCGACCGTGTCCCATGCCTCGTCGCCCTGCACGACCAGCGAGGTGAAGTCCTCGTTGAAGACGTCACGCACGACCCTGATCGTCAGGTCGGGCTCCGCGGACAGCAGCTCGGGGGGGCTGGCCGACTTGGCCTTCTTCTGGATGCTCTCCCACTGGGCGGACAGCCGGGCCACGTCGCGGGCCAGCTCGTCCTCGGAGGCGCCCTCGGCCGCCGTACGCACGATCACACCGGCGTTCTCCGGCATGACCTTCTTCAGGATGCTCTTGAGCCGCGTGCGCTCCTTGTCGGGCAGCTTGCGGCTGATGCCGGTCATCGACCCGTCCGGCACGTACACGAGGTAGCGCCCGGGCAGGCTGATCTGCGACGTGAGCCGCGCGCCCTTGTGCCCGATCGGGTCCTTCGTGACCTGTACGAGCACCGACTGACCCGACTTCAGCGCCGACTCGATCCGCTTCGGCTGCCCTTCCATGCCGGCGGTGTCGAAGTTGACCTCGCCGGCGTACAACACGGCGTTCCTGCCCTTGCCGATGTCCACGAACGCCGCCTCCATCGAGGGCAGCACGTTCTGCACCTTGCCGAGGTAGACGTTGCCCACGTAGGACTGGCTGGCCTCGCGGTTGACGTAGTGCTCGACGAGCACGCCGTCCTCCAGCACCGCGATCTGCGTACGGTCGCCCTGCCTGCGCACCACCATCATCCGGTCGACGGACTCGCGGCGGGCCAGGAACTCCGACTCCGTGATGATCGGCGGCCGCCTGCGGCCCAGCTCACGGCCCTCGCGGCGGCGCTGCTTCTTGGCCTCCAGCCTGGTGGAGCCGCGCACGCTCTGCACGCCGTCGGTGGCGGTGTCGAGCGACGCCGTACGGCCCGAGCGGGGCGCGCGGATGCGTACCACCGTGTTCGGCGGGTCGTCGCTGGCCGGCTCGGGGCTCTCGTCGGAACCCCTGCGGCGACGGCGACGGCGGCGGCGCGAGGTGGAGGCCTCGTCTTCCTGGGCCTCCTCGCCCTGCTCCTCGTCGGTCTCCTCTTCGGTTTCCTCGCTGTCCTCGGCCTCGTCGCGCTCGCGGGCCTTGCCCCGGCCCCGGCCGCCACGGCGGCGCCGGCGGCGCCTGCCGCCGGCTTCCTCCTCCTGCTCCTCGGAGGTGTCGACGTCGGCCTCTTCCTCGGTCACGGCCTCTTCTGCCACGTCCTCCGCCTCGGCGGGCGGCGCGGCAGCGGGCTGCGGCTCGGGCCGCCTGACCGCGGCGGGCTTGGCCTGGCTCGGGTCGGGCGCCTGGAACAGCGGCGTGAAGATCGCCGCCGGCCGCTGGAACGCGGTGCCACCCGGCTCGTCCTGCGTGCGTACCGCGAACCCGAACGGGTCGGCGAGCAGACTCGGCCGCACAAGCTCCTCGTCGAGGTCCTCGCCCGCGGGCTCGTCATCGAGCGGCTCGTCCTCGGGCAGGATCTCGATGATGTCCTCTTCGTCCTCAAAGGCCTCCACGCCACCGGCAGCCGCCACAGCCCCAGCAGCGACAACCGCGGCCTGGACGTCGCGGGCAGCCGCCTCGGCTTCGGAAAGGTCCGCCTCCGCACCCTTCGGCCCTTCGGCATCCGGAGCCGCTGTGTCCGCGCCGGAGGCCGCGCGCGCCGCAGCGCCGCGACCTGCCCGTGTCCTCGTGCGCCCGGCCCGCGGGGCCTCCACGTCACCAGCGGCCTGGCCGGCCTGGGCGTCCGCCTGCACCGCCGCAGGCGCAGCGGCCGCCACGTCACCGGCATCAGCCCCGGCGACCGCCTCCTCGACGGCGGCGGGAGCCACGGCCTCTTCCGGCTCGGCCTTCTTGCGCGTGGTCCTGCGCCGCTTCACGGGCGCCGCCTCGGCAGCGGCCTCATCGGGCGCAGCAGCCTCCGGGAGCGCTCCCGCCTCGTCCGGCACGGCATCGGCGACCTTCTTCGTGGTACGCCGCCGCGGCGTCGTCGCGGTGGACCGCGTCCTCGGGGCTCTCTTGGGCTTCTCCTCGGCCTCGGCGACGGCATCGGCCAAGACGCCTTCGACCGGGCTCTCGACCTGGGCACCAGCCGGGGCTGCCGCGCCGCCGGTCGTACCGGCGCCGGCGGCGCCCTTCGCGGCCTCAGCGGCCGCGACGATGCCAGGATCAGGCTCACCGGCAGCACGCTGTGCGACGGCGCGCTGCACCGGCGCGCCTTCCGCGACAGACGGCGCGGCCTGCGCAGCAGGAACGGTGACCGGAACGGACGCCGGCTCCTCAGGCTCCGGCGGCGGACCCGCCGGACGGCTGGCGGAACGGCGACGTGCGGTCACCTTGGTCTGTTCAGTTGTTTCCCCGTCAGGGCCAGTGGCCCCGACGTTGGGCTCGTTGTCGAGCATGCGGGCGCTCTCCCGTCAGCTCCCGGGCGCGTCGCCGCGCCGCGCAGGAGCCCTCGTGTCTCAGTTGTCCGCCAGCGCCTCCGTGACGGAGGCACCGGCGCCAAGTCCTGTCAGCGGTCGTGCCCGGCTCACGCTGGGCGCGTCCTTAACCGGCGACGTGCTCGCCCGCCGGTCCCGCCTCGCCGCCGCGCGTCTTGTCGCGGTCCAGGTCGAGCGGGTCGGCAAGCGCACCAGTGCTGGCGTCGAGCGGCCCCTGCGCCAGCCTGGTCACCTCGGGGGGAACCGGCGGCGCGAAGTCGGCCACAAGGCGCAGCCCTGTAAGCACATCGTCGGGTCGAACGGCAGGCGTCATGTGCCGAACAACCATGCGCAGTATGACACACGGTCCTCCGGGTACCTGAGCTGCAATTCTGTCTGTTCCTTCGGACACCGTCAGCCCCAGGACGGCCTCTCGCGCGTCGAAGCGACGGGGGCCCTTCTTGGTGAGGCGCTCGACCTCCACAGTGCCCGCCGCGAGAAACTTCTCCGCCGCCACCTCGGCGAGCTCGCGATCGGCACCAGGCAGCCGCACCTCCCAGTCGGAGACCTCCAACCGGTCGGCCAGTCCGCCCTGACCCGCCTCCACGACGTCGAGCACATCGAGCCCCGGCGGCAGCGACGCGTCCAGACCGGACCTGATCTGCTCAGGGTCGCACGGCGTGGTGACACCGATCTCGAGGTATTCGGCTTCGCTGGCGACGCCGGTCGGCGCCGCGCCCGCGTAGGAGATCTTCGGGTGGGGCGAGAAGCCCGCGCTGAAGGCCACCGGAATACCGGCACGGCGAACCGCCCTCTCGACGGCCCGCGAGATGTCGCGGTGGCTGGTGAAGCGCAGACGGCCGCGCTTGGCGTAACGCACACGTAGGCGCTGCACCGTGGGCGCGGGCGGGGGCCCTTCGGGAACAGGTTTCAGAGCTTGTCGTCCTTCCCTTGTAAGAGTTCCTTCGTCCCAGGATAAGCCGCCCCGGCGTATGTACGTGTACGCCGAGGCACGGCTCGCCCACTGAGCGCGCTAGACCACCGTAAGAGGAAGGAGTTTTCGCCCTGTAGGGCCGATTTGAATTTCTGTGCCCATGGTCGGGCAGACGCCACAGTCGTAGCACGGAGTCCAGCGGCAGTCCTCGACCTCACCGCCGGAGACGGCCTCCTGCCAGTCCTGCCACAACCATTCACGGTCAAGCCCGGCGTCGAGGTGGTCCCACGGCAGGACCTCGTTCTCCTCCCGCTCGCGCGTGGTGTACCAGTCCACGTCGACGCCGGCCTTCTCGGCGGCCGCCATCCAGCGCTCGTAGGAGAAGTGCTCGCTCCAGCCGTCGAATCTGCCGCCGTCCTCCCAGACGGCGCGGATCACGGCCCCGACCCGGCGGTCACCACGGGACAGCAGGCCCTCCACGATCGAGGGTTTGCCGTCGTGGTAGCGGTAGCCGATGGCCCGGCCGTACGCCTTGTCGCTCCTGAGCGCGTCGCGCAGCGCCCTGAGCCGCCGGTCGACGGTCTCGTGGTCGGCCTGCCCGGCCCACTGGAACGGTGTGTGCGGCTTGGGCACGAAACCGCCGATGGAGACCGTGCAGCGGATGTCGCGGCTGCCGGTGGCCTCCCGGCCCGCCTTGATGACCTTCTTGGCCAGGTCGGCGATGCCGAGCACGTCCTCGTCGGTCTCGGTGGGCAGGCCGCACATGAAGTAGAGCTTGACCTGCCGCCACCCTTGCGAGTAGGCCGTGGTGACGGTGCGGATCAGGTCTTCCTCGGTGACCATCTTGTTGATCACCTTGCGCATGCGCTCCGAGCCGCCCTCGGGCGCGAACGTCAGGCCCGAGCGCCTGCCGTTCCTGGAGAACTCGTTGGCCAGGTCGATGTTGAACGCGTCCACCCTGGTCGACGGCAACGACAGCGAGGTGTTGGTGCCCTCGTATCGGTCGGCCAGGCCCTTGGCGACGTCGCCGATCTCGGAGTGGTCGGCCGACGACAGCGACAGCAGACCGACTTCGTTGAAGCCGGACTCCTTGATGCCGTTTTCCACCATCGCGCCGATCGTGGTGATCGACCGCTCGCGCACCGGACGCGTGATCATGCCCGCCTGACAGAACCGGCACCCGCGGGTGCAGCCGCGGAAGATCTCCACGCTGAACCGCTCGTGCACCGTCTCCGCCAGCGGGACCAGCGGCTTCTTCGGATAGGGCCACTCGTCCAGGTCCATCACGGTGTGCTTGTGCACCCGCCACGGCACGTCGGCCCTGTTGGGTGCGACGCGCTGGATGCGCCCGTCCGGGTGGTAGTCGACGTCGTAGAACTTGGGCACGTAGACGCCGCCGGACTCGGCGAGCCGCATCAGCAGCTCGTCCCGCCCGCCGGGCCGGCCCTCGGCCTTCCACTCGCGGATGACCTCGGTGACGGCGATGGCAATCTGCTCGCCGTCGCCGAGCACGGCCGCGTCGAGGAAGTCGGCGATCGGCTCGGGGTTGAAGGCCGCGTGGCCGCCCGCGAGCACGATCGGGTCGTCCTCGCCCCGGTCCACCGCATGCAGCGGGATGCCGGCCAGGTCGAGGGCGGTCAGCATGTTGGTGTAGCCGAGCTCGGTGGAGAACGACACCCCGAGCACGTCGAAGGCGCGCACCGGTCGGTGCGCGTCCACGGTGAACTGCGGGACGCCCTCGGCCCGCATGAGCGCCTCGAGGTCCGGCCACACCGCGTAGGTGCGCTCGGCCAGGGTCGCCGGCAGCTCGTTGAGGATCTCGTAGAGGATCGCCACGCCCTGGTTGGGCAGCCCGACCTCGTAGGCATCCGGGTACATCAACGCCCACCGCACGTCGGCGGTGTCCCAGTCCTTGACGGTCGAGTTGAGCTCACCCCCGACATACTGGATCGGCTTCTGCACCTTGGGCAGCAGCGCTTCCAGGCGAGGAAAAATCGACTCGACAGGCATACCGTCCAGGGTAGCGGCGGTCAGACAGTGGCAGGTCCGGGGTCGCTGAGAAATCGGCCGAGCGGACCACCGCCACGACATGTACCGGTCACCACCGAAGGACGGGTCAGACGGTGGCCGGGCCGGGAATGTCGATGTCTTTACCGCTGAGTACCAGGATGTGGTGCCCTTCGTAGCAGGTCAGCTCCACGGCGATCACGCCGCTTTCCAGATTGTGCACGGCGACGACGTGGTTGGCAGGCAGCAGAAAGCGGTCCTCGCACTCGTCGCAATAGCCCAGGAACATACTTCTCATTAAAACGGACCGCGTACCTTGATGGCTTGCAGCAGCCCTATCGCAATAAGATTCGCGAATGTCGCGGTCCCGCCATATGACACGAACGGCAGCGGCAGCCCGGTGATCGGCATGATCCCGATCGTCATTCCGACATTGATGAACGTCTGGAACGCGAACCAGCACACGATCGTCCCCGCGACCAGGGTCCCGAACCGGTCCTCGCACTTCCTCGCGATCTTCAGCCCGCGCACCAGCACCACGCCGAGCAGCAACACGACCGTGACCGACCCCAGGAACCCGAACTCCTCGCCCGCGACCGTGAAGATGAAGTCGGTGTGCTGCTCGGGCACGAACCTGCCGGTCGTCTGCCCGCCGCCGAGCAGCCCCTTGCCCAGCAGTTGCCCGGAGCCGATCGCGATCAGTGACTGCGTGCTGTTGTAGCCGACCCCGCGCGGATCGACGCTCGGATCGACGAACGCGGTGAACCGCGCCACCTGATAAGGCTCCAGCATCTGGAAATGGAACACCGCGAAAACCCCGGCGGCGGCCACCATCGTCATCGCGACGATCACCCGCTTGCGCACGCCGCCGATGATCAGCCCGGCCGCCGTGATCACGGCCAGCACCATGGCCGTGCCGAGGTCGGGCTGGAGCATCACCATGCCCATCGTGATCACCGCAGCGATGATCGCCAGCACGACGTCGAGGACGCGCGGCCGATCCGTGCCCTCGGCCGGCTGCGCCAGCAGCATCGCGATGATCAGCACCAGCCCCACTTTGGCGAACTCCGACGGCTGCACCGCGAATCCCCCGCCCAGCAGGATCCACGAATGCGACCCGTTGATCGTCGCCCCCAGAGGCGTGAGCACCAGCCCCAACCCCACCAGCGACACCAGGAACACCAGCGGCGCGTACGCCCGCATCGCCCGGTGGTCGACCGTGGCCACCACCGCGCACAGCACCATCCCGATGACCTCGTTGAGCAGGTGCTTCTTCACCAGCCCCGTGGATCCGGGCGCCCAGGTCCTGGTGGAGGACCACACGAGCAGCGTGCCGATCACGCACAACCCGGCCACCGCGACCAGCATCAGCCCGTCGAGCCTGCGTACCGTCGAGTTCTCGTGCGCCATGCGCCGCAGGAGCGAGGGCCGCCGGACGACGGCGGTACGGGCGGTCATCCCGGGACCACCGTCCCGTCCGGCCTGAACGTCGGCAGCTTCGTCGTCAGCTTCCCGCCGGGTACGGCCGCAGGCCGCTTGATGCCATAAATGCCCTCATAAATCTCCCGTACCGCCGGGGCCGCGGTCTGCGCGCCCATCCCGCCCTGGGAGACCATGACGACCACCACGTACTGCGGGTTCTTCGTCGGCGCGAACGAGGCGAACCACGAGGTGTCCTTCTTGCCCCATACCTCGGCGGTGCCGGTCTTGCCGCCGATGCGCACTTTGTTCATCGGGAACCCGGCGAACGCCCCCGCCGCGGTGCCGTCCTGGGCCACCTGGCTCAGCGCGTTCTTGATGTAGTGCCGCTCCTTCTCGCTGAGCGGCAGCTTGCCCACGACCGGCACGGGGAAGGTCCTGACCACCGTGCCGTCGGGCCGCACCTGCGCCCATCCGATGCGCGGGCTGCGGAGCTTCCCGTCGCTCACCAGCGCCATGTACGCCCTGGCCAGCTGCATCGGCGTGACCAGCACGTCGCCCTGGCCGATGGAGAAGTTGGCCGAGTCACCCGGCCGCAGCAGGAAACCCTCGGTGCAGTTCTCCAGCGCCAGCCGCTTGAGGAACTCCGCCCGCGCGCGGTCCTTCACCTCCGGATATCCCTTGCGGGACCGCTCGCAGTTGATCGCGCTGGTCTGGTTCCACAGGTCCCTCTTCCAGGCCCGGTCGGGAATGCGGCCTGCGGACTCGCCGGGCAGGTCCACGCCGGTCGGGCTGCCGAACCCGAACGACCTGGCCATGTTGGCGAACACCTCCTTCGGTTTCCGCTTCGGTTGCCGCCCGCCGTCCTTGAGATACTGCTCGTACGCGGCCCGGTAGAAGATCGTGTCGCACGATTTGACCAGCGCCGTGTGCAGGGTGAGCGTGCCCAGCCCGATGCCGCGGAAGTTGTTGAAGGCCCGGCCGCCCACCGTGTACGAGCCCGGGCAGCCGTAGGTGCCGTTGAGCGGATAGCCGGCCCGCAACATCGCCGCGACTGAGGAGATCTTGAACGTGGAGCCCGGCGCGAACTGGCCGTTGATCGCCCGCGACACCAGCGGCTTGCCCGACTTCTCCGACAGCAGCCACTGGTAACCACGGGCCGAGATCCCACCACCCCAGATCGCCGGGTCGTACCCGGGCGCGCTGGCCAGCGCCACCACCCGCCCCGTACGCGCGTCCAGCACCACCCCGGCGCCGCCGTCGGCCCCGGGCGCGCCCTTCATGGCCTTGTTCAGCGCGTTCTCGGTGATGGTCTGAATCCGCGAATCGATGCTGGTCACCAGGTGATCGCCGGGGACGGGCGTCACCTGCGCCTCCACCCCGAGCGCCTTGCCCATCCGGTCCACCTGGACCCTGCGCAGCCCCGACTTGCCGCGCAGCGCGTCGTCGTAGACGTATTCGAGCCCATCGCGCCCGGCGAGGTCCACACCCGAGAAACTCGCCTTGAGCCCTTCGCGTTTCTCGAGCTCCTGCTCGGTCACCGGCTGCAGGTAGCCGAGCATCTGAGCGCCCGCCCGGCCGCCGGGGTACTGCCGGACCGAGTGGATCTCCGCGGTCACCCCGGGAAACTCCTCCTGCCGTTCCAGGATCTGCAGCGCTTTACGTGGGTCGACCTTCTCGTCCAGCGGGACCGGCTGGTACGGCGACCCCGTCCAGCACGGCTTGCCCACCCCCGGCCCGCAGGGCGTGATCCGCTGCTGCAGGTCCGCGACCGGCCGGCCGAGCACCGCGGACAACTTGCGCAGCACCTTCGCGCCCCCGTCGCGCGTCCGCGACAACCTGGCACGGTCCACGGACACGACGAGCGCGGTCTTGTTGCGCACCAGCGGCCGTCCCGACGAGTCGAGGATCTGCCCGCGCACGGCCGGCACGATCACGGTCCGGGTCCTGGTCTCCGTCGCTCGCGTCACGAACTCGTGCCCGCGTACCACCTGCACCTGCCACAGGCGCACGGCCAGCACGACGAGCAGCGCCAGCACCAGCACGTGCAGCACCAGCAGGCGGGATCGCATTCTGATCATGTCGAGTACCTCGGGTGTCTGCCTCGCGTGGTCAGCCAGATCACGATCGGGGACACGAGCAGCGTGTACGTCACCGTGACCGGCACCTGCTCGATCAGCGTGGACATGGTCACCCGGGGATCGGAGATCAGCATGCCGACGCCCCCGGCCAGCAACGGCGCCAGCAGCACGCACAACACCACGGTCGTCGCCGGCCCGCCCGCGCCACGCCCGGCGATGTAGCCGATGAGGGCGAGCACGAACGCGTACTGTCCCACCAGGTGCGCGGTCGGGGGCATGATGTCGACCAGCAGCCCGGCGAAGAACCCGAGCACGGCCCCCGACGCGGCCCCGCGCGACAGCGCGGCGCCGACGACCGCCAGCAGCACCAGGTCAGGCGCGCCCCCGGCCGGCAGCGGCACCCGATTGACCAGCATGACCTGCGCCAGCAACGCCAGCAGCACGGAGACCCCGCCGATCACCGCGCCCCCTTCCGACCGGCCCTTCCAATCACCGTGCTCCCTCCGGATCGGCACCGCCCGACCACCACGTCCGCCCCGCCCAGACACCGCCGTGTGACCACGACCGCACCGGAGCCGTTCCTTCCCCGCACCGCCACCACTCCGGTCCCGAACAACACGATCGACGTCCCCGGCGCACGCCGCCCCGTCATCGGGACCCCTCCTTGGCGGGCAGCACCGCGTCACGCGGATCCCGCTTGGGCGCCTCCACCACCACACCCACCACGTCGAGCGCCGTCAGGTCCGCATATGGCCGGGCGTACGCGATGCGGGTCAGCTCCCCAGGTGTCGACTCCACCCGCTCGATCACCCCGATGGGCACCCCGGGCACGTACGGCCGCCCGTTCTGGGAGCCGAAACTGACGATGCGCCCGCCCCTGGTCAGCGGCGCCGTCGAGTCGAGGAGCCGGAACTGGACCAGCCGCCCATGCTCTCCCACGCCGTGCACGACCCCGATCTCTCTCCCCCCTTCCAGCCGCGCCCCCGCGGCCGAGGCGGGGTCACTGATCAACACCACCGTCGAGGTGTTGGCACTGACGTGGATCACCCGCCCGACCAGCCCGTCACCATTGAGCACGGTCATCTCCGGCTGCACTCCATCGCTGGTGCCGGCGTCGATCTGGACGGCGTCCTCGAAACCCGGCTGCCCGCGCCTGGCGACCACGTTGGCCGCGACGACCTTGTATCCCCCGGCGCCTGCCAGGCCGAGCAGCGTCTTGAGCTCATGGGAGCGGGCCGCGTCGAGCTTGCCGGTCAGCAGCCCCGTGCGCAGCTTCGCGTTCTCCTCCTTGAGCGCCCGGATGCGCTCCTGGGAGCTCGGCGCGGTCAGGATGGCGTGCACGAACCCGCCGATCGGCCGCACCAGCCCGCCACCGAACTGCTCCGCCGTGCCGAAGACCCACGCCCCGGCCGCGCGCAGCGGGCGCAGCGGCGAGCTCTCGCCGGTGCGGTGGTCGATGGTCAGGATGATCAGGGCCGCCGTCAGCAGCACTCCCAGAATGAGCCGGGCCTGGCGCGAATCTCTCATCAGTGTCGTGACTCCGGCACCAGGACGTCCTGCAGCGCCTCGAAGTCCTCGGCGCACTTGCCCGAGCCGATGGCGACCGAGTCGAGTGCGTTCTCGACGAGGTGCACCGGCATGCCCGTCTCGGCCTTGACCCGCTCCTCCAGTCCCTTGAGCAGGGCGCCCCCGCCGGTGAGCGCGATGCCGCGGTCCATGATGTCGCCGGACAACTCGGGCGGGCACTTGTCGAGCGTGGTCTTCACCGCGTCCACGATGGCGTTGACCGGCTCCTCGATGGCCTTCCTGATCTCCTCGCCGGACACGATGATCGTCTTGGGCAGCCCGCTGACCAGGTCGCGCCCGCGGATCTCCGCGTGCGCCTCCTCGCCGTTGGGGCAGGCCGAGCCGATGGCCATCTTGATCTCCTCGGCGGTGCGCTCGCCGAGCATCAGCGAGAACTCCTTCTTGGCGAACGCGATCACCGCCTGGTCGAGCTCGTCGCCGCCGATCCTGATGGACTGGCTGGTCACCACGCCGCCCATCGAGATGATCGCCACCTCGGTCGTGCCGCCACCGATGTCGACGACCATGTTGCCGGTGGGCTCGTGCACCGGAAGCCCGGCCCCGATGGCGGCGGCCATGGGCTCCTCGACGATGTAGACCTTCCGCGCGCCCGCCTGGTATCCGGCCTCCTTCACCGCACGCTGCTCAACACTGGTGATGCCGCTGGGCACGGCGATGATGATGCGCGGCTTGGCGAGATGCCGGCGCCTGTGCACCCTTTGGATGAAATATCGCAACATGCGCTCGGTCACGTCGAAGTCGGCGATGACGCCGTCCTTGAGCGGTCGGACCGCGATGATGTTGCCGGGCGTACGGCCGATCATCCGCTTGGCCTCGATGCCAACCGCAACGATCTTGCCCGTAGTGGTGTTGATCGCCACGACTGACGGCTCGTTGAGCACGATGCCCCGGCCACGCACGTAGACCAACGTGTTGGCGGTGCCCAGGTCGACCGCCATGTCACGGCCGAGGAACGCGAGCTTGCTGCCCATGGGGAACGGAGCCCTCCGTAACGTCGTCGCGAATGACTACGGATCGAATTCGAATCGTAACGTGACGTACCCACCGATGGGTGCGATCAGGCCCCGCGCCCCTCAAAAATCTCCAGCCGCAACCTCAACCGCAATTTTGCCCGGATTGCACCACAACATCCGAGGAGGCTCTGGAACGCTCCACAAGGCCCGACAACTCACCGGCGATACTGCCCACACCGTACGCGCGCCCACCGACAGGATCCCCGCCCGAGACCCATCGCCGAAAACCCGCGCGCCCGCGCAGCGGGCAGCTGGCGCGGGCGCGGACGGAGCGTGAAACGGCTCAGAAGCGGTCGGGGAAGAAGATCTTGATCTCCCTGGCGGCGGACTCCGGCGAGTCGGAGCCGTGCACGACGTTCTCGCCGATCTCGAGCGCGTGGTCGCCGCGGATCGTGCCGGGCGCCGACTTCACCGGGTCGGTGGCGCCGGCCAGCGCGCGGAAGGCCTCGACGGCGCGCGGGCCCTCGAGCACCATGGCGACGAGCGGCCCCGACGTGATGAACTCGACGAGCTCGCCGAAGAACGGCCGCTCGGCGTGCTCGGCGTAGTGGACCTTGGCGGTGTCGGCGTCGAGGGTGCGCAGGTCCATTGCCACGACCTTGAGGCCCTTGCGCTCCACACGGGCGATCACATCACCGATGAGGCCACGCTTCACCCCGTCGGGCTTGATCAGGACAAGAGTGCGCTCGGACACTTGGAGTTCTCCTTCGAACAGATTGGGGTCGCGGCTTGTCGGCGCCCGGCCTCACCGCGAGAACGCGTCGCGGGGCATGGGGCCGCGCGTCGTCGTAACTGGGCCCTCAGCTTACCGCCCCGCGCCCGTACCCTCGTTTCCTGTGGGGATCGGGGCCGTCTATGGGGATGTGGTGTCCTCAGGCGAATGCCCTTGCGGCGGCACAGCCGGGACCGCTTCCTCGGGCTCGGCCGGCTCGTGGCCGTCACGCCGCGGTTTCGCCTTGTCGAAGGCCCCCTGAGACGGCACCGGCACCACGATCCGCGGAACGATCCCGGTAGGCCCGTCCTCGTCCCCTTCGCCCACGTCCTCCCCACGACGGCCGGAGGGCCCAGCACCCGCGGCCTTCCCTCGTCGACCGGAGGGACCAGCACCCGCGGCCTTCCCTCGTCGACCGGAGGACACAGCGCCCCCGACGTCCTCGTCAGCGCCAGGCTCATGAGTGCCGCCCTCCGCGCCACCATCGGGCACGCTCCCGGCCCCCACTCCGCCGGCAGGCTCGCCGTTCGTGGCATCATGGCCAGCGGCCGCGGACCCGACACGATCCTCTCCGGCCTCCGGCCTCCCACCAGCGGCCGACTCACCACCACCAGCATCAGCCCTCGCGACGTCCCCCCATTTACGTCCGCCGTCACCGCTGGACGGCTCCACGGCCCCTCCGGCAGACCCGGCTCCGACATCGACATGCTGCGAGGAAGTCGCACCATCTCCAACCGACCCCGGCACGCCCGACACGTCTTCGCCGCCGCCACCGGGTCGAGCATCCTCGTGGGCCTCCGAGGTCGGCGGCTCATCCACCTTCTCGTAGCCGGCCCGCCGGGCCATCACGGCCGCGAGCACGATGATTCCCACCATCAGGAAGCCACCGATCAACGCCCACCAGTGCAGCGCGCCAACAAAGCGGTCAACCAGCTCCTGAGCCGATCTCACACCGTCCAGCAGCGCCATCTGCACGCCCGTGCCCAGAAGGAACCCCGCCAGCACCCCGGCGAAGCAGAGCGACAGTCCGAACGCCGCCGTCCCGATGCCCACCTCCTGCAGCGTCGCTGTCAACGCCACAGCCGCCCCCACCGCGAGCAGCGTGAACGGCACCGCCAGCACGAGACCGTCGGCCGACGGCACCACCACCCGCACTGAGCACAGCCCCACCACCATGGACAACAACCCCAGCGGCGCCAGCCACCGCCCGGCCGCACGCGCGAACAGCCGCACCACGACGGACGCGCCGAGCGCCAGCAGCCCCGCGACGCCGTACGGGATCCAGAGCCCACGAAGCCCGGGGCCGCCGAGCCCGCCCATCTCCACCAGCGTGACCTGCGCCGCGCTCGGCACCAGCACGACGCCGACCGCCACCATCGAGTACGCCAACGTCCGGCTCTCCGCGGTGCCGATCGAGGCGAGCGCCAGCAGCCCGACGATCGCCGTGGCCGCCAGCATGATCACGGGGATGGCTCGCCACCCTTCGGTCGCGGTGCTGATCGCCACGACCGCGATGCCTGCCGCGGGCACGGCGGCCAGCAGCAGCCGGCTGCGCTCCCGTACATGCAGGCGGGGCTGGGCCGGACGGCCGAGCAACATCCAAGCGACCAGATAGATCGCCGCCAGGGCCAGCGCCGCCCCCGTCACCAGCGGATACGGCTGCAACGTCACCTTCCAGCTGCTCACCTTGTCGAGCGGCCAGAGCGCGAACGCCTCGGCCGCGAGCAGGCTCAGGCTGAACACGCCCACCCAGAGAGCACGCAGCACCGGCGCTCGGTTCCAGACGGCCGCGAGCGTGGCGGGCATGATGAGTCCGGCGCCGATGCCGCGCAGCACGCGTACGGCTCCGACGACGAGCTCGGAGGCGGCGTACCCGCCTGCCGCGTCGGACAGGGCCACGAGCGCCAACCCGGCGAGCATGAGGTGGGCCGCCTTGACCCGCCGCAGCGCGACGGCCGCGAGCGGAACGGCCAGCATGAGCGCGGGCAGGGCGAGCCCGTGCGTACGCATCAGGCCGACCTGGTCGATGTCGCCGGGCAGCAGCTTGGCGACGACGGAGAGCGTGTTGGGGATCGTGATGATCGCCAATGGCAGCGCGGCCACGACGAGCAGCCCGAGCACCGTGTCGAGCAACCACGGGTGCCTGAGGTCGGCCGGACGAGGCGACCGCTGGATCGGGGGGACGGCCATGTTGGCCGACTTTAGCGGTTAGTAGCGCCCTCGACACGGCGAGCGACGAGAATCGCCGTGATCCATAGTGCCGCGAAGATCGTTCCGAGGAAGAACATGGCCGTCACGAGGAAGCCCGTGCAGATCGCCAGCACCTGTACGACGCTGCCGAGGACGTAGCCGAACGGCCTCTTGAGCAGGCCCGCGGCGACCACGCACAACACGGCCAGCCCGATGCCGACGGTCACGGCCAGCGCGGGAGCGACCCCGCCCACGGCGATCGCCACAGGCGTGATCAGACCCGCCACGATGGCCTCCATGCCGAGGACGGAGGCGCCCAGCCTGCGCATGCCGGGCGTGACCTGGAAGTCCTTCATCCCGAACCACCTGCTCTCGTCACTGTCGTGAATGGCCGGCCATCAGGAACCATCCGCCTTCAGCAGCCGCCGCGCGTCGCCGGCCGTGACGACGGACCCGGTGATGAGCACCCCCGTGCCGCTGAACTCGCCCGCCGCGTCGGCGATGCCGATGCCCTTGTCGATGGCGTCGTCGAGTCTGTCCTCGATGTGCACACGGTCCTCGCCGAAGAGCGGCACGGCCAGCGATGCCAGCTCATCAGGCGACATCGATCGAGGCGAGGAGTTACGCGTGACGACGATCTCGTCGATGAGCGGCTCCAGCAGCTCGAGCAGGGCGTCGACGTCCTTGTCCCCCATGACCGCGACCACGCCGATGACCTTGGCGAAGTCGAACGCCTCGTGCAGCCCCTCCAGGGTGGCCTGCAGGCCACCCGGGTTGTGCGCGGCGTCGATCACCACCGTCGGCGTGCGGCGCACGACCTCCATCCTCCCGGGCGAGGACGCCTGGGCGAACGCCTGCCGTACGAGCTCGGCGTCGAGCGGCTCGTCACCGCCGGTCAGCGCCTCGACGGCGGCCAGCGCGCAGACCGCGTTGCTCGCCTGGTGAGCACCGTAGAGCGGCAGGTAGACCTCTTCGTATACACCCTTGAGCCCGCGCAGCGTGAGCAGCTGCCCGCCGATGGCCACCTCGCGGCTCATCACCCCGAACTCAAGCCCTTCCCTCGCCACGACCGCGCCCACGTCGGCCGCGCGCCGCATCAGCACCTCGGCCGCGGCCAGCTCCTGCTGGGCCAGCACGGTCGTCGTGCCGGGCTTGATGATGCCTGCCTTCTCGGCGGCGATGCTCGGAATGTCCGGCCCCAGCCGGTCGGTGTGATCGAGCGAGATAGGCGTGATGACCGACACCACGCCGTCCGCCACATTGGTGGCATCCCATGATCCGCCCATCCCGGCCTCGACCACCGCGACATCGACGGGGGTGTCGGCGAACGCCGCGAACGCCATCGCAGTCAGCAGCTCGAAGAACTGGATGCGACGTCCCTGCGTGTCGGTCAGCTCTACATAGGGGATGATTTCTTCGTATACCTCGGCGAAGCGCTCCTCGCTCAGCGGCTCCCCGTCCACGGTGATCCGCTCACGCACCGACACCAGGTGAGGGCTGGTGAACCTCCCCACCCGCAGATTGCGCTCCTTGAGCAGCGCCTCGGTGAGCCGTGCCGTACTCGTCTTTCCGTTGGTGCCGGCTATGTGTATGACCGGGTACGCCCGCTGCGGTGAGCCGAGCACATCCAGAAGGGCCGCGATCCTGTCGAGCGTCGGCTCGAAATCCCACTCGACGCCACGCTCCATGATCGCGCGTTCAACCGCACGAAAATCCACAACTCAACCCTACTGACTGCCGGTGGCAGTCCGTACCGCACAACGCAGAAAGGGCCCCGACCATGGCTGGTCGGGGCCCTCCCCATGAACGATTGTCCGGCGGTGACCTACTCTCCCACACCCTCCCGAGTGCAGTACCATCGGCGCAGAGAAGCTTAACTTCCGGGTTCGGAATGTAACCGGGTGTTTCCTTCCCGCCATAACCGCCGTAACCCTGAGAAACAGCACCGTTTGCTGTCTCAGAATTGCGTAGTGGACGCGAGCAAAAAAGAAAGTATGCTTTGTGGTCAAGTCCTCGGCCTATTAGTACCGGTCAGCTCCACACGTTACCGCGCTTCCACCTCCGGCCTATCAACCCCATCGTCTATAGGGGGCCTTACCCCTTCACAGGGTGGGAGACCT
>NZ_VCKY01000113.1 GCF_005889735.1 Nonomuraea turkmeniaca
ACCCAGACCATCCCCCGCCTCCCCCGGAGTTCCGAGTGAGGGAGCACGCCGCCGTCTGGACCGAGCAACGCAGGGAGCGCAGCGACCGGAGTGACGAAGGAAGACAGCGGCTTACAGCGACCGAGCAGCCGAACGGAGTGAGGCAATGAGCACAGGCGCAGAGACCAAGGTCGTTCTCAACGACGAGGAGCAGTACTCCATCTGGCCCGCCGACCGGGACAACCCCTCCGGCTGGTACGACGCCGGCTTCTCCGGCACCAAGGACGAATGCCTGGAACACATCGAGCGGGTGTGGACCGACATGCGGCCGAAGAGCCTGCGAGAGGCGATGGACAGTGAGTGATGCCTTTCCCGCATCCTCCGGCCAGGAGCGGATGTGGTTTCTTTCGCGCTTCGAACCCGACCTGGCCGTCTACAACATCGGGATGTTGATGCCGATGGCGGCCAGGCAGCCGGTGGACCCGCGCCGGCTGGAGCGGGCGATCGATCTGGTGGTGCGGCGCCATGAGGCGTTGCGCACCACGTTCGAGTTCCGGGACGGGCAGGTGATGCAGATCGTCAGCCCCGACGCGCCGCCCACGGCGCTGACGGAGACGGACCTGACCCACCTGCCGCGGGCCGGAGCCGAGGCGGAGCTGGCCCGCCTGGCCAGGGCGGACGCGGTCCTGCCGTTCGACATGGAGCGGGCGCCGCTGTTCCGTGCCAGGCAGGTCAAGCTGGCCGAGGACGATCTGCGGCTGGTCATCGTCTTCGATCACACGATCTTCGACGGCGTATCCTCCATGATCTTCATGGACGAGGTGGGGGAGTGTTACGACGCGCTCGGCGAGGACCGGACGCCGAAGCTGCCTGAACTGCCGATCCAGTTCGCCGACTTCGCCGTGTGGCAGCGCGGCAGGTTGTCCGGCGAGTTCCTGGAGACCGAGCTGGCGCACTGGCGCGAACGGCTGGCCGGGGTGCCCGCCGACCTCGCTCTGCCGGGCGATCGGCTGCGGCCGGCTCGCCGTACCTATCGGGGCGAGATGCGGCTCGGCGCCTACTCCCCCGAGCTGTCGGCGGGCGTGGAGCGGCTGGCCAAGGACCTCAACACGACGTTGTTCACGGTGATGCTCACCGCGTACGCGGCCGTGCTGTCGCGCTGGTCCGGGATCGACGACATCGTGGTGGGCACGCCGATCGCGGGCCGTCTGCTGCCCGAGACCGAGCCGGTCATCGGCATGTTCGTCAACGCGGTGCCGCTGCGCGTGGATCTGTCGGGCGCGCCCAGCTTCCGCGAGGCGGCCGCCCGCGTGCGGGCGACGGTGGCCGAGGCGCTGGACCATCAGGAGCTGCCGTTCGAGCGGCTCGTGGAGGACCTGCAGCCGGCCCGGGATCTGAGCGTGCCGGCCCTCTATCAGGTGATGTTCAACCTGGCCGTCCTCACCAACGAGGGGCAGATCGCCAACGGCACCGCGAAGGTGGACATCCAGCTCGACCTCAACATGCGCGACGGGCAGCTGCACACCCGGCTGGAGTACGCCACCGACCTGTTCGATCCGGAGACGATCGAACGCTTCGAGACGAACCTGCGGACGCTCGTCGAGTCGGCCGTCGCCGACCCGGACCGGACGGTTTCCGCGCTCCCGGTGCTCGCGGAGGACGAGCGTGAGCGGGTGTTGGCCCTCGGAGCCGGTGCGCCCCAGGCTGCGCCCGGGACCCTGCACGCGTTGATCGAGGCCCAGGCCGCCGCGACTCCCGACGCTCCCGCCGTGCTCTTCGGCGATGTCACGCTCACCTACGCCGAGCTCAACGGCCGCGCCAACCGGCTCGCCCGGTGGTTGCGGCACATCGGCGTCGAACGTGGCCGGCCTGTCGCGGTCTGCGCCGAACGCTCACCCGAGCTCGTCGTCGCGCTTCTCGCCGTGCTCAAGGCGGGCGGGGCGTACGTGCCGCTGGATCCCGATTACCCGCGGGACCGGCTGGAGTTCATGCTCTCCGACTGCGGCGCACAGGTGGTGCTCACCCAGCGCCACCTGCTGCCCGGCGGGCCGATCAAGGCGGTGCTGCTGGAGGACGACTACGACCTCGACTCCGGCGATCTCGAGCCGGTGACCGGACCGGACGACGCCGCGTATCTGATCTACACCTCGGGCTCGACCGGCCGGCCGAAGGCCGTGGTCAACACCCACCACGGCATCGTCAACCGCCTCGCCTGGATGCAGGAGACGTTCGGCCTGACGGCCGGCGACGTGGTGATGCAGAAGACCCCGACCAGCTTCGACGTGTCGGTGTGGGAGTTCTTCTGGCCGCTGCTGCAGGGCGCCTGCCTCGTCCCGGTACGGCCGGGCGGCCACCGCGACCCCAGCCACCAGCGCGACCTGATCAAGCGGCACGCGGTCACCACGATGCACTTCGTGCCGTCGATGCTCGCCCTCTTCCTGGAGGAGGCGAACATCGAGTCGTGCACGTCCCTGCGGCGTGTGGTGTGCAGCGGCGAAGAGCTGCCCCCCAGGATGGTGGCCCGCTTCTTCGACCGCCTGCCCGGCGTGGAGCTGCACAACCTCTATGGCCCCACCGAGGCGGCCGTCGACGTCTCCTGGCACGCCTGCCGGCCGGGCGAGACGGTGATCCCCATCGGCCGCCCGATGCCCGGCTGCCGCCTGCACGTCCTCGACGAGCACCTGGAGCCGATGCCCGTCGGCGTACCCGGTCACCTCCACATCGGCGGCGTCCAGGTGGCCCGCGGCTACGCGGGACGGCCGGGGCTGACGGCCGAGCGCTTCGTCCCCGACCCGTACGGCCCGCCGGGCGCGCGTCTGTACGCCACCGGCGACCTGGCCAGGCTGCGCGCCGACGGGGAGCTGGAGTTCCTCGGCCGCATCGACGACCAGGTGAAGGTGCACGGCTGGCGAGTCGAGCTGGGCGAGATCGAGGCGGCGCTGGCCGAGGACACCCGGGTGCGCAGGGCCGTTGTGACCCTGCGCGACGACGCACCGGGCGGCCGCGGGCTGGTGGCCTACGTGGACTGGACGGGCGAGGCGAACCAGCTGTCGCACGAGATGCGGACCGGGCTGGCGCGCAAGTTGCCGCCTGCGCTGGTGCCGCAGGCGTTCGTGCAGGTCACCGAGTTCCCCTTGGGCCCGAGCGGGAAGCTCGACCGCGCCGCGCTGCCGCCGCCCACCGGGCCCGGCCGCAGCGATCTGGGCACCACCTATGTCGCGCCGGAGACGCCGCTGGAGGAGGAGCTGTGCGCGCTCTGGGGCGAGCTGCTCGGCCGTGACCGGGTGGGCATCGAGGACGACTTCTTCGCGCTCGGCGGGCACTCGTTGCTGGCCGTCCTGCTGATCACCAGGTACCGGGAGGCGTACGGGATCGAGATGGACCTGCGGGTCTGCTTCGAGCTCACCACGGTGGCCGAGCACGCGCTGGCCGTACTGGAACTCCAGCTCGGCGACGCCGAGCTGGACGATCTTCTGGCGGAGGACGCGGACGGATGAGCGAGGTGAGAGGGCGGCTGGCCCGGCTCAGCCCGGAACAGCGTGCGGCGCTGGAGCGCAAGCTCCTGCGGCAGCCGAAGGCGCGGCCCACCGGCATTCCCGCGCGCAGCGATCCGGACGCGCCGGCGCCGCTCTCCTACGGGCAGGAGCGGCTCTGGTTCCTGCAGCGGCTCGACCCTGCCGACGCCTCCTACAACATGTACATGGTGCAGCGGCTGCGCGGTGAGTTGTCCACCCGGAACCTCGCCAGGGCGCTGACCACCGTGGCGGCGCGGCATCCGATGTTGCGGGCCCGCTTCCCCGCCGTGGAGGGCAGTCCGGTTCAGGTCGTCGAGCCGGAGCTGAAGCTCGATCCGGTGCTGGTGGACCTCGCGGACCTGCCCGCGTCCGAACGCGAGGCGCGCGCCACGGCGATCGTGGCCGAGCTGACCAATGCGCCGTTCGACCTGGCCACGGGCCCGCTGGTGCGGGTGCACCTGATCAGGCTGTCGGCGACCGATCACGTGTTCTGCCTGGTCCTGCATCACCTGGTGGCCGACGGCTGGTCGCTCAAGATCATCTTTTCCGAGCTGGCCGCCTGCTACACCGGGAATGCGGCCGGGCTGAGCGCTCCCTCGATCGACTACCGCGACTATGCGGCCTGGCAGCGTGGCCGCGAGCCGTCGCAGGAGTCTCTGGACTACTGGCGCGCCCGGCTCGACGGCGTGGAGCCACTCGAGCTGCCTACGGATCGGCCGCGGCCGGCCGTACGCGAGCCCAGTGGCGACTACTGCGCGCACCGCATCGGCCCCGAGCTGACGGCCCGCCTGGAGCAGCTGGCCAGGGACGAGCGCGGCACGCTCTTCATGGTCCTGCTGGCCGCCTACCAGCTCCTGCTGGCGGCGCACTGCGGCACGGACGACCTCACGGTCGGCTCGGTCATCGCCGGGCGCGATCGCCCGGAACTCCAGAACGTCGTCGGCTTCTTCCCCGAGACGCTCGTGCTGCGCGGTGATCTGTCCGGCGACCCGTCCTTCCGCACGCTGCTCGCGCGGACCAGGGCAACGGTCCTGGACGCCTTCGCGCACCAGGACATCCCCTTCGAACGCCTGCTCAACGACCTCGGCATCCGCCGCGACCTGAGCACGACGCCATTGTTCCAGGCGATGTTCGTGATCCAGGACAAGGAGGCCTCCGCCCTTCCGCTGCCCGGCCTCGAAGTGGAGATGTTCGACCCCGGGGCGACACAGGTGAAGTTCGACCTGATGCTGGACATCACCCAGTTCGACGGCTCCCTCTGGGCGATGTTGTCCTACGCCGGCGACCTGTTCGAGGAGGAGACCGCGACGCGGTTGCTGCGGCGGTGGGAGCGGGTGCTGGAGACGGTCGCGGGCGACCCGGGTGCGCCGCTGTCCGCGCTGCGCGCGGCGATGATGCTGCCCGAGGACAGGCAGCCGGTCCTCGACACCCCGCAGCCGCCCGCGCGCGACGTGCTCGACCTTTTCCAGGAGCGCGTACGGCTGGCGCCCGGCGCGCCGGCGGTGAGCCACGGCACCCGCCGGGTCACCTATGCCGAGCTGGACACCATGGCCGCCGCGCTGGCGGGGCGCCTGTCCGAGGCCGGAGTCGGCCCGGACACGGTCGTGGGCCTGCGCGCCAAGCGCTCGGTGGAGCTGATCGCCGGGATGCTCGCCGTCGGCAAGGCAGGCGGTGCCTACCTGCCGCTCGACCCGGCTTACCCGCCGGAGCGGCTGCGGTGGATGGCGGCGGACGCGGGCGCGGCCCTGGTGCTGGACGAGGACGATCTCCACGAGTGGGGAAAATCAACAGATGTCACAGTGCCGGGCTCGCTGGCTTACGTGATCTACACCTCGGGTTCGACCGGGCGCCCCAAGGGCGTGGAGGTGCCGCGCGAAGCGCTCGCGTCGCGGGTGAGCTGGATGCGGAAGCACTACGAGCTCGGGCCGGGCGACCGCGTCCTGCAGTTCGCCTCCCCGAGCTTCGACACGCACGCCGAGGAGATCTACCCGGCGCTGGCCGCCGGCGCCGAGCTCGTTCTGTGCCCGGACGACCCGCTGCCCGACTTCCTGAAGACTCCGGAGGGTGCCGCGCTCACCGTGCTGGACCTGCCCACGTCGTACTGGCAGGAGCTGGTGGCCATGGGCGTCGCCTGGCCACCCGGTCTCCGGCTGCTCATCCTGGGCGCCGACCCGTTGCCCGGCCCCGCCCTGGCCACCTGGTACGAGTCCGGGCCCCCGGGCGTTCGCCTGATCAACAGCTATGGCCCCACCGAGACCACGATCATCGCCGCCACCGCCGAGATGGACCCCGCCGAGGCGCTGCGCCGCCCGACCGTGGGCGTCGCCCTGCCCGGCACCACGCTCCAGGTGCTGGCCCCCGACGGGCTCCCGGTTCCGCCCGGTGTCGCGGGCGAGCTCCACATCGGCGGTAGCGGCCTGGCGCGCGGCTACCGGGGCGCGCCCGCCCTCACGGCCGAGCGCTTCGTCCCCGGCCCTGACGGCTCGCGCCGCTACCGCAGCGGCGATCGGGCCCGCTTCCGCCTGGACGGCAGGCTGGAGATCCTCGGCCGCCTGGACCGGCAGGTGAAGGTGCGCGGTTACCGCGTGGAGCCGGGCGAGGTGGAATCCGTGCTGCTCGCCCACCCGTCAGTACGGCAGGCCACCGTGGTGGTCCGCGACGACCGCCTGATCGCCTACGCCGTCCACGACGCCGGAGACGCATTACGCGATCACCTCGCCGCCGAGCTCCCCCCGCACATGGTGCCCAGCGCGATCGTCTCGCTCGATCGCATTCCGCTGACCCCCGGCGGCAAGGTCGACCAGGATGCCCTGCCCGCACCGGGCCAGCCGCAGAACGCGACGTACGAGCCGCCGGCCGGCGCGGCCGAGGAGCTCGTCTGCATGGTCTGGTCCGAGGTGCTGGGAGTGGAGCGGGTGGGCGTGCTGGACGACTTCTTCCAGCTCGGCGGCCACTCGCTGCTGGCCACCAGGACCACGGCCCGCATCGCCGCGGCCACCGAGCTGGAGGTGCCGCTCAAGCTGGCCTTCACCCACCCGACGCCACGCCTGCTGGCCGCGGCGCTGGAGCACCTGGCCGAGGAGGCCGACGAGCGTGGATGAGCGGCGTGCGCGCGTGCAGGCCCGCTTCCGCAAGGCGGTGGCGGGCCTGGGCACTGACACTGGCGCTGCGGAGGAGATCCCGCGACGTGCCGAGGGCAGCGATCCGCCGCTGTCGTTCGCGCAGGAGCGGCTGTGGTTCATGGAGCAGTTCGCCCCGGGGACGAGCGCCTACGCGCTGCCCGTGTCGGCCAGGCTCCGCGGCCCGCTCGACACCGAACGGCTGCGGCAGTCGCTCGACGCCGTGGTTGCCCGGCACGAGAGCCTGCGCATGACCTTCCCCGCCGGCCCCGACGGGCGGCCGGAGGTGCGGGTGGCAGATCGGGTACGTGTCCCGCTGCGCGTCGTCGACGTGACGACGGAGGCGGCGGCCAGACAGGTGCTCAGCACCGACGCCGCGCTCCCTTTCGAGCTGGCGACCGGTCCGCTGCTGCGCGCCACCCTGGTACGGCTGGCGCCCGACGACCACGCGCTGCTCGTCGCCGTCCATCACATCGTCGCCGACGGCTGGTCGGCCGACCTCATCCTCCGCGAACTCCTGGCGCCACCGGAGAGCGGACCGCGGCTGGGTTTCGGCGACTACGCGTTGTGGCAGCGAGAGCGGCTGAGCGGCGCGCGTTTGGCCGATGACCTGGCGTTCTGGCGCGGCGAGCTGGACGGGCTGCAGGTGCTTGAGCTGCCCCTGGATCGGCCACGCCCGCCTCGGCAGGGCTTCCGGGGCGGCTGGCACGACCTCGAGCTGGACGTGGCGGCGTTCCGCGCGTTGTGCCGGGCCGAGGGGGCGACGCTCTACATGGGGCTGCTCGCCGCCTTCCAGGTGCTGCTGGCCCGCTGGTCCGGCATGACCGGCTTCGCGGTGGGGTCGCCGGTGGCCGGGCGGACCAGGCCGGAGTTCGAGGAGATGGTGGGGCTGTTCGTCAACCTGCTCCCGATGCGGGCGCGGCTGGCGGGCGATCCCGGATTCGCCGAGTTGCTTCGCCGTACGCGGGATGGGGCGCTCGAGGTCTACGATCACCAGGAGCTGCCCTTCGAGAAGCTGGTCGCCGAGCTGGACCCCGAACGCGACGTCAGCCGCCCGCCGCTGGTACAGGTGCTGTTCGCGCTGCAGAGCTATCGCGACGGCGGCGAGGGCTTCGAGCTGGACAGCACGACCACCCGGTTCGACCTGGAGCTCTACGCCGCCGAGCGGGGTGAGCTGCTGGAGGGGCGCTTCGTCTACAACGGCGAGTTGTTCCGGCCGGAGACGATCGAGCGGCTGGCGCGGCGGTTCGCCGCACTCCTGCGTGCGGTGGTGGCGGCGCCCGACGTGCCGGTGGGACGCCTGGACATCCTGCCGGTCGAAGAGCGGGAGCAGATCTCGCGGTGGAACGCCACCGCCCGGGAACATCCGGGCGGGACCCTGCACGAGCTGGTCTTCGAGCAGGCAGAGCGGACACCGGACGCGACGGCGCTGGTCTTCGAGGGCGAGCGGCTGACCTACCGCGAGCTGGCCGAGCGGGCACGTGAAGTGGCGGCAGGGCTGGGTCCTCGGGTGGACCAGCCGGTCGGCGTGTGCATGGAACGCGGGCTGGACCTCCCGGTCGTGCTCCTCGGGGTGCTGGCGGCCGGTGGCGCCTACCTGCCGCTCGATCCGGGCCACCCGGCGGAGCGGACGCGCGGCATGCTGGCCGACGCGGGCGCCGACCTGGTGCTCACGGCAGCGCCCGTGCATGCGGCCCCGGCACCCGTCGTGCGGGTGCGCGAGGACAACCTGGCCTACGTCATCTTCACCTCGGGATCCACCGGGCGGCCGAAGGGCGTGGGCGTCTCCCACCGGGCGATCGTCAACCGGCTGCGCTGGATGCAGGACACCTTCCGGCTCACCCCGGAAGACCGCGTCCTGCACAAGACACCCACCACCTTCGACGTCTCGGTCTGGGAGCTCTTCTGGCCGCTCATCACCGGCGCCACCATGGTCATCGCCCGGCCCGGCGGCCACCGCGACACCGCCTACCTCCGCGACCTCATCAAAGCCGAGCGAGTCACCACCGCCCACTTCGTCCCCTCGATGCTCCAAGCCTTCCTGGAAGAAGAGGACATCCAACCCCCGCCCCGGACCATCTGCTCCGGCGAAGCCCTCCCACCCGGCATCGAGCTCCCCGGCCTGCACAATCTCTACGGCCCCACGGAGGCGGCCGTCGACGTCTCCTGGCACCCCTGCCAGCCGGGAGAGCCGATCGTGCCCATCGGCAGGCCCATCGACAACACCACCCTCCACGTCCTCGACCGGCACCTCCGCGAAGTCCCCATCGGCACGCCGGGCGAGCTCTACATCGGCGGCGTCCAGCTCGCCCGCGGTTACCTGGGCAAACCGGCACTCACCGCCGAACGTTTCCTCCCCGCACCCAACGGTCAACGCCTCTACAAGACCGGCGACCTAGCCCGCTGGCTCCCCACCGCCGAACTCGAATATCTCGGCCGCACCGACCACCAGGTCAAGATCCGCGGCATGCGTGTCGAAACCGGAGAGGTCGAGGCCGCCCTGCGCGCGCAGCCGGGAGTCCGCGACGCGGCCGTCACGGCGTACGAGCACAGCCTGGTCGGTTACATCGTGGGCGACGTACCCGACCTCCGCGACGTCCTGCCCGACCACATGATCCCGCGCCGGTGGGTGCACCTGGACGCCCTCCCCCTCACCCGCAGCGGCAAGCTCGACCGGGCCGCGTTGCCCCCGCCGGAGACAGCGAGCGGCCGGCCGTACGTGCCGCCTCGTGATGAGGTGGAAGCGCGCCTCGCCACGCTCTACGAAGAGGTGTTGAAGGTGCCCGCGGCCGGCATCCTGGACGACTTCTTCGAGCTCGGCGGCCACTCGTTGAGCGCCCTGCGGCTGGCCGCCCGCATCCGCCAGGAGCTGGGGCGGAGCCTGCCGGTCGCCACCGTCCTGGCCGCGCCGACGATCAGTGCGCTGGCCAGGGTGCTCCGCCAGCCCGAGGACCTCGCGCCACCGAGCCACGTCGTGCCGCTCAACCCGGACGGTGACCGTACGCCGATCTTCTTCATGCACGCGCTCGGCGGCCAGGTCTTCCGCTACCACCCGCTGGCCCGCCGCCTCGGTCCCGACCAGCCGGTGTACGCCATCGCCGCGCGCGGGCTCGTGCCCGGCGAGGAGCCGCACGCCACGCTCGCCGAGATGGCCGACGCCTACGTGGCCGACCTGCTGGAGGTACGGCCGGCGGGGCCGTACGTGCTGGGTGGGTTCTGCATCGGCGGGAACATCGCTCTGGAGGTGGCCAGGCGCCTGCGCGAGCGCGGCGAGCAGGTGCCACTCGTCGTGCTCTTCTACGCCGATGCCGAGGAGCCCGTGGCCAGCGCGTCGCTGGAGGACGACACGGTCCTGCTGTTCCACGCGCTGGCCGGCGGACCTGAGGAGACCCTCGGGCTGGACACGGCCGAACTCGCCGCCCGGCCGCCGGAGGAACGGCTGCTGGCGGTCATGGGCGCCGCCTCGGCCGCCGACCGGCTGGCCCCCGACACCGCCGAGGTCGAGCAAGCGCGCCGCTACCTGGCCGTGTTCCGGGCCAACGCGCACGCGGTCGGCGGCTACCGGCACGAGCCCTACGACGGCGACGTCGCGCTCTTCGCGCCCAAGCGCGAGGACGGCAGCTGGTCCTCCGTCGCCAAGGGCCGGTTCGCTCACGTCCCGATCCCCGAGGAACGCGTCCCGATCCTGTACGAACCCCTGGTCGCGGGAGCGGCCACCGAGATCAGAAGGTGGATGGATCATGGCCTCCCCGACCAGTGAACAAACCAGCCTGTGGCGCAACGCCGACTTCATGCGCCTGTGGGCCGGGCAGAGCCTGTCGCAGTTCGGCTCGGCGATCACCTACTTCGCGATCCCCGTCATCGCGGTCACCGTCCTGCACGCCTCCGAGGAGGAGATGGGCGTCATCGGCTTCCTGCTCCGGGTTCCGATGGTGCTCTTCCTGGTCTTCGGCGTGCTGGCCGACCGGGTGCGCAAGCGGCCCATCCTGATCTGGACGGACGTGGCGCGCTTCGTGCTGCTGATGCTGATCCCCATCGCGTGGTTCGCCGACATGCTCACGCTGGCCTGGATCTACGGCGTCATCTTCGCCATCGGGCTGCTCAGCACGCTCTTCCAGACGGCTTACCGCAGCTACTTCCCGTTCCTGGTGCCGCGGGAGAACTTCCTGGAGGGCAACTCCAAGCTGCAGCTGACGGAGTCGACCGCCCAGACGTTCGGCCCCGGCCTGGCCGCGGCGCTGCTGAAGGTGCTCTCCGCGCCCGCGCTGCTGGTCATCGACGCGGTGTCGTACCTGGCCTCCGCGATAGCCATGGCGCTGATCAGGCGGCCGGAAGCGCGGCCGGAGCCGGATGACACCACCGCCGGGCAGGTGCACAAGGCGATCTGGCAGGGCATGGGCTGGGTGTTGCGGCACGAGCTGATCCGGCCGCTGGCCATCTCGTCGGCCGTGTACTCGCTGTTCATCCTGGGCTCGATGAACTCGATCTACGCCCTGTACGTGATCCGCGATCTGGGCGTGCCCGCAGCGTGGTTCGGCAGCATCCTGGCCGGTGGCGGCGTGGGCTCGATCATCGGGGCGTTGCTGGCCGTCAAGGTGATGCGGCGCTTCGCGATCGGCAAGGTGCTGCTGTGGTCGATCGTGTACGGCAACCTCGTGCTCTTCCTCATCCCGCTGGCCGCCGGGCCGGTCTGGGCCTCGGTGACCATGCTGGTCGCCGCGCAGCTGATCAGCGGTATCACCTCGCAGATCTTCTTCGTCACCAACACCACGCTGGTGCAGACGATCACCCCGCTGCGGCTGCAGGGCCGCGTGGTGGCGTCGATCTACTCGCTGGGCCTGATTCCCGCCCCGCTGGGCGCTCTGGGCGCGGGCCTGCTGGCGGGCGCCGTGGGGACGCGTACGGCGCTGTGGGTGGTCGTCACCATCGGCGCGCTGGTGCCGATGGCGGCGATGGCCTGGTCGCCGCTGGCCAAGCTCAAGGAGATGCCGGAGCCAGACCCGCAATGAGCCGTAGCTGGCGGCTGCGCAGCCGCCGGGTGGGCGTGACCAGGCCGACGATCAGCGTGGTCGCGCCCGCCTCCTGGTAGGCCGCCATCCGCTCGCGCACCTTGCCCGCGGGGCCGCACATGGTCATCGCGTCGAGGAGCGCGTCGGGCAGCATCGCCATGGCCTCGCCCTGCCGCCCGTCCAGGAAGGCTTCCTGCATGCGGGCGGCCTCCTGCTCGAAGCCGAGCGTGGTGGCCAGGCGGTTGTAGAAGTTGGTACGGCGCGAGCCCATGCCGCCGAGGTAGAGGGCGAGCATGGGCCGCATCATGTCGTAGGCCAGCTCCTGGTCCTCCTCGACGAGCGTGAGGACCATGGGCGCGATGTCGAGGTCGCCGCGGTTCAGGTGAGTGGCCATCTTGGCCAGGTGATCGGGCGGGAAGTGGATGGCCAGCCAGCCGTCGGCGAGCTCGCCGGCCAGCGCGACGGTCTTGGGTCCCATCGCGGCCAGGTAGACCGGCAGCCGTTCCTGCACCGGCGAGACGGCCAGCGTCAGCTCCTTGCCCTCGCTGCCAGGCAGGGGCAGCGTCATCGTGGCTCCGTCGTGCCGCACCGGCTCGCCCTGCAGCGCCTTGCGCACCACCTGGAGGTAGTCACGAGCGCGGGCCAACGGCCGGTCGAAGCGCTCGCCGTGCCAGCCCTCGACCACCTGCGGGCCGGAGACGCCCACGCCCAGCCGGGCGCGGCCGCCGGAGAGCTGGTCGATGGTGGCCGCCGTCATCGCGGCGACCACGGGTTTGCGTCCCGACATCTGGAGCACGCCGGTGCCCAGCGCGATGCGCTCGGTCTGGCCCGCGATCCAGGCCAGCAGGCTCGCCGGGTCGGTCCCGTAGGTCTCGGCCGCCCACACGGACGAATAGCCCAGAGCCTCCGCCTCTCGTACCAGCGCCAGGTGGTCGGCCGGGCCGAGGCCCGCGCCGCCCCAGTAGCTCATGCTGTAACCGAGGCGCATCCCATCTCCTCAACGATCGCGGCTGCCAGGGCGTCTGGAGTCTCCTCGGCCAGCCAGTGGGTGGAGTCGAGCTCCTTCAACGCGGGCCTGTGCACGCTCTGCCGCCGCCAGCCCAGCAGGCCGCCCCTGGTCAGCGAGGCGTCCCGGATGCCGTACAGGACGGAGATGGGCACCGGCAGCGGTGGCCCGGGCCGGTGGTGATAGCCGGCCAGCAGCCCGAAGTCGGCGCGGAGCGCCGGCTCCAGCACCGGCCAGAGCGCCTCCCGATCGGCCAGTTCCGGCGGGACACCGCCGAGCGCGATCAGCTGCTCCCAGAACAACCACGACGGCAGCGACGGCAGGCGGCGCAGCAGCAAGGTCACATCCGGCGCGGCGAACGAGCCCACGATCAGCCGTTCCGGCCGCCCGCCCAGCTCGACCACGCGACGGCAGACGAGAAAGGCCAGCAACGCCCCGCTGCAGTAGCCGAACAGCGTGTACGGCTCGCGCCACCCGGCAAGCTCGCGCGCCAGGTCCTCGACCAGCCCGTCGAGGTCAGTCCGTGGTTCTTCGGCGAGCCTGGCCTGACGCCCCGGCAGGTTGACCGACCACAAACCCACCTCGGGCGGGAAATGTCCGGCGAGCTCGCCGAGCGAAGCCGGACCGCCACCCGCGTGCGGGAAGGTGACCAGGGCCCGCTCCCCCTCCTTGACCTGAACGAACCACGGCGTCATCGGGCGTCCCCCAGATGCAGGGCCAGTTCGGCCGGCGTCGGATGATCGAACACGGCCCGAACCGAGACGGCACGCCCCGCCAGCTCCTCCAGCGGACGGATCAGCCGGACGGCCAGCACGGAGTGGCCGCCGTTGAGGAAGAAGTTGTCGTGCGGCCCCAGCCCAGGCCGCTTCAGCGCGTCGCGCCACAGCGCCACCACCTGCTGGACCAGCCCGTCGCCCACCTCCTGCGCCGGGGCGCCATCCTCGTCAGGCACCACCAGCTCGCGATAGGCGATCTTCCCGTTGGCGGTGGTGGGGAGCCTGCCGGTGACGACGTAGCGGGTGGGGACGGCGTAGTCGGGCAGCCGCGTCCTGGCGAAGTGCCACAGCTCCCCGTCAGCGGCTTGGTCGGTGACCTCGAGAAAGGCGACGAGCCGTCCGTCGCTCTGCGGGTCGCCGTCGAGGATCACCGCGGCCGTCCGTACCGCCTCGTGCTCGTGCAGCGCCGCCTCGACCTCGCCGAGCTCGATGCGGTGGCCGCGCAGCTTGATCTGCCTGTCGTCGCGGCCGAGCAGCTCGAGCGTGCCGTCGTGGCGGATCCGCGCGCGGTCGCCGGTCCGGTAGAAGCTGCCGTACCGGTCGTGGTGCCCGAAGCGCTCCGCCGTCAGCTCAGGCCGGTTGAGGTAGCCCGCACTCACCCCCGCACCGGCGACGCACAGCTCGCCCGGCACGCCCGGCGGCAGCTCGCGGCCCGCGGCGTCGGTGACGAAGATCTGGGTGTTGGCCAGCGGCTCCCCCACGGGGACCGGATCGAGCGGCGGCTCGCGCAGCTCGGCGGCGGTGGACCAGATGGTGGTCTCCGTCGGCCCGTAGACGTTGAACACCCGGCAGCCCAGCTCCAGCAGGTCCCTGGCCAGGGCGGCGGGCATCGGCTCGCCGCCGCACAACACCGTGCGTCCGGCCAGCTCCTGCCCGGCTTCCGGCACGATCAGCCGCCACGCGGTCGGCGTGGCCTGCACGACCTGGACATCGGCCGCGGCGATCAAGTCCAGGAACTTGCCCGGCTGCAACTGGTCCTCGCCCGAGGCCACGACCACGGTGCCTCCAGAGGCCAGCGGCAACAACAATTCCAGCCAGGAGATGTCGAAAGAGGTGGTGGTGGACCACAGAACGCTCGTGGGCGCACCGAGCCGGTCGGTGAAGTCGAGCACCAGGTTCGTCAGGTTCCCGTGCGTGACCTGCACACCCTTGGGCCGCCCGGTGGAGCCGGAGGTGTAGATGACATAAGCGATGTTTCCGGACTCGGGTGGTACGGGGGGTTCCCCCAGCGTGCTGGGCATCGGCGCGACCGGCGTCTCACCCGCCCACCGCGGCGTGCCCGCCGCGACGACCAGCCGCGCACCCGAGTCGGCCACCTGGTAGGCGAGGCGCGCCTCCGGTTGCCGCACGTCCAGCGGCAGGAACGCCGCTCCCGCCTGCCACACGCCCAGCACCGCCGCGACCAGGTCCGCCGAACGATCCAGGGCCAGGGCGACGACGTCGCCGTGCCGTACCCCTCTCTCGTGCAGCAGGTCGCGGACCGCGGCCGCGCGCCCCAGCAGCTCGTCATAGCTGACCTCGCGCCCGCCCTCGCGCACTGCCACGGCGGGGCCGGGCACGATGCGCTCGACCAGCGTGCCGGGCCACGCGCGGCGCGTGTCGTTGACCCGGTCGAGCAACGCCCGGTCCGCCGGCGAGAGCACGTCCGGCACCCTGCCGCGCGCCGCCTGCCGCACCACCGCGGACATCCTGGCCGCAAACGCCGCGATCTCGTCCTCGTCGTGCACCTCGGTGCTGTGCCCCATGCGGATGGTGAGCCGATCCGGCTCCTGGATGACATTGCACTGCATGTCCAGGCGGCTGCGGTCGATGAGGTTCTCGACGTACCCGGGCACCTCACCCTGGATGTGCACCTTCTCGTCGCTCCAGGGCCGGTAGTTGAACATGTGCCGGAACAGCGGGACCCGCCAGTCGTCCGTGCCGTGCCCGCGGCGGGTCAGCACCGCCTCCACCGAGGCGTCGGCGTGCTCGATCCCCTCCGCGAAGGCCTCCTCCACGCGCCTGGCGACCTGCTCGAAGTCGTCGTCCAGCTCGACGTGGACGCGCAGCGGCAGCGTGCTCACGGCGTAACCGACATGCTTGCGCTCCTCGCCCGTCCTGGTGCTGACCGGCATGCCGATCACCAGGTCCGGACCGGCGCCGTGCCCGCGCAGCGTCAGCAGGAAGGCGGTGGCCAGCACGATGTTGCCGGTGGTGCGCAGCCTGGCGCGCAGCTCGTCCAGGGCCGCCACCGTCTCGGCGTCGACCCGCCACGAACAGGTGTGGCCGGCGAACGTCGGATGGCCCGGCGAGTGCCTACTCCCCGGCAGCACCATGGAGGCCGGGTCGACGCCGTCGAGCCGGTCCAGCCAGTAGCCGATCGACTCCTCCGACGGCTCCCCCGGCTCCAGCATCGGCGCGGGCCCCGCCAACTCGGGCGGCAGCGTGCCGTGCCCTGTCTGGCTGTCGTAGAAGCGGCCCAGCTCCTCCACCAGGAGCTGCAGCGAGATGCCGTCGATGATGATGTGGTGGCCGGCCAGGCACACCACGGTCCCGGCGCCGTCGGGCAGGGTGAAATGTCCCACCCTGATGAGCAGGTCGCGGCCCAGGTCGAAGGGCTCGTCCAGGAAGGACCGCAGGTCCGCGACCAGCGTCTCCTCCGTCGTGGCCCGCGTCTCGACCTTCAGCTGGGCATCCTGGGGCGCGACCAGGTGCCTGACGGGCGCCCCGCCCACCACGGGGAACCGCAGGCGCAACGCCGGATGCCGCTTGACCAGCCGGTTCACCGCGATCTGCAGCGGCAGCCTGCGCAGCCGTGTCTCCAACCTGAGCGCCACCGCCAGGTTCGACACGCCGCTGTCCGGCGCGAGCTGCTCCAGAACCCAGAAGGAGTACGGCACCGCCGACAGCGGACGCGGCTCCTCCACGGAGGCGGCCGGCTCCGGCTGCGGCCGCGGGATGGGGATGCGTTGCAGTGGGAGATCGGGATCGAGCGCGGCCCAGTCCACTCTGCCGCCGCCCGTCCAGAACCTGGCCACGGCGGCCAGCAGCCCCGCGAGATCGCCACCCACCCGGACCTCGGCTCCGGCCGTCTCTTGCGCGAGGCCGGCGAGTGCCTCCTCCAGCGGAAGATCGCTCGCGAGGAGGGCGGGGTCCGGGGCTTCCGCGCGGATGCCCCAGGCGGCGAGGGTGGCGGCCAGCCCGTAGGCGGTGGCGAAGGCGGGTGGCAGCTCGACGCCGCGCGCTTCGAAGGCCTCTTCGCACACGTCCACGGCCTCGGTGAAGACACGCTCCACGCCGTACAGACCGGCCGCCTCATCGGGGAGGGACAGGCGGACCGGCCCCTGCTCGTAGGTGTGCTCGCGGGCCAGCGCGAGAGCGGCTTCTGCGGCGCTCCGGCAGACCACCGCACCTCTCACGGGGTGGTGGACGCGTCCCTGCTGCAGGGTGCCCGCCGCGTCGGCGTAGCGATCCTCCGATAGTCCGGCGAAGAAGCCGGCCAGGCTCCGCCGTACCGACTCGGCCTCTTCGTGGGTGCGGCCGGACCACACCACCACGCGCGGGCGGCCGTCGCCCGGAGCGTGCACTGGCGGATAGCCCTCCTCGACCTCGAGGTCGTCGGGCCAGATCACCCGGTGCACCAGGTCGCCGTCGAGCAACGCCCGGTCGAGGAGCCGCAGGACCAGGGTGCCGCGCAGCGTACCCGGCAGCAGCTCGCCGGCGTCGGTCACGGCCAGCTCGCACTCCCTGGCCAGCAGCGCCGCGCAGGCCTTGCCCACTCCGCCGTACAGCCGGACGACCTGCGCTCCAGGATCGTGTCCGGCCTCCTCGGCCGCCCCCACCTCCTGCGGGAAGCGCCCCATCGCGATCACGGCGATGGGCTGTTCGTGAGGGGTCACCGACCGTCCTTACGGATCCTGGCACGCACGTCGCGGCGGCTGCCGCCCAGCGGTTGGCGACGGGCGCCGTCCTGCCTGGCGGGCGCCTGACCCTGCGTGATCAGGTGCGAGAGAGCACGCAGGTTCGGGTGGGTGAACATCGCGGTGACCGGCAGGCTCAGGCCCAGCGTGCTGGTGAGCTCCTCGTGCAACTCGACCAGGGCGAGCGAATCGAGACCGGCTTCGAAGAAGTTGAGATCGGGATCGAGAGCGCGGCCTAACCTTCGCTCCACGAGAGATGCAACCGCGTCGGCCTGGGTCATCCGGCGTCCTTTGTCTCGCCTGCGATCGGACGGGATCGCCGTCCGCCTCCCAGCATCCTTACCGAGCGCCACAATCCACCACAAGCCCGTATTTTTCAGGATTTCTGGAGCCGCCACCAGGCTCGCCTGGTAGGCGTCGGCCGCCTCTAAGCAGATCTGAACGGCCTGACCGGCGAAGGCGGAGATGTCCGCGCCGGCCGTAAGCGAGAAAGGCGTGACGGTGAGGTAGGCCAGGGGAAGGAGCACGGCCGATCATCGTGCCGCACGTGGTTCCGTCTCCTGGGCGGCCGGAGCTCGCGCCGCTACGCGAAGCCCTCGCACGGTGATGACCAGGGCGGGATGTAACGATCGGCAGGCGCACTGTCGCCAATCACTGGAGCTCTTCCATCGACACCCAGTGTCCCGGCACCAAGCGGCTCAGCTCCTGCCGGAGGAGGTCCCGCAGGGGAGTCTCCCCTTGCGCGAGGACCTCTTGATACAGGGCCAGCAGCACGTCCGGACGTTCCGGACCGAGATCCGGATCGTCCTCCGTGCGCACGTACTCGTCGACCAGCAGCGGGAGCCCCGCGGAGAACTCTCCAACCAGCCCCAGCCGGAACAGGCAGCACAGGCGGTACTCGATGGCTTTGACGTAACGCCAGCCCTTGCCCGCGTCGTCGAAGTACGCGCGATCGAGCCGCGCGAAGGCGTCGAGCACCGCCCCATAGTGCCCCGCGTCGTAGCAGAGAACGATCTCGTGGAATCGCGCCCATTGATGCCCTGGGTCCAGCCGCAACGCTTGCCGCATTTCGGACAGTGCCTCGCCGCTCAGGGCCTGCCCCTTCACGTGGCAGAGGTGGAGGACGTATCCGCGCAGGTAGTGCGCCTCGGCCGATCCGGGGAGCGCGCCGACGAGGCGATCCGTCGTTGCGAGCGCCTGGAACAGGTCGTCCGTCCCAGTTTTCGCGTCGACCTCGTCTTCGGCGCGGTCCACGGCGTCATAGACGTGCCACCAATCCTGCGGCAACGCATCTGTCAACTGCGTCCCCCTCGGTGGTCGGTGCCCCTGGCTTTCGCACGCCATTCCTTCACCTTGTCTAGCAGTGCCTGCTTGATTTCGGGAAGAAGGTGTGGGTTTGCCCTCACGAACTCCTGCAGCTCCGTCGCCGACGCGCTGAATCCGGCGCCGTGACGACCACTCTCGTAGCCTTGGCCGCCGCGGTGCTTGTTGCGGATCTGCTTGATGACCTCCGCGACGTATTCCTTCCACGGTATCCAGTTCCGCTCATCGCGGACGACGCGGCAACTCTCGTCGAGCGGGTTGTTGTCGTTGTGGACCAGGACGTCCGTGGCGCCGGTCCTCACGTGATACGTGTGGGTGCGCGCGACGGTCAGGTTGTGCACCCGCTGCTCACCCGCGGTCCACCTGGCGATGGCGAGGATCTCCTGGCTCTGGCCGCCGCTGGTGCGCAGCTGGACCCCCGGTGCCAACGCGCTCGCCTCGACCCAGGCCCGCGGTTCTACGAGCCAGAAGCGATGCGTGGCGGTGGCGATGATCGTGCCGGTGGCTTCGCCTCGCTCGCCGTCGGTGTCCACCGTGATCCGGACGAGGTTCTTCACGCCCTTGCTCGTGATCACCGCGGTCACCGGTTCGGCTCGGACCTGGCCGGTTTCCGGGTCGGTGGCCAGGACGCGATCGCCGACGTCGACCTCTTCGATGGGTTTGTACGTGCCGTCGGCCATCACGACCGCGGTGCCGGGGACGAAGCTGCTCTTCGGACGGCTGATGGGGCACGCCGCGTTCAGCGCCTCCGTGGCCTCCTGCACCTTCTTGCTGGCGAGCTTGAGGCGATCCTTGGCCGCCAGCCAGTTCTTGAAGGCGCTGATGGCATCGCCCGCGTGTTTCCAGACCCGTTTGCCGAGCTCGTAGGCCTTCTTCCATTTCCATGGCAGGCCGTACTTCACCGCGAGCTTGCCCGCCAGTCCACCGGCCAGGGAGCCGAGGATGTTCAGCGCGGTCTCCCCGCAGGCGCCCAGATTGCCGGTGGAGAAGCACTGAATGCCCGCAGTGATGCCGAGCTCGTCAGCGGCGATCTTCGCGATGGCCAGGACGGCGTCGATGAGGAGCCTGAGCTGCCGATCCACCTCCGCCTGCGCGGCTCGCAGCGCGGCTTCCGCCTCCTGCTTGCGCTTGGCCTTGCAGGCGACGCTCTTGGGCTTGGCGCACGGGTCGCTCGGGCCGGCGTCGTCGATGACCTTCAATCCGGTGGGGTCGGAGGCGCCGATCGGGTTGTTGCCGCCGTAGGAGTAGGGGTTGGTCCATTGCGGTTTGGACAGGTCCAGCAGCGGGTCGGTGGAGACGAACTTGCCGATGGCCGGGTCGTAGTAGCGAGCGGACAGGTAGTCCAGACCGGTGGAGTCGTCCTCGGTCTTGCCCAGGAAACCGCGGTCGGTGAAGGGCAGGTCGTCGCTGCCGCGCCGCTGGCCGTAGGGCAGGTAGCGCTCGCGGGAGATCTGCCCGGTGGCCTCGTCGATGGCCAATTGGGTGGAGCCGTGCAGGCCCGAGGCCATCCACTGCACCCCGGCCGAGTTGCGCAGGGCGACCACGGCGCCATCCGAGCCGGTGTAGTAGCGGGTGGCCTTGGCCACTCCGCCGGTGGCGCGGATCTCCATCACACCCAGGTAGAGGGTCGAGGAGCCGTCGGGGTCGCGGCGGATCAGCCGCTCGCCGTCGGTGTCGTAGACCATCGAGGTCTCGGCGCCATCGACGACGGCCTTGTCCATCTGGCCGAGGGGGTTCCAGGTGAAGGCGGCCTGCTTGCCCCCGACGGTGCGGGCGACGAGCTGGCCGGCGTTGTCGTAGCCGTAGGTGTCGGTACGGCCCGGCCGGCTGATCGCGGTGACGGCGTTCGGCCGTACCGCCGACGAGCCGGGGGCGGGGTAGCCGTAGGTGGCGGTGACTCCGTTGTCGGTGATCGACTGCAGGTTGCCCACCGCGTCGTAGGCGAACGACTGGTTGTAGGGGTCGGGGCCCTGGTTGTCGGCGGCGGTACAGGTGGCGGCGCCGGTGGTGTAGGCGGAGGTCAGCCGGGTGAGACCGTCGTAGCCGAAGCACTCGGACTGGCCACCCGGCGTGTCCTGGATCCGGGTGATCTGGCCGTCCTTGTTGTAGGTGAAGGTGTCGTCCTGGGCCAGCTGGGAGCCGGAGGTGGTGGTGAGCCGGTTCAGCCAGCCGGTGGCCTCGTCCCAGGTGAAGGTGCGCTTGACCTGGGAGTTGGCGCCGTAGGCGCGTTCGTTGAGCCGGGCGGTGGCCGAATAGACCGTTTCCTTGACGTAGGTGGAGCCGCTGCCGTAGTCGGAGGTGAGGTCCTTGGCCAGGCCGAGGTCGGTGTAGCTGTAGGTGAGCGTCTCGCCTGCCAGGTCGCCCTTACCGGGCATGGTCTGCGTGAGTAAGTTGCCGGCGACGTCGTAGCTGGCGGCGAACTCGTACTCACCCGCGAGCGCGCCTTCCGCGGCCGGGATGGTGAGCTTGGTGTTCGTCGCGCGGTAGGAGCTGTCATAGGCAGTGACGGCGTCGACATAGGCGTTGGAGCCGACATGACGCGTGGCCGCGGTGGGGTGGCCCTTGGCGATGGTGTCGTAGGTCCACTCGGCGAGCTTGGTGCCGGTCAGCGGCTCCCCGTGCCACTGGCTGGTACGGCGGCCGAGGTCGTCGTAGACGGTGGACACCTTGCTGCCGTTGCCGTCGACGCTCCAGATCGGCCGCCCCGCGGCGTCGTAGCCGTAGGAGGACGAGCCCGTGTCCGGATCGGTGGCAGCGGTACGCCGGCCGGCCCAGTCGTAGGTGAAGGTCCGCACGTTGCCGTTCGCGTCGGAGTCGTCCTGACTGGCAGACGCAAATCGCTCGTCGGCGGCCGCTCGACGGTTGCTCGTACAGGTTCAGTTTGCCTTGAGCCCGAGTGCCATCACGAAAGCCCCAGCCCCGCCGCGGAGAGCTTGACGGCCTTACCTTTGCCAGGTTCGCGTTTTCAGAGGAATGGCCCGCGGTCAGAGATCTCCACCTCGGAGATGTGCGCGCTGTTCCAGATGGGCTCCAGCACGCGGTTGGCCAGCCGGCTGCCGAGCACGTTCTGAACGGTCGTCATGGCCAGGAAGTGGTCGACGCGGAACACCGCCTGCTCGGGCACGACCCCCATGAGCAGCCGGTTCAGCTCCACCGCGCTGTCGAGGTCTTCGCCGAACGACTCCAGCACGATACGGCTGCCCGGCGGCAGGTGCGCGGCGCCGAGGGGCGGCGATCGCACCGGGGAAGATCGCCGGCGGGAGGGCGAGGTAGACGGCGACGGACCCGTCACCGGCGACGAGCGAGGCGATGTCAGCGGCGTTGGCGGCGTCCGCCCACTGGTATCGGGCGGAGTCGGGGATCGCCTTCCTGGCCTCACCGGGCTCCGTCGCGGCGTGCCGGTCGAGCTGGGCGAACGCCCAGCGGCGGAACTCCTCGTCGGTCCAGTTCTGCCGGTCGGCGCGGGTGGTTTCGAACCGGTCGGCGAGGTGTCCGGCCGCGCGCAGGGCGGCCCGGGCCGGCAGCAGATAGCGGGCGTTGAGGTCGCCGGTGGCGCCGAGGATGACGAGCCGGTTGATCATGCCCTGGCACCTGCTTTCGCTCGTGCGAGGTTGACGCCGCTGGCGATGATCCCGATGTGGCTGAACGCCTGCGGGAAGTTGCCCATGAACGCGCCCGTGGCCGGGTCGATCTGCTCGGGCAGCAGCCCGACGGGGTTGGCGCGCGCGCACAGCGACGCGTACAACTCCTCGGCCCGGTCCATGTGGCCTTGCAGGATCAGGTTGTCGACCAGCCAGAAGCTGCACAGCACGAAGGCGCCCTCGTCGCCGGGCAGGCCGTCGGGTGATTGATCGTGCAGGTACCGGTAGAGCAGGCCGTCACCGGCCGACAGGCGTTCGGCGATGGCCGCGGTGGTGGCCGCCATCCGCGGATGGTCGGCTGGTACGACCTTGCGCAGCGGAAGCGCGAGCAGGCTGGCGTCCAGGCTACCGCCGCCGTCCAGGTGCTCGCTCAGGCACTGTGCCTCCTCGTCCCAGGACTGGTCCAGGATGAGCCGGCGGAGCTTCTCGGCGGTGGCGCGCCAGGTCGCGATCGGCCCGGACATGCCGAACCGCTCGCCGATGGCCGCGGCCCGATCCAGGGCCACCTGGCACATCCCGGTTGAGTAGGTGAAGACCCGCCCTTCGCTGCGTACCTCCCAGATCCCCTGATCCGGCTGCCGCCACGTGTGCGCGGCGGCCTCGGCCAGCTCCGCCAGACCGGACCACAGCGCCGGCTGGAGCTCGCGGCCGGGGAGCAGCCACTGGTCGGCGCAGTCCAGCACCTCGCCGTAGACGTCGTGCTGGCGCTGGTCGGCGGCGCCGTTGCCCCATCGCACCGGGGCCGAGCGCCGGTAGCCCTCCAGGTCGGCGTCGTGGATCTCCTCCGGTACGGGGTCGCCGCCGAGGGTGTACATGATGCGGGGGTGGCGGCTGTGCTCGAAGGCGTCCAGGACCCAGCCGAGGAAGGCGTCGGCCTCCTCGTCGAAGCCGACGCGGCGCAACGCGAACACGGCGTAGGCGGCGTCGCGGATCCAGGTGTAGCGGTAGTCCCAGTTGCGCACCCCGCCGATCGGCGCGGGCAACGAGGAGGTGGGCGCCGCGACCAGCGAGCCGTTGCCCCAGTCGTCGCACAACTTCAGCGTGATCACCGAGCGCCGGACCAGCGCTTCCTGCGGCCCGCCGTAGCTGCACTTGCGCATCCAGCGCCGCCAGGCCTCGGCGGTCTGCCGCAGCATCGCCTCGGGGTCGAAGCGGTGATGGCGGTGGATGCGGCCCCAGGACAGCACCAGATCGAGGCGGTCGCCCTCCTGAAGGTCGTGCTCGGTGCGCAGGCCGGTCAGCGGACGGTTGGATCGCAGATGCAGCCGGAGGTCGGGCCGCCGGGAGCCGCGCACCTCCAGACCGCCGTAAAGGACCCGCGTCTGCCCGCCGCCGCGCGGCTTCAGCTCCGCCCGCAGCCGCACGGTCCCGGCCTGGACGACCGCGGACCGGACCAACTCGCCCCGGCCGCCGCCCGCGTCGTCGCTGAGGTCTGCGTCGGCACGCAGGGCCAGCGCGTCAGTGATCCGGACCAGGCCGGTCGGGCCGCGCAACTCGGTCACCAGCACCGCGGTCTCCGGCTCGTAGAACTGCCGGGCCTGGCGCAGGTCGTCCACGGTCAACGTGAAGTGGCCGCCGCGCTCGTGATCCAGCAGGCCGCACAGCAGCGGGTCGCTGTCGAAGCGGGGCAGGCACAGCCACGGGATCGAACCGTCGACGCCGACCAGCGCCGCCGTCGTGCCGTCTCCGATGAGGCCCAGGTCCTCCAGCGCCAGATAGCCCTCCTGGCGGCGCACCGGGCGAAAGGGTGGATCGAGGTCGAGCATGCCTGGCCTTCTCCTCCGTGCCGACGTGCACCATCGGGGAAGGGGGCGCTCCTGGCAGGCGGACGTCGCCGCTGTTCGATACTGGACGATGATCAGCTTCCGTCACGAGAAGGTGATCAGCGCCTTCACCAGGTCGTCGAGCTTCTTGTCCGAGACCTCGAAGGCGCGCTCCATCTCCTCAAAGCGGAACGTGTGGGTGGTCATGTGCGTGGGATCGAGTCGCCTGCTCTCCTGAACGCGTAGCAGCCGCTCCATGCGCACCCTGCCGCCCGGGCACAGGCCGGTCGTGATCGTCTTGTTGGCCATCCCGACGCCCCACTCGATACGGGGAATGCGCACGAACTCGCCTTCTCCGTAATAGTCGGTGTTGGAGACCGTCCCGCCCGGTCTAGTGATCTTTACGGCGGTCTGGAGGGTGGCGTCCGCGCCGAGGGCTTCGATGGCGGTGTCCACGCCCTGTCCCTGGGTCAGGTCAAGGATGCGCTCGACGACCTCCTCGGTGGTTAAGTCTACGATCTCGTCGGCGCCGTAGTCGCGAGCGAGCTTCTGCCGGCTGGGCACCGATCCGACCCCGATGACCAGGCCGGCCTCGCGCAGCTTGGCGCCCGCGGTGGCCATGAGGCCCGCCATCTCGTCGGGCACGCAGCCGGGGATCTTCGCCAGGTTCGCGTCGGCCTCGTTCACGTGGAAGTACTCGGCAAAGACCCCGTCCTCGGAATTGGCGAACGTGAACCCCCCGAGCGGTCCGCCTGACTGTGACGGATGACCGTCCTGGGAGGCAAGATCACCCCAGTCGGGAGTGATGGCGCCCACCAGGACCCGGTCGCCCGGCCGGAAGGCCGTCACCTCGTGCACCACGCCGACGCCCTCGTGTTCTCCCGCGGCCCGATGCCGGCATTGACGGTGTGGGAGTCCGACGTACAAGCCAGGGCGGTGGTCGTTCGTACGACGGAATCCAGCGAACCTGGCCGCGGGACGGGCTGGTCCATCAAGCCGACCTGTCCGATTTCCTTCATCACGAACGCCTGCATCGTGCCCCCGAATGTTCCCCCGTGTCCAGCGTCGCCGAGAACGCCGCAGACATGCGCAGCTCTACCCCGTCGATCTCGGCGTTTAACTTCGGTCTCTTCCCTGTGGACTGTCCGCGGACCCCGCGCAATGACGTGTCCACCGGTTTCATAGGCGAACGCCCATGAACCACTGCCTCCGGCCGAACGCATCCAGGGTGAACACCGTTTCATAGGTCGGTGCAAACGGGTGGCTGTGTGACGCGGTGCGAGCTCACTAATACTCTCCCAGAACCCGGGAGGAGGCCGACGGGGCCCGGAAGCGACACAGGCATCCTTTATAAGGCTGGAACGCAGCTTGGGCAGCAGCCATGAATAGACCCCGCCGACTCTCGTTCCCACGGCGATCACCGCCCCGTCACCGCTCATGGCCAGCTGCCACCCTTGCGACTCAGGAACCTTCAACGTGGCCAGCCGGATCGGGTGCGACGGATCCTTCAGCCCCATATGACCACCGGGTCAATCGTCGACTGCTCGTTCTCGACCGTGGCTGCGATGCTCCCGTCGCCGGTGATGGCTATCGGCGTTCCCCCTTCGGCAGAGTTCGACAGGCTCCCCACCTGGTGCAGCCGCGCCGGATCGGTCACATCCCAAATGGCCCGATCGATGATCGCCTTCCGGCCGTCGGCGCTCATCATGCCACCGCCCCATCCGTTCCCCCTTGGCGCATGCTCCGCACTCATGAGCCGCGAGCTCGGACCGGGATGGCTCGGATCAGCGAGCGACCAGACGATGGCCGAATCCTGGCTGACGGTGAGCAGCTTGCTGCCGTCCGCTGACGCCGACACCGCTCCCACGCCGGATGTGTGCTCACGCACGCGCGCCAGTAACTGCGGCTTGTCGACTCCGAGTCTCCAACCTCGACCGAGCCGTTCTCGAAGCCGGCGAACAATGTCATGCCATCGGCACTCAGCGAGACATCGAGAAGCCGTTCCTTGTAGTCGCCGGTGCGGACAACAGCCCTCTTCGGATCGTCGGCCTCGTTGCGGTCCCACATCTTGATGTCGCCGCTTGCCGCGTCACCGATCACCGCGATCCGCCCGTCGGAGGACAACGCCACCGGCCCGAACCCACGATCAAGGATCGTGGACCTGCTCCCCGTAAGATTCTCTCTCCGCTTCGGGTCCCTTTCGAGACGCCAAAGGCCGGAGCCCTCCTGCGCGTCGGAGACGAGTGCCAGCTTCCCATCGGAACTCACCGCGACATCGATAACGGTCGCCGTCCCAGGGAGGAAGCCTCGGCGCTCCTCGGTGAGCGTCTCGGCCAGTGCGGATGTGGTGTAACCATCCGAGTGGGTCAGTACGGCGACATAGCCCAACAGTTCTGCGGCATACCAGTCCGACCCGCGCTGCTTGATGCCGTCGAGGGCGATGGACCGGGCTTGGGACACGGTATGTGCCCGCAGGCAGACAGGCACCCCTGCTCCGATCAGCAGAGCCACGGCGACGAGCGCGGGCCCCAGGCGCAACCAACGCCTGTAGTTTCTAGGCGGCACTTATCCCGCATAGGTGAACCAGCCAGGCCGGACCTCCCGCGGCGAGCATGTCGCATATCTCGCCGCCCGTTTCCGCGTAGGTCTTCATGAACTCAAGCTTCCCGGCGAACTTGATCGCTCCGCAGATCCCGCCGAGGATGCCTTTGTTCGCATTGACCCGCGCGATCCCCATCCAGGCCTGGAACGGCGTGTACGTGAGGTCGCAGTCGGCGGCCGGAGAACCCTTCTCACGCCTTTTGCACGACGGAAACAGGCTTGTCATCGCACCCGGTCTGCTTCGCGTCATTCGCGCTGAGAATACAGCGGATCACGTCATCCGCCAGGAGCGTGCATCCGTTCTTGTTGTTCGTCCGCTTGATGCAGTCCATCTGGATGACGCCGGCGCTCAAGCAGTCGCCCCCGGTTCCGCCGCTTCTGTGGCACGAGGAGACTCTCTCGGCTACGCCCTTACAGGCAGACTTGTCGCTTATGCCGTAGCCGTCGATGCCGGTTGCGAGATTGCCCTTGTAGCTGCAGGCATATGCGTCGATCGACGCCTGGCAGCCGTCCCTACTGCCCGAGCTGCCCCTTCCTCGGCACTCCACGTAGGCGTTCGTTCCGCCGTTGCACATGTCGACGACCGGCGATGCAGGCGAGCCCTGCGAGCCGCTGTAGTGGTCGCGGCATTGGGCGTTCTTCTCGTAGCCCTCGATGCAGACGGGCCGGGACGTGTTCTTGTCCTTCATGCAGCCCTGATAACCGGCGTCCCACCCACAGCGGTTGCCGTACCCCATCCCCTCGCACGCGGAATGAACGCCCTTGGACTGACAGCCGCATCGTTGCTGTGGAAGCCGAGCTGACAGTCCAGGTTGAAGGAGCTCCTTCAGTGCCCGGTTTGGTAAGGCGCAGTGTTCTCCTGCCTTGAGGACTCACCGCGCCCCCTCGGCCGGGACACGGATCAGCAAAGCCTTGGGGGCGTGTCATGACGCGCGGAAGGACCAGTTTGTTCGGGCGCAGCCTCGATCGGGGCGGGAGCTCTCACCCGCTGTGGCTTGGTCGGTCGCCATGGGGTCCCTTTGATCCGAAGGCGCGTTTCCTGAGGGTGCTGCGAGACTCGTCGCCGTGGCTGAAAGGTGCCCCAGTCAGCGCTTTCTGCGCCAGCGCGTGCCCGCGGTGCCGATGCCTCCCTGATGAAGTGCGAGCAGGCACAGTCCGAGCAGGATGAAGGCCGTGCCGCCGATGCCGGCGATGGCGGCGTTGAGCAGGTCGAGCAGCAGGCCGATCGCGAAGACGATGGCCGCGACGATGGCCAGCACGACGTCACCCCGTCGCGTGGTCGTCGGCGAGCGGCATCAGCTTGTGCAAGACGTTGCGGTAGGCGCGCAGGGCCATCCTCAGTCGCTCGGTGTCGGTGTCGTCATGGTCGGTGTTCTTCCAGGGCTCCTGGAGCTCACGCAGGCGGCGTTCCAGCGTCTCGCGGATGGAGGTCATCACTTCGTCCATGAGCGCGTCGGCGCGCTGAACGGCTTCGCGCGGGTCGTCCACGAAGGACGCTTGAAGATCGTGCCACTGGTCCAGGACACCGCCCGGGTCGCTGCCGAATAACGAGGCGCGTTGCGGTGGCGCGGGTTCAGCCGCCGGGTCGAACACGAGCTTGTCGGAGGTGGTGGCCGGCAGAGTGTCGTGATCGAGAACGGGCACGGGCCGAGGTGGCGGTATGTCGGTGGTCTGGTCGAGGCGCTCTTCGTCGTTGCGGATGTCCATGCGTCAGCTTTCTCGAAGGTCGCCGTGCAGGGCCGGATGGTCGTCACGGGCAGCGGCGGCTGGTTGCGGTTGGTCAGTGTCACTGTCGGCGAGGTCGCCGTCGTCGAGAAGCTCCTCGAACAGAACGCGGTAATGCACCATGGCCTGACGCAGATCCTCGGTGGAGGCTTGGTCACGCGCGGCACGCCCGCTGATCTGGCGGGCCTTCCTGTAATGGTGCAGGGTGCGGCCGTGCACCACCGACAGGTTGGAGAGCTGCTGCTGGAAGTCTCCTGCGGGGTATCCGCGTTCGGCCATGGCCGCCATCACCAGCTGATCGGCCTCGCCCACGGTGGAGCCTGGCGCGTCCACGAACTGCGCCTGCAGTTTGGTCCACCGCGCGCGGTAGCTCTGCCGGGCCTGCGGGCTGAGCGGCTTGATGTCGAGGGTGGCGAACCGCTTCTCGCGGGTCCGCAACTCCCGCTCGGCCTCGCCGCGGGTGTCCCGCTGGCTCAGGGTCCGTTCATATTCGGGACCGAAGCGCCGGCGAAGCCGCTGCCGGCGCTGTCGCAGCACGATAGAGGCGATGGCCAGCATCACCACCGCCACCACGGCCACCGCGACCCAGGTCATGGTCATGCTGGTCATATCTGCCTCCTGGAGACTCGATGCCTTCGCTCACCGCCCGGGGGCGAAGGCATCGGATGGAACACATCTGCCGGTCAGGACCGAAGATCGTCCGGATACTGACGGTGAGCGTGTTGCCTGGCCTCGTGGCCAGGACGGTCCACCATGATGGGCGGCGCGTCATCGATGACGTGCTGGTGGCTACGGACGGTCGACTGGCTCCAGCGCAATCTGCCACGCAGCAGCAGGGGAAGCCACGAGCGTGACGCCGCCACCGAGCATCAGGATGACACCCACGATGCGCAGGTCGAGGCCGCCAACTGTTCCCCTGCTCAGCGCGAAGGTGAGGATGGCCCCGATGACGGGGATGCCACCGGCAACGGACATCGGGCCGCCCCCCGCCGCGGCACTCGGCCGCTTTCATCGGCGGCCCGCCCAGCGGCCAGAACGCCGCCCGGTGAACAGGTTGTAGGCGAGCAGCAGAACAGCCGCGCCGACGATGGCGCAGACCCACGTCGACAGGTTGAAGAACCCCTGAAGCCCCGAGACATGGAACAGCTGCGTGGCCACGAAGCCGCCCAGCAGTGCGCCGGCGACGCCGAGCACGAAGGTGATGATCAACCCTTGCGGGTCTCTGCCGGGGACCAGCGCTCTGGCCACCAGCCCGGCTACCAATCCGAGGATGATCCAGGCGATGATGCCCATGACCGAACTCCTAGTGCGGCGAATCGATGACTGCGCGGGATCGGTCTTCCGGACCGGTCGAAGCAGAGGGCCGGCCGCTCGCGGACTCGCCGGGGCCGGCCGTCGAACTCGTTCTCCTTGAGCCAACATCCCCGCATGCCGTACGGACACAGCCAATCCCTGAAGGGTTCATCACCACAGCCGATCACCGGACGGAGCACGGGCGATGAGGACCGTCTGGCGGTTGTACGGCAGGCGGCCCGGATCGGTCGGCCCCGTCCGGCGTCGTCGGGCTCGGCCTGCTGAAGGAACTTGATCGGCGATCAGCTACGGTGATGAGCTTTGCTCGGAACGCCGGTAGCCGTCTGCTGGTCAGCGGCATTGGATGGCGGTGTCTGGCTACCCGTCTTCGGGCGGTGTGCGTCAGCGTCGATACCGCGCGGAGGCAGCCATATCCACCGAGACCATGTTATGGATGGCCGTAATCGTCGTCGAGATGGTGATCCCGGCCATCGTCTCCGGACGCATCTTGCTGCCCAGCCCGCCCATGACGCTCCTGCACGGAAGCTCGGGCCTCACCGGGAGGGGCGGGCGCTCGGGAGACGGCGTGTTTCATCACGCCCGCTGTTCAGCACCGGCTGCTGTTTCGTACCGAGCTGAAGAACGTGCGCCAACGACTCGCCATCGTGTTCGGCGCCGCGGTGACGCTGGCGACCAGCCGACTGTGGCCATTCTGCAGTCGATCATCGGCCTTCGCCGCCCAAGCGACGGCCAGCGGACAGGAAAGTAGATATGGCGCGGACTGGCCAGGCGCCGGTGAGCAGGCCTCTACCGACCGGCGATCACGATCGGACGGCGCTCATGACGGCTCTTGGCACCCGCAGCCGTCAGCAGGGACCTGTCCTCGACCTCGCGCCCGGGCATCACGTCGATACGGCGAGTGAGTATCGCAGACTCGACACACCGTTGGATGGATCTCTTCTCGCCGCCCGTTATCGGCTGCTCGAACCTCTCGGGCGGGGCGGCATGGGAACGGTCTGGCACGGTCGTGACGAGTTGCTCGCTCGCGAGGTCGCGATCAAGGAAGTGTCGTTGCCGACCGGATCCGAACGGACAGTCCTGGCCGAGCGCACGCGGCAAGAGGCACGTGCCACGGCACGCGTCAGCCATCCCAATGTCGCGGGCGTGTACGACCTCATCGAGGTGGCCGGTCAGCCCTGGATCGTGCTGGAGTTGGTGCGCTCCCGAACGCTCGGTCAAAGGGTGGCCCAGGATGGGCCGCTGTCTCCGCGCGCGGTGGCGAAGATCGGTCTGGACGTGCTCGAGGGGTTGTGCGCCGCTCACGCGGCCGGGATCGTGCACTTGGACGTCAAGCCGGACAACGTGCTGCTGGGCCATGACGGTCGCGTGGTCCTGACCGACTTCGGCATCGCCGCCATGGACGGCGAGGACCCGCTCACCCAGACCGGGATGCTGACCGGCACCATGGATTTCCTGGCTCCTGAGCGGGTCACAGGTGACGCCTGCCCACAGTCGGACCTGTGGTCGCTGGGCGCCACCCTTTTCATGGCCGTCGAAGGGAGGCCCCCCTTCTGCCGTGACACGGCGATTCATACTCTTGTCGCTGTGCTCGCCGACCCACCCGACCCCTTCCAAAGGGCTGGACCGCTGGCGGCCATGCTCGCCGGCCTGCTTGACAAGGACCCTGCCACGCGGCTGGACGCAGCCGGCGCGCGCGAGCGACTCCGGCACGTGGCAGATTTATGGCCGTTGAAGGACAAGCTGTCAGCGACCACCCTCATGCACACCCCTGTGGCAGCGACCTCACCGTTCATGCCCGGAATCGCCGCGCCGTCGATGAGGGGATCCCGACTCGGCAGCGGCAATCTCATCTGTTCCAGTTCCACGGGAATGTCCAGGACACCCATGTCTTGTCCTTGCTTGTGGTGTCTTGCAGGCAGCAGGTGGTCAGCCGGTGGTGAACGGCGGCCAGGTCGGCGGGGTGTGGAGGATGGCTTGGGTCAGCGTGTCCGGGGGCCGGTGGTGCCGATGCCCGCTTGATGGAGCGCGAGCAGGCACAGCCCGAGCAGGACGAAAGCGGTTGCGCCGATGCTGGCGATGGTGACGTTGAGCAGGTTCAGCAGCAGGCCGGACACGAAGATGATGGCCGCGATGATGGCGAAGCACGGGTTTACCGTGGCACGTGGTCGTCGGCGAGTGGCAGCAGCTGGTGCAAGGTGTCGCGGTAGGAGCGCAGTGTCATCCTCAGCTGCTCGGTGTCATGGTGGCCGGTGTTCTTTCAGCGCTCCTGCAGCTCACGGATGCGGCTTTTCAGGGACTGGTGGAGCGAGGCCATGACCTCGTCCAGAAGTGAGTCGGCGCGTTGCACGGCATCGCGGGGATCGTCGACGAAGGACGCCTGAAGGCCGTGCCACCGGTCCTGGACATCGGCGGGTCGCTGCCGAGCACAGACACCGGCGGGACGGGCGGTGCCGGTGGCGGCTGGGCCGCCTGGTCGAAGACGAGCTGGTCAGGCGTCGGCGCCGGCGCGGGGTCGCCGTCGTTGTCGTGCGTCAGAACGGGTACGGTCCGGATCGGCGGCATGGCGCCGGATTCGTCGAGGCGCTCATCAAGGCGTTCGGGGTCGTTGCGTATGTCCATGTCGAGTCACCATTGCTGGGAGTCGTCGGTGATTGCTGGTTGCTCGTGGCCGGCTGGGGAGGGGTGGGAGTGGTGCTCGTCGCCATCGTCGAGGAGTTCCTGGAACAGGACGCGGTAGTGCACCATGGCCTGCCGCAGGTCCTCGGTGGAGGCCTCGCCCGGTGCAGCGCGCGCGCTGATCTCGTGGGCTTGGCGGTAGTGGTGCAGGGTACGGCCGTGCACCACTGACAGGTCCGACAGCTGCTGCTCGAAGTCTTCGGTGGGATATCCGCGCTCGGCCATGACGGTGGTGACCAGCTCGTCGGCCTCGGTCACGGCGGGGCCTGGCGCGTCGACGAACCGCTCCTGGAGCCTGGTCCATTGCTCGGCGTAGGTCTGCCGGGATTCGGGGGTCAGCGGTGTGATGTCGAGCGTGGCGACCCACCTCTGTCGGGCACGTAACTCCTGCTCGGCCTCGCCCCGGTTGTCCCGATCGTTGACGAGGCGTTCGTATTCAGGGCCGAAGCGCCGGCGAAGGCGTCGCCGGCGCTGCTGCAGCACGACGAAGCCCGATGGCCGCGATCACAACCACCGCCACGGCGACGGCCAACCACGTCATGGCGGACATGTTTGCCTCCTGAGATGTCGATGCCTTCGCATGCCTGGCAAGGACGGGGCCAAGGCAGCGGGTTGGCGGTGTGCTGACCGGTCCTGACGGCCCATCGGGGCTGCCGCCGCGTGCCGGCCGCCGCCGGCACGGGCGGACCGCACGGCTTCAGATCGGATGTGGTCATCGGTACGGCCTCGGCGCTTTCCCCTGGTCACAGGCGACGATCGTCCGGGGCCCTGCGGGTGCCAGCCCGTCTGCCGTCGTCACCGGAGACGTGCAACACCTCGGTGGCGACGAACCCACCGAGCAGCGCCCCGGCGATGCCGAGCGCGAAGGTGATGACCATACCCTGCGCGTCCTTGCCGGGAACCAGCATTCTGGCCACCGCCCCGGCGACCAGTCCGATGATGATCCAAGCGATGATGCCCATGGCCGAGCTCCTATGGCGGTGCATCGACGGCTGCAGGGGATCGGTCTTCCGGACCGGTCGAAGCAGGGGACCGTGTGAGTGACGGCGCCGACGGTCGAACTCGTTCACTTCGAGCCAACACTCACGGATGCCGTGTAGGAAACAGGCGATCCAGGAAGGACCCATCTCCAGGACCGATCACCGTGTTCAGAGCCGGCGCATTAGACAGGCTCATCACTGGGGCTGGTGGCTGTCGGAGCCCCCGAGCCGGGCGGCGGCCCGGTGGCGGGGCTGATGGGTTCCAGCCAGCCGAGCCGCTCGGCCAGCCGCCGGGCGCTGTCGATCACGGT